>NZ_DASWYS010000023.1:0-48325 GCF_036404855.1 Roseateles sp.
CCAGCCAAACGTCGGCAAAAGTTCCCTGCTGAACGCGCTGGCCGGCGCCGAGCTGGCCATCGTGACCCCCATCCCGGGCACGACGCGTGACAAGGTCAGCCAGACCATCCAGATCGAAGGCGTGCCGCTGCACATCACCGACACGGCCGGCCTGCGCGACGACGCGGCCGACGAGGTCGAGCGCATCGGCGTGTCGCGCAGCTGGGATGCGATTGCCGACGCCGATGTCGTCCTGTTCCTGCATGACCTGGACCGCGTGGGTCAGCCAGACTACGAGGCCGAGGACGAACGCATCCGCGCGAGGCTGGCGGGCGTGGACGCCAGCCGCATCGTGCAGGTCTTCAACAAGGCCGACCTGGCCGCCGCGCCGGCCGGCGAGATCGCGCTGAGCCTGAAGACCGGCGCCGGCCTGGAGGCGCTGCGCCAGCGCCTGCTGCAGACGGCCGGCTGGCAGGCTGTGCCCGAAGGGCTCTTCATCGCTCGCGAACGCCATGTGCAGGCGCTGGCCCGCACGGCCGAGCACCTGGCGCTGGCACGGGCCATCGCCGAGCAGCGCGACGCCGCGCTGGACCTGCTGGCCGAGGAGCTGCGCCTGGCCCACGATGCGCTCGGCGAGATCACCGGTGCCTTTTCCGCCGATGAGCTGCTTGGCGTCATCTTCAGCAGCTTCTGCATCGGAAAGTAGAGCTGCTTCCCGGGGCAGGGTGGTCAGTCAGCGTGTGCGCGCATTCCGTGGCACCTCTGCCAATCGGCGCCCCCGGGAAGGTGCTTCAGCAGCGCCCAGTTGCGTTGAACCAATGCCGGCGAGCATTTCGGCAGGCGGTAGCTAGCCGCCAACGAGCAGGCTCCCGAACCCTGTCTTTGCGTCCTAAACACAGACCTACCCACCGTGGAAGAGGGCCTCTTCAGCTTCGCTCAGACGGCCGCCGTCGGCCTTGACAAGGCTTGAACGTCGACACCGACTAGTGGTCATGTGCATGGTGAGCGTCGGGCACATGCGCGTGGCTGTGGCGCATGGGCTCGTGCCGATGCGGGTGGCTGTGAGCGCCGACGGGCATGACATCGTGGTGATGATCGTGGTGGCCGTCGTCGTGCCGGTGGGCATGCTCATGCGACAACGCCTCATGCTCATGCTCGTGCGCATGAGACTCGGCGAGGTGCAGCACGACGCCCAACAGCATCAGTCCGCCGCCAAGCACCGCCCCCCAGCCGGCTGTGTGGTCGCCCAGGGCGAAGGCCAATGCTGCGCCGATAAAGGGCGCGAACGCAAACACCGACCCCGTGCGCGCCGCCCCGAACTCACGCTGCGCCAGCAGGTAGAAACGCAGGCTCAGGCCATAGCCTGTCCCACCCACCGCCATCAGGCCCAGAGCGGCAGGGACCGATGGCAGCGGCTCTCCCACGGCAGCGGCAAGGGTCGTCGTGGCCGCGGCACCCAGCACAGCCTTGACCAACACCACCTGGGCCGGGTCGCGCTCGGCCAGCGCGCGCGACAGCGTGTTGTCCATGCCCCAGGCCACCGTGGCAGCCAGCACAGCCAGCAGGCCGACCCACTGCCCCACCGGCGCCAGGCCCCCATCAAGGATCAGCAGCACGCCCCCGGCAAGCAGCATCAAGAGGGCACCCCAGACCCGACGGTCCATGGTCTCGCCATAAAGGCGCCAGGCGAAGAGGGCAGTGAACAGCGCTTCCAGCGTGAGCATCAGCGAGGCACCCGTGCCACTCGCGCGCTGCAGGCCCCAGGACAGGAACACAGGGCCGAGCACGGCGCCGAGCAAGGCGACCGCCAACAGCCGCGGCGCGTCCGAGCGCAGCACGCGCGCCTCCACCTCCACCCTGCGTCGCAGCAGCACACCTACGACCGCGGCGCCGAAGTAAAGGAGGGCGGCCGTCTCGAACGGCCCGAGGCCTCGTCCCAGTTGCTGGACCAGCGGCGTGCTGACGCCGAACAGGATGGCGGCCAGCAGGGCCAGCAGGCCACCCCGCAGCGCCGGTCGCATGGGGGCAGGAGCGTCATTCATGGCGGCGATCGGTCCTCTGCAGAGACACCTTCGCGGCGTCCGTGACCATTCTGGCCCTGCGCGCGCCTGGCGCGAAGCGCTAGGCCGTGACCCACACCTTGCGGACCGTCTCCAGCGTGCGCCACGTGCCGGTGTAGCCGGGCTTCATGATGAAGCAGTCGCCGGCCTTGTAGGTCACCGGCGGGTGCCCGTCTTCGGTGATCTCCGCCACGCCCGACAGGATCAGGCAGAACTCCCAGGTCTCGCCCTTGATGGAGCGATTTGTGCCCGGCGTCGACTCGAAGACGCCAGCGCGCACCTTGCCATCCTTGGCACTGTCGACATCCCAGTTGCGGCACACGATGTCGCCTTCGAGGACACGGTCGGCAGGCGGCCGGTACTCGCGCGGCTCGCCCAGTTGGTCGAGCTCGAAGGTGACGAGAAGACGGGACATGACGGGGCGCTCCGGGAAAGTCAGATGGAACTCCATGCTATGCATAGACCCATGCGGGCGGGTGCCGAAGCCTGCCCCCGTCGTGGCGGCAAATGCGCGATTTGCCGGCCCTCGCAACGCAATCTGCCGCCGTCAGCTCAAGACGTCTGCGCCAGCGCCAGCTCGGCGACCTCGGTGAACCATTTCAGGCCGAGCGGCAGCAGCCGGTCGTTGAAGTCATAGCAGGGGTGATGCAACGGCCGGTAGTCGCCCTCGCCCACCGACTTGGGCCCCTGACCCAGCCACAGATACGCCCCCGGCCGCTCACGCAGCATGAAGGCGAAGTCCTCGGACGTGAACGCGGGCCGGGGGGCCTCGCGAGCCTCCAGGCCCACCGTCGCGGCAGCCCGCAGCGCCAACTGAGCCTGCGCCACGCTGTTGATCGTGGCCGGGTAATAGCGCACGTACTCGACGTTCACTTCGCAGCCGAACGACAAGCCGACTCCCGCAGCGCAGTCCCGCAGGGCCGCCTCGATGAGGTCCTGGCTGGCCGCGTCGAAGCTGCGCACGGTGCCGGTGATCTGCACCTCGGCGGGCATCACGTTGTGGGAACTGCCGCCCTGGATCCGCGTCACCGACAGCACGGCCGATTCGGCCGGGTCTATGCGCCGCGCCACCAGCGTGTTGAGCTGGCCGACCAGTTGGCTGGCGGCCAGCACCGCATCGGGCGTGCGATGGGGCTGGGCGGCGTGACCGCCGCGGCCCCGCACGATGATGTCGAAGCGATCCGCCGCCGCCATGATGGGACCCGGGCGGGTCTGGGCCTGGCCCAGCGGCAGGTCGGGCCAGTTGTGGAGCGCAAACACGCTGTCGCAGGGGAAGCGCTCGAACAGCCCGTCCTGGATCATGGCCCGCGCACCGCCGCGACCCTCCTCGGCGGGCTGGAAGATGAAGTGGACCGTGCCGGCGAAGCGGCGCGTGCGCGCGAGGTGGCGGGCCGCACCGAGCAGCATGGCCGTGTGGCCGTCATGGCCGCAGGCGTGATGAGCGCCGCCAAACAGGCTCTGATGCGGCAGGCCGCTCTGCTCAGCCATGGGCAGTGCATCCATGTCGGCGCGCAGGCCGACGCTGCGACCTTCGGCGTGGCGCAGCACGCCGACCACGCCGGTGCCGCCGATGCCCTCGTGCACTTCCAGGCCCAGCGCACGCAGCGCCTCGGCCACGATGCCGGCCGTGCGGTGCTCGGCGAAGGCCAGCTCGGGATGGGCATGCAGATCGCGGCGCAGCGCGACCAGGTCGGGCAGCAGATCCGCGATGTCAGGGTCGGGCGTCAGCATGGCGCGCCCACGCGTTGCTGGAACTCGCGCGGTGTCATGCCGCACTGGCGCTTGAAGCGGCGGTTCAGGTGGCTCTGGTCGTAGAAGCCGACCTCGCTGGCAGCGCGTGCGGCCGGCACGCCCTGGCTGAGCAGCGTCTGGGCGTGCTGGATGCGCAACGCGTTGACATAGCGGTAGGGCGACATGCCAACGTGCTCGCGGAACACGGTCGCGAAGCGCCACAGGCTGAGGCCGCACAGGGCTGCCAACGCCTCCAGACGCAGAGGTTCGCCCAGGTGGGCGCGGATGTGTTGCAGCGCCGGCTCCAGCGAGCGGCGCCGGGGGCTCGCGGCGGAGCCTGCGGTTGGGTCGTGCATGCCCGTCAGCTTAGGGCCGGGCGCGCCGTCGATTCGACCGTTCCGCCCCACCGGGACGGCAGCGAATTGCGTATTGCAGCGCAGCAGGCCCCAAAACGGTGGCGCCGGCCGGCCCCGGCGCTCAGGGCGCACGCCGCACAGCGATGGCGTCCAGCTCCACCAGATAGCCGTAGTGCAGCTCGGGCACTGGCACCACGGTGCGCGCGGGCCGGGCCTCGCCCATCACCGACGCATAGACCGCATTGAAACGCGGCCAGAGGGCCACGTCGACGATGTAGGCCGTCAGCTTGACCACGCTGTCCAGGTCCGCGCCGGACGAGGCCAGCGCGGCACGCAGATTGGCCAATGCCTGGCGCACCTGGTCCTCGAACGGCAGTTCTGCCGTGTGCGTGCCGTCCGGCCGCGCGCCGAGCTGGCCGGAGACGAAGACCAGATCGCCGTGGCAGACCGCATGGCGATAGTGGCCGCCGGGAGGGGCCAGGGTGGGAAGGGGAGTGTTCATAGCAGTCCTCAAAACTCGGCGACCTGGCCCCACGCCGAAGCCTGAAAGCGGTCCGGGTGGTAGGGGCGTGGGTCGACGATGGGGGTGGCGCCGCTGACGATGTCGGCGATCAGGTGGCCGGCACCCGGGCCGATGCCGAAGCCGTGCCCGCTGAAACCCGCCGCCAGCAGCAGGCCCGGCAGGCTGGCGGACTCGCCAATGCCAGGGACGCCGTCGGGCGTGCTGTCGATGTAGCCGGCCCAGGCTGCGGTCACCGCACGGGCCTTCAGTGCCGGGACGAGCTCCAGCGCGCGACGATGGGTCAGGCGCACGGTTGTCGCGTCGACCTTGGGATCCAGAATGCGCATGCGCTCCATCGGCGTCGGCGCATCGAGGCGCCATCGCGCCAGGCGCTCGTGGCCGGAGCGCAGCCCCTCCAGACCGCCCGGCGACAGGCTGCGCCAGCGGCGCAGGAACATCGGCATGAACTGCGGCGCAAAGCGCAGGAACTGCGGCGTCGGATCGACACGGGCCCGGCCGCTGATCGCCAGCAGATAGCCGCCATCGCCTCGCCGCGTCAGCGAGACGCCGGCCGTGTGCAGCGTGGCCGGCAGCTCAGCAGCACCCGGCCCCACCGACATCACGGTCTGGCGGATGGTGGCCTGCGGGAAGCGGATGCCCAGTTGGCGGCAGAAGGACGAGGCCCAGGCGCCGCCCGACAGCACGGCGGCCCGGGTGCGTATCGTGCCCCGCTCCGTGACGACGGCCGACAGCCGGCCGCCCTCGGTCTCGACGCCGCGCGCAGCGCACCCCTGGTGCACGGTGCCCCCGAGCCGTATCACCGCCCGCGCCA
This sequence comes from Roseateles sp., assembly GCF_036404855.1. Taxonomy (GTDB): domain Bacteria; phylum Pseudomonadota; class Gammaproteobacteria; order Burkholderiales; family Burkholderiaceae_C; genus Pelomonas. The sequence goes on from NZ_DASWYS010000023.1 coordinate 5,461, forward strand.
CCGCCGGGGCCGCGCGCGACGGGTCGGCCGTGCCGTCTGTCGGCGAGAAGACGCCGCCCTTCCAGGGGCGACCGGTCACGCGGCCATGCTCGGCCGCCGCCGCTGCGGTCAGCATCTGCGTCTTCACGCCGACGCCGCGGGCGAAATTGCCCCAGCGCGCCCAGCCGGCCAGTTCCGCATCGTCATTGCTCAGGTAGAGCAGCCCGCAGCGGGAAAAGCCGGTGTCCTCGCCGGTCTCGGCGGCGAAGCGCTCCCACAGATCCAGCGCCAGCGTCGCCATCGGCAGCTCGCGGGCATCGCGGTTCTGCTGGCGGCACCATCCCCAGTTGCGGCTGGACTGCTCGGCGCCCACGCGGCCCTTCTCGATGAGGGCGACCTGCAGGCCCCGGCGCGCCAGGTAGTAGGCCGTGAAGACGCCGACGATGCCGGCGCCGATGACCACCACGTCAGCCCGTTCCGGCAGCTCGGGCGTGGATTCCACGAGAGTCAGCGGCGCGGGCATCACCAGCCTCCGAAGCGGGGCCATTCAGCCTCGATCGCGACCTGGGTGCCGCGCACCACGTGATAGCTGCGGTGCTGAGCGCCGGTGGCGCAGGCGTGGTTGGGCAGCACGCGGACACGGTCGCCGATGGCCAGATCGGGCATCACGCCTGCCGACCCGGGGCGCAAAGTCACGATGCCATGCTCCTGGTTGGCATCGGCCACGACCAGGTCCGGGTAGGGCCGGCCGGCCAGGTCGCAGACCACGCCGTAGCCCTGGTTGACGGCCTGCTTGGCGGTGCCGCGGTCCTGCGACATCGCCATCCAGCCAGCGTCGATCAGCAACCAGCCTTTGTCGGGCTGGTGGCCGATCACCGTCGCCAGCACCGACAGCGCGATGTCCTCGACCTGGCAAACGCCGATGCCGGCCATCACGAGGTCAAAGAAGACGAAGACGCCGGCACGTACCTCGGTCACGCCGGTCAGGTCGGTCGCGCTGTGTGCGGTCGGGGTGGAGCCCAGGCTGACCACCGGGCACGGCAGGCCCGCCGCACGCAGCGCCGTGGCCGCCTCGACGACGCCGCGGCGCTCATCCTCGGCACATTGCCGTAGCGCCTGCTCGCCGCGCGCGGCGTAGCTGCCGCCGGCGTGGGTCAGCACGCCACGCAGCTCCGCGCCCTGCGCCAGTGCGTGGCCAATGGCCAGCAGGCGCTCGGTGTCGCCGGGCTTCACCCCCGAGCGATGGCCGTCGCAATCGATCTCAATCAACGCGGGGATGCGCTGCCCCACCGCGCGCGAGGCGGCCGCCACGGCCTCGGCCTGCGCCACGGTGTCGAGCAGCACCGCGAGGTCGACCCCCTCGGCGCGCAGGGCCACCACCTGGTCCAGCTTGGCCGGCGCAATGCCCACCGCATAAATCATGTCGCGAACGCCAGCTGCCGCGAAATGCGCGGCCTCCTTCAGCGTCGAAACGGTGGCCGGGCCCTGCGGTGACGCCATGACTCGGCGAGCCACGTCCACCGACTTGCAAGTCTTCAGATGGGGCCGCAGCCCGACGCCCAACGCGGTCAGCCGCGCACGCAGTCGCGCGACGTTGCGCTCCATGCGATCGGCGTCGAGCACGAGGCAGGGGGTTTCCAGATCCTGCAGCGTCGGCTTGGCGGCGGGCTTCAGGTTGTCGCGTCGGTCGAGGGTGGCTTCGGTCACGGCATGGTTGGGATAACGGGATGAGGCCATTCTGGGCGCCGAAACATAAGGAGGCAATTTACGATTCGTACATCCACAGATAAGGCAGAGCTGAATGATTACCTCCGACGACCTCGCCTTCTTCGCCGTGCTGGCCGATTCGGCGTCGCTGGCCGAAGCCGCACGCAAGCTCAACGTCACGCCACCCGCCGTCTCGCAACGGCTGCAGGCGCTCGAGGCGCGGGCCGGTGTGCGCTTGATCGACCGGACGGGGCGCCGCACGAGCCTGACCGACGAGGGTGCGCTGGTGGCGGCACACGGGCGCGAGGTGGCGCAGACCATGGAGGCGCTCGCGGAGGCGCTGGCAGACCGGACCCGCACGGTCAGCGGCCACCTGCGCGTGACGGCCCCGCATGGCTTCGGCCGGCTGCATGTCGCGCCGGTAGCGGAAACCTTTGCCCGTGCACATGAGGGCGTGACGATCTCGCTCGACCTCTCCGACCATCCCGGTGCGGGGCTGGTGGACAGCTGCGACGTGGCCATCCACATCGGGCCGCCCGGGCCGCTGAACCAGGTCGTCACGACGCTGGCACCCAACAGGCGCCTCCTGTGCGCCAGCCCGGCCTATCTTGCTCAGAACGAGGCCATCAAGTCCCCGGCCGACTTGGCCCGCCAGCGCTGCCTGGTGGTGCGGGAGAACGACGAGGACGTCACGCTGTGGCGCTTCAGGCAGCGACACGGCCGAGACACCGAGACCGTACGTATCCACCCCGCGATGTCGAGCAACGACGGCGCCGTCGTGCGCGACTGGGCGCTGGCTGGCATGGGCATCGCCATCCGCTCCGAATGGCATGTGGCCGAGGACCTGGCGCGGGGTCGCCTGGCCATCGCGCTGCCGGACTGGGAAGCCCCGGCGGCCGACGTCGTGGCGCTGCTCGGCTCGCGGCATGGCCGCAGCGCCCGAACCACGGCCTTCCTCGCCATGCTGCGTCAGGCGCTCAACCCCGTGCCGTGGCGCGTCTAGGCGTAGCCGATGATGGCCTTGGTCTCGAGGTATTCCTCCAGACCGTGAACACCGTATTCGCGACCGTTGCCGGAACGCTTGTAGCCACCGAAAGGGGCATGAGGGTTCCAGGCGGGGTAGTTGATCAGCACCTGGCCGGCACGAATGCGGCCCGCCACGCGACGTGCACGCTCGATGTCTCCCGACTGCACATGAGCCCCGAGGCCGTAGATGGTGTCGTTGGCGATGGCGATGGCCTCCTCCTCGTCGCGATAGGGCAGGATGACCAGCACCGGGCCGAAGATCTCCTCCTGGGCCACACGCATGTCGGTCCTCACGTCCGAGAAGATGGTCGGCCGCACGAAGTAGCCCGCGTCGAGTCCGTCCGGACGCCCCGGGCCGCCGCAGATCAGCCGAGCGCCTTCGTCGAGGCCGACGGCGATCATCTCCTGCACGCGCCTGAACTGCGCCGCGTTGGCGATCGGCCCCATCGTCGTCTGCTCGTCGCGCGGGTCGCCGACCCGGATGCCGGCCACCGTCCGGATCGCCAGTGCCTCGGCCTCGGCCAGGCGTGAGGCCGGCACCACCAGGCGCGTCGGCGCACTGCAGGACTGGCCGACGTTGCGCATGCCGGCCAGCACACCCTTGGCGATGCCCTGCTCGAAGTCGGCATCGTCGAGGAAGACATTGGGCGATTTGCCGCCCAGTTCCTGCACCACGCGCTTGACGGTGACGGCCGCGGCCTGCGCGACCAGCACGCCGGCTCGCGTGGACCCGGTGATCGAGATCATGTCGACCTCGGGGTGCGATGACAACGCCGCACCCACCACCTCGCCGGTGCCGCCGACGAGGTTGAACACGCCGGCCGGCACGCCGGCATCATGCAGGACCTGGGCGAACAGCTGAGCGCTGAAGGGCGACAGTTCGCTGGGCTTGAGCACGATCGTGCAGCCCGCCGCAAGCGCCGGCGCCACCTTGGCGGTGACCTGGTAGAGCGGCCAGTTCCAGGGCGTGATCAGCGCGCAGACGCCGATCGCCTCTTTGGCCGTGGCCGTGCCGCCCGCGTTCGACAGAAAGGCGTAGCGCTGCAGGACCTCGATCTGCGCGCGCACATGAGCGATGCCGAAGGGCACATGCGAGGCTCGCGCGAAGCTGATGGCCGCGCCCATCTCCGCGACGATGGCCTGGGCGAACAGCTCGGCACGCTCCTCCAGCAGCGCCAGGATGCGCTGCAGCAGGGCCAGCCTGTCCTCGACGCTGCTGCGCGAGAAGCCGTCGAAGGCCCGGCGGGCCGCCTGCACGGCCAGGTCGACGTCTTCCACCGAACCCGCGGCGACATGGCCGACGATGCGCTCGGAGACTGGGTCGACCACGGCAAGCCGGGGCGCATCGGGGCGATCGACCCATCGGCCATCGATGTAGAAGCGGGTGTCGTTCATTACTGCCATCTCAAGTCTTGTCCTGATCGAGCTTGGGGCTCAGAAGTACTTCACCCAGCCAATGCTGGTGCGCCGCTTGAAGTCGCCGTAGGCCTTGACCGGGTAGTACAGCAGGGCCGTCACGACCAGCCAGACCACCCAGACGATCCAGAACGAATCGGCATCTACGCCAAAGCGCGTGCCCTGGTTGGGGCCGGCGATGGCGAAGGCGATGCGATAGCTGACCATCAGCACGTAGAGATGGACGATGTAATAGAACATCGGCGCGCCGCCGAAGGTCGTGCAGACCTTGGTGAAGCCGTTGTCGGCGAACTCCAGCGCCGCCAGCATCAGCAGGCCGCCGCCCAGCGTCATCAGCAGGAAGTCCAGAGACGGCGGGTACTTGGTGAAGTTCAGCCAGACCTTGACCGTCTCCAGCGTCGTCGCCTGCGGTGTCCATGGCGCGTTCTCGCCGTAGATGTTGAAGCCGCGCAGCACCAGCAGCAGCGCCCAGCAGGCCAGGCCGGTGATGATGAGCGTGCGCCGGCGCTTCAGCGCGTCGACGACGGACGAGAACAGAGGCGCGAAGGTGTAGCCCAGCAAGATGACGCCGACCCAGGGCAGGGCCGGATAGCTGAGCTTGACCTTCACCACCCCTTCTGCCACCAGCCAGCCTCGGTGCAGCATCAGCGTCCACAGCGGATACCAGGGGCTGTCGTCCGGCACCGTGTAGCCGGCCACCGCGTTATGGCCGCAGACGATGACGAAGCCCAGCGTCGCGAGCAGCCAGCGTGGCAGCCCCGACAAGAAGGCCAGCACCACCATGCTGAAGCCGATCGCCCACATCACCTGCAGGTAGATCACTTCGTACTTGCCCTGCCAGGCGAAGTTCACGACGGTCAGCTCCAGCGCGATCAGCAGCAGGCCGCGCTTGAGCAGGAACTCGCGCACATTGCGCGGCGCTCCGCTCGGCGGGTTGCCGTAGAGCCAGGCCGACAGACCCGTCAGGAACACGAACACTGGCGCGCAGAAATGCGCCGCCAACCGCGAGAAGTACAGGTCAGACGGTGTGCCGGGCACCGTCATCGGGTCGGTGACGTTCAGGTGCAGGTACAGGTGCTCGCGCACATGGTCGAGCATCATCACGATCATCACGAAACCGCGCAGCGCGTCGATGGAGGTGATGCGCTTGGTGTGCGTTGCGAGTTGGGTGGGGCTGGACATGGGGTCTCCTCATCTCTGCTTGCGCCGGCCCCCGGCGCAAGCGGCCTATCTCAGAACTTGTACTGTCCCGACAACGTGAACTTGCGGCCATTGCCGGGGAAGACCCACATCTGGCTGTAGGAGCTGCTGTAGAAGGTCTTGTCGAACAGGTTGTCGACGTCCAGCGAGAACTTCCAGGCCTTGCCGATGGCGTAGCTGCCGATCAGCTTGACGCTGGTGTACGCCGGCAGCTTGAAGTCGTCGGTGGCCACCAACGGCGCCACGGCACCCTCGCGCTCGCCAATGTAGTTCAGGCCCACGCCCGCCGTTGCCGCATTGCCGCCCAGCTTGAATGCCTGCACCAGCATCAGGTTGGCGCTGTGGCGCGGCACGTTGGCGAGCTGGCGGCCGACCAGGAAGTTGTTGTTGTCCTGCGTGACCTTGGCATCGGTGAAGGCATAGGCTGCTGACAGGCGCAGGCCTGCCGCGATCTCGCCGCCCAGGTCCAGCTCCACGCCCTTGCTCTGCACCTCGCCGGCGGCGACGGAGAAGTTGTTCGGGTCCAAGGGGTCCGGCGTCAGCACATTGTTCTTGGAGATGTTGTAGATCGCCAGCGTGCCACTGATCTTGCCGTCGGCCGAGTCGTACTTGGCGCCGACTTCGGCGGACTTGCCCTTCTCCGCCGGGAAGGACTCGAAGGCCCGGCTCACGCCGCTGTTCGGGCGGAAGCTCTTGGAAGCAGTGACGTACAGCGACACCGTCTTGCTGGGCTGGTAGACCAGGCCGGCGCGAGGCGAGGTGGCGCTCAGCGACTGCTCCACGGTCTTGCTGCTGTTGTGATTCAGCATCGACTGGTCGTACTTGTCGTAGCGCACGCCCAGCAGCAGCTTCCACTGCGCGGACAAGTCGATCTGGTCCTGGGCGTAGACCGACTTGGAGCGTTGCTCCTCGTGAGTCCAGGTCAGCGGCGTGGCCGGGAAGGCCGGTGGCGGGTTGCCGTAGACGGGGTTGTAGATGTCCAGTTCAAGCGCGGGCACGTTGCGCACGCGGAACTGCAGGCGGTTGTCGCTGAACTTGTAAGCATCGACACCGAACAGCAAGTTGTGCTGCATGCCGGCGGCACGCACCTTGCCCAGCAGCTCGAAGCGGCCCGACACGTCCAGCGCGTGGTTGTCGCGGGTGCGGCGCATGCGGTTGACGATGCTGGTGCTGCCGCTCTTGAACGCACCCACCTCGGTCGAGATGCCCTTGATCGAGCTCTCACGGTAGCTCACGCCAGTCTGGATGGACCAGTCGTCGTTGAAGTAGTGCTGCACGAAGAGCTGGTTGCCCGTGGTCTTGATGGTGTGCAGGCCGTCGTTGGGCTCACCGAAATAACGCGAGCGCGGCACCACGTCCAGCTTGCCGTTGATGGCGACCACGCCGCGGTCGAAGCTCGCCTCCTGCTTGGAGTACTCGAGCTCGTAGGACACCGTGGTGTCCTGGCCCAGCATCCAAAGGAAGGATGGCGACACCAGCGTTCGCTCGGACTTGACGTAGTCGCGGTAGCTGTCGCCCTTTTCGTGGGCGGCGTTGAGGCGGTAGGCGATCTCGGAGCTGATCGGGCCGGTCAGGTCGGCCGTCTGGCGGAAGGTGGAATAGCTGCCCCCCGACAGTCCCAGCGTGTACTCGGGTACGAACAGCGGCTTCTTGGTCGTGATGTTGACCGTGCCGCCGGGCTCGCCGCGGCCGTACAGGGCCGAGGCCGGGCCCTTCAGAACCTCGACCGAGGCTGTGTTGGCGGAGTCACGTACGCCGTTGTAGCCGCGGCTGTAGTTGAAGCCGTTGACCATGTAGTCCGAGCCGAAGTTGGGGTCGCCGGTGAAGCCGCGCATCGCATAGCTGTCCCACAGGCCCCCCAGGTTGCTCTGCTTCGAGATGCCACTGCCCAGGTCCAGCGCGTCGGCCAGCTTGGTGATGCCGGCATCCTCCAGGATGTCGGCGGACAGCACACGCACGCTTTGCGCCATGTCGCGCACCGGGGTGTCGGTTTTCATGGCACCGGTGGCCGACAGGGTCTTGTAGGGCTGCCGGGTACCCTCCACCTTGACAACTTCGAGCTTGTTGGCGGCGTCGGCAGTGGATGCTGCACCGCCCTCCGCGGCCCACAGGGCCGGGCTGCACACGAAAAGGACAGCCGCGGGAATCGCGGCGCGGGAATGGCACTTGTGGGACATCGCGAAAACTCCTGGAAAGGTTCGAGCTTGAAAAGCGGGAAGGGAACGGGAAATAGGGCCGTCAGCGCAACGTGAAGCGCACGGCGAGGATCTGGTTCTCGGGCGTGGTGATGACGGCGACGACCTTGGCGCCGGGCGCGAATCTGAGACCGGTGGCGATCAGCGTGTTGGGCGCTACGGCCTTCAACGGCGCGTCGGTCTTCACGCCCGCCAGCAACACACCCAGCTTGCCGCTGAACCCGGCCGTGGCCAGCGGCTTGTCGTGGTCCTCGAGATAGATCGTGGCGCCGTCGCTGCCGGCCACCAGTTCGAAGCTGAGGTCGTTGGCCAACTGCACGATGCCACCGTGCCGAGGCGTGCCGCCGCCGTGCGCGACCGCCGCGGGCGCCGGCAGCAGCGCCGCCAGGGCGAGGGTCCACAGGCTCAGGAGTCGTCGCAGGGCAATCATCAGAAGGCCTCTCGGGTGGGGAGTTGCTGGGCTTCGCTCTCGGCGGCTTGCTGCTCGTCGATGAGGCGCGCCGTGGGTCGCTCGCCGACCAGCCAGAAGACAACAGGCGTCAGCAGCGTGTCCAGCAGCGTCGAGCTGATCAGGCCACCGAAGATCACGACGGCGACCGGGTGCAGGATCTCCTTGCCGGGAGCGTCGGCCGCCAGCAGCAGCGGTGTCAGCGCGAAAGCGGCGACCAGGGCCGTCATCAGCACGGGGGTGAGCCGCTCCAGCGAGCCGCGCACGATCATGTCCTGGCCGAAGCGCTCGTTCTCGAAGCGGCACAGGTTGATGTAGTGGCTGACCTTCAGGATGCCGTTGCGCGTCGCAATGCCGGCCAGAGTGATGAAGCCGACCATCGACGCGACCGACAGCGTCACGCCGGCCAGCCACATGGCCACCACGCTGCCGATCAGCGCGAGCGGGATGTTGGCCATGATGACGCAGGCCAGCACGGCCGAGCGGTAGCGCGAATACAGCACCAGGAACACCATGGTCAGCGAGAGCATGGAGAGCACGACGATGAGGCGCGTGGCCTGCTCCTGGGCCTGGAACTGGCCCTCCAGGCTGATGAAGTTACCCTCCGGCAGCGGCGTGTCGGCGATGACCTTGCGAATGCCTGCGATGACCTGGCTCATGTCACGTCCGTCCGTGTTGGCATACACCACGATGCGGCGGCGGCTGTTCTCTCGACCGATCTGGTTGGGACCGTCGCTCTCCTCCACCGTCGCGATGGACGAGACCGGCAGCCGGCCGGCCGGCGTGTCGATCAGCGTGCGCGCCAGGTCCTGCGGGCTGCGCTGGTCGTCGGGCAGGCGCAGCACCAGGTCATAGCGACGCTGGCCGTCGACGATCTCGGCGCCGTGGGCGCCATCCGTGAGCGCCTGCAGTGTGCGCATGGCCTCGCCCGGGGAGAGGCCCGCTTGGGCCGCCTTGCGCGGGTCCAGTCGCACGGTGATCTGCGGGATCAACACCTGCTTCTCGACGGTCAGGTCCACCAGCCCCGGCACCGCGCTGAGCTTGCCCCGCATCTGCTCGGCCAGGCCGCGCAGCGTGTCGATGTCGTCACCGAAGATCTTCAGCGCGATCTGCGCTCGCACGCCGGACAGCAGGTGGTCCAGCCGGTGCGAGATGGGCTGGCCGATGGCCACCTGGGCAGGCAGCACCGACAGCTTCTCGCGGATGGCCGCCATGACCGCCTCGCGGCCGCGCTCGCTCTTCTTCAGGTCGACGTCGATCTCGGACGCGTGCACGCCCTCGGCATGCTCGTCCAGCTCGGCACGACCGGTGCGGCGCCCGACCTGTGTCACCTCCGGCACTTCACGGATCAGCTGTTCGGCCAGGCGGCCCAGGCGATTGGCCTCGTCCAGCGAGGTGCCGGGGTTGAACATCATGCCCAGCACCAGCGAACCCTCGTTGAAGGCCGGCAGGAAGGCCCGCGGCATGAAGGGCACGCTGGCAGCCGCCACCAACACGGCGAGGGCGGCCAGGCCCACCAGCCCGCGGGCGCGCGGGAAGGACCAGGCCAGCAGCTTCGCATCGCGGGCCTTGAGCCATCGCACCAGCGGGCTGTCCTCGTGGTCCAGCCGCTTCATGCGCGGCAGCAGCCAGGCGCACAGCACCGGGGTCAGCGTCATGGACACGGCCATCGAGGCCAGCACCGATGCGATATACGCAATGCCCAGCGGCGAGAACAGCCGCCCCTCGATGCCCGGCAACGCGAACAGCGGCACGAACACGAGCACGACGATGGTCGTCGCGTAGACGATGCCCGAGCGCACCTCCACGCTGGCCTGGCGCACGACCTCGCGCACTGGCAGCGGGTTGCCTGCGGCGCGGTTCTGCTTCAGGCGACGCAGGATGTTCTCGACGTCGACGACCGCGTCGTCCACCAGCTCGCCGATGGCGATGGCGATGCCGCCCAGCGTCATCACGTTGATGGACTGGCCCAGCAGCTCGAACACCAGCGCCGTGACCGCCAGCGACAGCGGGATGGCCGTCAGCGAGATCAGCGTCGTGCGCGCCGACAGCAAGAAGGCGAACAGCACGATGGCCACCATGATGGCGCCGTCGCGCAACGCCTCGGTGACGTTGCCGATCGAGGCCTCGATGAAATCGGCCTGCCGGAACAGCACCCTGGGCGCCGCCACGCCCGCCGGCAGGCCGGCCTGCAGCTCCTTGAGCGCGGCCTCGATCTGGCCGGTCAACTTCACCGTGTCGGCGCCAGGCTGCTTCTGCACGCTGACGATGACGGCGGGCAGGCCGTTGTAGCCGGCGTCGCCGCGCTTCATGGCCGGCGCCACGCGCACCGCAGCCACCTGCTCCAGCAGCACGGCGCGGCCGTCCTTCCAGGCCACCGCCAGGCCCTGCAGGTCCTCGATGCGGTTGGTGCGCGCCATGTGGCGGATCAGGTACTCGCGGCTGTTCAGGTCGATGAAGCCGCCGCCGGCGTTGCTGGCGAAGCCGGTCAGCGCCGCCTGCACCTGCGACAGCGACACCCCGGCCTGGGCCATGCGCACTGTGTCCGGCTCAACGCGCAGCGTGCGCACCTCGCCTCCGATGGGAATGACCTGTGACACGCCAACGATCGACAGCAGCCGCGGCCGCAAAACGAAGTTGGCGTACTCGCGCACCTGCATCGGCGTGGCGGCCTTGGGGTCGCCCGCCTTCAGCGGCAGCGCGATCAGCATGACCTCACCCATGATGGAGGACACCGGCCCCATGACCGGCGAGATGCCGGCGGGCAATTGCTCGCGCACCAGCGCCAGACGCTCGCCAACGATCTGACGGTTGCGGTAGACGTCGGTGCCCCAGTCGAACTCGGCGTAATGGATGGCAAGGCCCACGCCCGAGGTCGAGCGCACGCGCGTCACGCCGGGCATGCCGTTGAGCGCCGTCTCGATGGGCACGGTGACCAACTGCTCCACTTCCTCCGGCGCCATGCCGCCGGCCTCGGTGAGGATGGTGATCAGCGGCTTGTTGAGGTCGGGGAAGACGTCGACCGGCGTGCGCCAGGCCGTGATGGCGCCGTACACCAGCAGCATGGCGGCGAAGGCCAGCACGAAGAGCCGGTTGTGGAGGCTGTAGCGGACGATCCAGTTGAACATGATGTGGACCGTCCGTTCAGCGGATCTGCGCGATCAGCGACGCGCCATGCACGACGACACGGTTCGCCTCGCCCAGGCCCTGGGTCACGACGACCGAGTTGCTGTCCAGCGGCCGGTATTGCACGGGCTGCGGGATGTAGCGCTCGGCGCCGGACTTGATCCAGACGATGGGCTCGTTGGCCGGGTTGCGCACGACGGCCTGGGCGGGCAGCACGAAGCCCTTGAGCTGCAGGTCCAGCGTGACGATGATGCTCAGCGCCTGGCCGATGGCGAGCGGCAGCGGGGCACTGCCCTTGTCGCCCTTCTCGGCCTGGGCGCGGAAGGTCAGGGGAAGAACGCCGTCGCGCAGCACGCGGCCAGCGCCGACCAGGCTGAGCTTCACGCCGGCCTGCTCCTGCAGCCGGGCACCGGTGGTGCGCCGGGCCACACTGGGGTCCGCCGTGGTGGCCTCGATGAGCACGCGGGTCGGGTCCACGACCTCGAACAGCACGTCGCGCGGCTCAACCACCTGGCCGGCCAGCGCCGAAGTGCTGGCGATGACGCCGTCGACCGGTGCCACCAGGGCTTCGCGGGCCTGCAGGCTGGCACCGACGTCGCGCTCGCGCGCCGTCAGGCTGGCCAACTCGGCCTCGGCCGCCTCGATCTCCTTGCGCGGCACGCTGCCTTCCAGCGACCGCAGGCGCTGCACACGCTGGGCCGCGGTGGCGCGGGCGGCGTGCAGTTCGCTCAGCGAGGACTGCTGGTTGGCCTTGGCGAAAGGCTCGGCGTGAAAGCGCACATAGGCCAGCACCTCGCCCCGACGCACCGTCTGGCCTGCCATCGGCAGGCCCTTGGGGCCGGCCTCGATGCGACCGCCTTGTACGGTCTGCACGCGGCCGCTGGCGTTGGGGTCGACGACGACGCGGGCTGGCAGCTGCAGCGCGGCGGGCGCGTCGGTCAGCGGCACCATGCGGGTCAGCAGGCCCATGCGGCGCTGGGCCGGCACGGGCACCTGCACACTGCCATCGGGCAATCGGGCCAGGCCATCAACCTTGGCGACGGCCGGGCCATCGAGATGTTCGCCGTTGGGGCCATGGGCGCCCGGCGAGGCCTGAGCTGCACCCATCAGCAGGCCCAGCGTGAACAGGGTCAGCGTCTTCTTCATCGTGCGGCTCCGAAGTTGTGGCGGCGGCGGCGCAGCAGCACCGCGCCCATGACCAGCACGACGACGCCCGCGACGATCGCAGCGCCGCGACGCATCCCGCTGCCGGAACCTTCGGCATGGTCGTTCTCGTCGTGCGCGGCGACGGCCAGCGTGCCATCCAGCAGATCACTGTCGGCACCCGCGGTGAGGGTGAAGACGAGGGAATGGTTGCCCGCCCGATGCAGCGCATCGACGAGCTTCTTGTCGCTCAGGCGGTAGCTGCCAGGCTCGGCCTCGAAGGCGGTGCGCGCCTTCAGGTTACCGAGCTCGACGTCGAGCTGGGCACCCAGCACGGCCTCATTGGTTTCGTAGCGGCTGACGTAGAGCACGAGGCTGCTGGCGTCGAGACGCCCGACGATTTCGAACTGCTCGGAATGCGCTTCGATGCGAGGCAGGCCGGAGCCTGCGGACACGGCCGCCGGGCCGTCGAGGTGCTCGCCGTTGGGACCATGGGCGCCCGGCGAGGCGATGGCCAGGCACAGCGGCAGCAGGCACATGCCGGCGGCCAGCGCCAGACGGCTCTGAAAGGAAAAGGGGTTCATGGCAGGACACCTGAAGCTTGGAGGAGGCGCGCGCGGGCATTGCCCTGGGCGGCCTGTTGGCGGGCGAGTGCGGCATCGGCCTGGGCGGCGGCCTGAACGGCCAGCAACAGCTCGGGCAGCGCGGTCTCGCCAGCGCGGAAGGACTTGTCGAGCAACGCGGCGCGCTGGCGCAGCAGGGCCGCGCGATCACGCTGCAGCGCGGCTTGCCGGTCGGCCGCCTGCTGGGCATCGCGGGCGATGGCCAGCTCGGCAGCGAGCTCCAGTCGCGTGCGGGTCTGCTCGGCCAGGGCCTGGTCGAGAGCGCCCAGCGCCGCCGCGCGCAGCGGCTCGTTGCGTGCGGCCGTGCCGAAAGGCAGGCGCAGAGCGAGCACCATGCTGCCCTGGCTGGGTTCGCCGCGCGCACCGCGCTCGTTGCGGTAGGTCACGCTCAGCTCCGGGGCCTCGGCCACGTCGCCGCGCGAGACGTCGAGCTGGCGCCGAGCCGCGTCCACGGCGAGCGACTGCTGGGCCAGCAACGGGTGGCGGTCCTGGTCGAGCGGGTCGCCCTCGGGCGGCGCGGGCTCGACGGCTTCGATGTCGGCATCCAGCCCCGTCAGCGCCGTCCAGCGCTGGCGCTCGGCACCGAAGCGCTGCTCGGCTGCATCGAGCTCGGCGCCCGCAGCCAAGCTTTCTCCCTGGGCTGCCAGCGCGTCGCTGCGCGCCAGGTCGCCCGCCTTGACGCGCCGCTCGACGTCGGCGGCCAGGGCCTGCAGATAGGTCTGCTGGGCACGGGCATTGGCCACCTCGGCCTTGAGTCCGGCGAGGCTCCAGGCCAGGTCGCGCAGCTGGCCGGCCAGGCGCAGGCGGGCGACCTGGACGCCCTGCATGGCAAGGCCGTGCTCGCTTTCGGCGGCGGCCCTGCGCGCATCGCGCTGGCCGGGCCGCCACAGTGGCAGGGCGATGCCCACCTCGTTTTCCTGTACGCCGCTGTTTTTCTGCCAGCGGTCGCTGCGCTGCGACAGCGACAACGCGGGCGACGCGACCAGATAGCTGGCCGCGGCTCTGCGCTCCGCGTCGGCCCGCAGCTGCTGCGCCTGCGCTGCTGCGCCGGCCTGGGTGCGTTGCCAGGCCGCCTCGACGGCCTGCGCCAGCGTGACCGGCGCCGCCACCGAGGACGCGGCGCCAAGCAGCATCGTGCAGCAGGCCATTCCTGCGGCGACGGTGCGTGAGCTGATCCTGTGAAAGGGTTTCAAGTTCTTCCTGCCAATCTCGAGCCGCCACGATCCAGCCGCGCGCCGCTGGCGCGCAGTGCATGGATCTGGCTGCTGCATGGACAACGCTCACCGCGGCGCGCATGCCTTTTGGCATCGGCGCGGGAGCCCGCTCAGAGTCAGGCGAGGTGTTTGGGCGGTCGCCGCGGGCCGGCGAGGAAGGGATCCACCGGCTCGGCGTCCGGCAGTACCAGTGGTCGGGGACTGCGCGCCGCGACGAACGCCCCGCCCAGGCTGGCGGGAAGCGGCCCCATGGCGCCGACGCAAACATCCTGGCCCATGTGGTGGTTGGAGTCCGCCGACTGATCTTGGTGGTAGCTCTGGTGGGGCTTCAGCGTGACCGAGGCCAGCTCGGCAGCAAAGGCCTCGAAGCCGGCATCGTCGTCCGCCGCGGCCTCGGTGATGGCATGGTCATGGTGGTGCGACAGGCCCGACCAGTGCAGCACCGCATGCAGCGCTTCGGCGGGGTTTGTCGCGCCAGACCAGTGGCCGCCCAGCGAGACTGCTTGCAGCAGCATCGACATCAGTAGGGCAGCAATGACGACCGGGCGGTTCATGAAGCAATTATGTAAGTTGCCCCTCATGCCACCTGTTGTTTAGGCCCCTGTGCACGCAATGTCCTGTCGATTTGCCGGGCCAGCCACAGCACAGTCTGCTGCATGCCGAAAGCTGGTGCGGGAAGCGCGCGCCTTGGTGCGCGTTTGCCCCAATAAGGCCTGTGATGCGGGCGGCACATCCTGCGGCACGACCCCGTCCATGGAGTCGGGATATGTCGCGCGCGACGCATGATGCGCAGCCCTATGCCGCGGGTTTACTCCTAGACTGATTCGGCGCTGCGCGCCTCCACGGTTGCAGGCGCATGGCAGCCAACCACCCGAGATCCGATGCCCGCACCCCTGAAGTCCATCGCCACCTCCGACACCCTGCCTGCTGACGCCGACTGCGTCATCATTGGCGCCGGCATCGTCGGCGTCAGTGCCGCCTATTGGCTGGCGCGCGCCGGCCAGCGCGTGGTGCTGCTTGAGAAGGGCCGCGTCGGCGCAGAGCAGTCCAGCCGCAACTGGGGCTGGTGCCGCCAGCAGAACCGCGACGCGCGCGAACTGCCGCTGTCGACCAAGAGCCTCACGCTGTGGGAAGACATGGCCGCCGATATCGGTGATGACATGGGCTTCTCGCGCTGCGGCTTGCTCTATCTGTCCAATGATGACAAGGAGATCGACACCTGGGCCGCCTGGGGGCGATTCGCCCGCGGCGTCGGCATCGACACGCGCATGCTGACCGCCACCGAGGCCGCGGAGCGGGGTGCAGCCACCGGTCAGGCCTGGAAGGGTGGCGTGTGGTCGCCCAGCGACGGCATCGCGGACCCGGCGCGCGCAGCGCCGGTCATCGCCCAGGGCGTGCTCAAGCACGGCGGCTTCGTCGTGCAGGGCTGCGCGGCGCGCGGCATCGAACGCGAAGCCGGCGCGGTCAGCGGCGTCATTACCGAGCGCGGGGTCATCCGCACACGCCAGGTGGTGCTGGCCGGCGGCGCCTGGGCCGCGAGCTTCCTGCACCAACTGGGTATCTCCTTCCCGCAGGCCGCCATCCGCAGCTCCATCCTGTCCGTGGGCCCCGGCGCCCAGGGCCTGCCGGCGGCGCTACACACCGCCGGCGCCTCGGTCACGCGCCGCGGTGACGGCGGCTACACACTGGCCATCTCGGGATTCGGCAAGGTGGATCCCACGCCCGGCATGATCTACGGTGCCCGGCATTTCGTGCCGATGTTCGCCAAGCGCTGGCGCATGCTGTCGCCGGGCGGCCTTCAGGCCTGGCGGGCGGGTTTCGAAACCCGCAGCCGCTGGGCCATGGACCGGCCCACGCCGATGGAGGCTGTGCGCGTGCTCGACCCCAAGCCGGCGCGCGCGACGCTGGACCTGACGCTCCAGAGCGCCCGTGCGCTGCTGCCCGCCCTGCGGGAGGTTGACGTACAGGCGGAATGGGCCGGCTACATCGACTCCACGCCTGACGGCGTGCCCGTCATCGACGGCAACATCGGCGTGCCGGGCCTGCTGCTGGCCGCGGGCTTCTCGGGCCACGGCTTCGGCATCGGCCCCGGCGCGGGCCATCTGGTGGCCGACATTCTGCTCGGCCGCCCGCCGATCGCGGAGATCGCACAGTACAGGCTGGCGCGCTTCGACAAGGCGCAGTGGGGCAAAGTGTCGGAGTTTTAGGGCGAGCCGCGGTCAGTCGGGCCGACCGTCACGCCTTGGGCTTGACGACGTGGATGACCTCACCGCGCACCAGCCTCTCCACCAGCTGGGCAATGCGCCTGCTGCGTGTCTCGGCCTTCACCGCGGTCTGGATGCGCCACAGCATCGCGTAGCGATTGGAGGCGTTAAGCGTCGCGAAGAAGGCCTTGGCCTTCGGCTCGGCCTCCAGTGCAGCCAAGAAGTCGTCGGGCACCGCGGAACTGCGAGCGCCGTCGTAGGCTCGCGCCCAGCGGCCGTCGGCCTTGGCAGCCTCGATCTGCTGGTGGCCCGGGGCCTGCATCCGGCCGGCCTCGATGAGCGTCGCAACTTTGGCGACATTGATCTTGGACCAGATGCTGCGCGCTCGCCGCGGCGTGAAGCGCTGCAGGAAGTGCTGGTCGTCGAGGGCCTTCTTCTGGCCATCGATCCAGCCCCAGCAGAGCGCGATGTCCACCGCCTCGGCGTAGGTGACGCTGGGCTCGACGGCGCCTCGCTTGGCGATCTTGAGCCAAAGACCGTCACAGCTGGCGTGATGCTTCTTCAGCCAGGTCTCGAACGCCTTGGCGCTCTTGAACAGCCTCGGCGAAGCCTCGGGCGGAGTGGTGGGTTGAGCGGCGGGCATGACATGCAGTGTGCGGCAACAATGCCCGCCGCGATGCGCCGCCAGGGGGCAGCGGACAACCGTTCACGTCATTTGATGACGAAGCGCGCGCTGTTGTTCTGCTTGTCCTCGGTGGTCACGATGGCGATGACCTTGTCGCCCTTGACCAGCTTCACGCCCTTGGCGACGAGCTTGTCGCCTGCCGGCTCCAGTTTGGCTTCGGTCTTGTTGGTGCCGCTCAGCACGGTGAGTTTGCCGCTGAGCTTGGCCGTCGCCACGGCCTCGCCGTGGTCGTCGAGATAGAGCTCGGCCGCCTCGCCCTTGGCGACGAGTTCGAACTTGATCTCGCCGGCCATCTGCACGATGCCGCCATGGCGGGCGACGCCGTCGCCATGGGCCCAGGCAGTGCTGGCCGTCAGCGCGGCGGCGAGCACGAGGAAGGAAGACAGCTTCTTCATGGCAATTCCTTTTGACAGAGACCGAACCGCTTCATTCCGGTTCATGCGGCAGGACGAAGGAGAGCGAGGCGAGATTCTCGACCGCGTTGGTCTTGGCGGCGTCCTCGGGCGCCGACTTGAAGACGGCGACGATGACGTTCAAGCCCTGGTTGCGCACCTTGATCGTCACGCTGCCGTCCTTGCCCGAGGTCGCGCCTTTTTCGTCCGGATCGTTGACGAAGTCGGACAGCACGCGCGCACCGGCCACCGGCTTGCCCTGATAGAGCACGCGCAGCTTCAGCGGCTGGCCGGCCTTGATGGGCAACGGCGTCTTGACCGGCACGATCTGCAGCGTCTGCCCAGGCAGCAGTGGCATCGGTCCGGTCAGCTCGCGGCGCAGGTGTACGCCGTACTTGTAGTTCTTCTCGCTGATGATGGCGCCGGGCACCTCGTCCTTGCCCTTGCTGTGCCACTTGCCGTCGGATGTCTTGCTCCACATGCCGTAGTCCATCACGGCCGCGACGAATGCGGGCTGGTTCTCGACGTCAACCGTGACGAGAGCGCCATTGGTGACGAGCTTGGACGGCACCTCCTGGCCGTCGTCGTCATAGGCGCCGAACTTCGTGATCTTGGGCAGGCGCTTCACCACGTCCAGGTCGTCGGCACCAACACCGAAGACCATTGCGAGTGAGTTGGCGCGCTGCGCGAACCAGAAACCGTGCGCCTGGGCGCCGCTGGCGAACAGGAGGCCGGCCGCGAGGGCCGCCGATGTCAATACCTTGCCGATTGCCTTCATCAATGCTCCTTGAAAACGGGGGCGAAAAGTCCAACGAACAACGGCAAGTGTTGGTCAGAACGCGGAGACGAATCTGCCGTTTACGGCCGGCCCCGAAGGAGGAAGCTGCAAAAGCCGCGCGAGGACGAGTGCGTTGAACCGCGGCTCAGGGGTCCTGCGGAAACAGGCGCTCGATCGGGTAGTGCGTCTTGATGAAGGGCGACTTGATGACGATGAAGCTGAAGTACTTCTCGATGCCAATATTGCGCTCGAGCAGGCCCTCGATGATGGACTGGTAGTGATTCACGCCGCGGGTCATGAAGCGCAGCAGATAGTCGTATCCGCCGCTGACCAGATGACACTCGAGGATCTCGTCGACCTCGCGGATGGCGGCCTCGAAGCGCGCGAAGTCCTCGCGGTGGTGGTCGGACAGCGTCACCTCGGTGAACACGGTCAGTGTGTCACCCAGCTTCTCCAGCCGCAGCTGCGCGCCGTAGCCGGAGATGTAGCCGGCCTGCTCCAGCCGCTTGACGCGGATCAGGCAGGGGCTCGGCGACAGGCCGACGGCGTCGGCCAGGTCGACGTTGGTGATGCGGCCGTTCTTCTGCAGCTGGCTGAGGATGCGCAGGTCGAGGCGGTCGAGCTTGAGAGGGGCTACCACGATGCTTGGCTGGGTGAACGCAGGAGTGCCGATTCTCCGCGCGCCGGCGTCACTTGAGTGCAGCGCGCACGTCGGGCGCCGCCAACACGTCGTCCAATGTCTTCTTCAGGCGCTGGCCCATCTGGGCGAACTCGTCCGGTGTGAAGCACAACGCCGGCGCGAAGCCCAGGATGTGGTCGCCGAAGGAGCGGAATACCAGCCCGTTGCGGTAGCCGGTGTCGAAGAGCCGGTCGGCCAGACCGAGACTGGCGTCGAAGCCGCGCTTGCTGGCCTTGTCACTGACCAGCTCCAGAGCACCGAGCAGGCCGCGGTAGCGCACGTCGCCCACCAGCGGGTGGTCTGCCAGGCCGTCCAGCACCGCCGCGAAATGCGGGGCGACCTGCTGGCCGTTGGCCAGGATGCCACCCTCCTCGTACAGCCGCAACACTTCAAGTGCCACCGCCGCGCTGACCGGGTGGGCCGAGTAGGTGGCGCCATGGCCGATGGCTGCGCCGACGGGGGCGCCGTCGGCGATGCCGGCAAAGACTTGCTCGGACATCAACATCGCGCCCATCGGCGCGTAACCCGCTGTCAGACCCTTGGCCAGCGTCATCAGGTCGGGCTCCACACCCTCCGCCTCGCAGGCGAACATCGGACCGGTGCGGCCAAAACCGGTGATGACCTCGTCGACGACGAACAGGATGTCCAACTCTCGCGCAGCGTCGCGCATGGCCTTCAGCCAGCCCTTGGGCGGCACGACGACGCCACCCGAGCCTTGGATAGGTTCGCAGAAGAAGGCCGCCACCTGCTCGGCACCCAGCTCGGCCACTTTGGCACGCAAGGCCGCGACGGACGCCGCAATGACAGCCTGGTCATCGCCGCCGTCGGCGCTGCGGTAGGCGTAGGGCGAGGGAATGTGGTGCTGGTTGGGCAGCGGCACGTCGAAGCCGCGGTGGAACAGCGGCAACGCGGTCAGACCCGAACCCATCGACGACGAGCCGTGATAGCCGCGCTGCAGCGCGATGAAGTGCTTCTTCTGCGCCCGGCCCGTGTTGTTGTAGTACTGCGTGATGAGTCGGATGGCCGCGTCGACCGCCTCGGACCCGCCCAGCGTCAGGTAGACGCGGGTCAGCGAGGCCGGCGTGATCTCGACCAGCTTCGCCGCGAGGCGGATGGCCGGCTCGCTGCCGAAATGGAAATAGCCCGTTGCATACGGCAGCTTGCGCATCTGCTCGGCCGCGGCGGCCACGATGCTTTCGTGGCCGTAGCCGACGTTGACGCACCACAGGCCCGCGAAGGCGTCCAGCAGTTCATGGCCGCTGGCGTCGCGCAGCCAGGCGCCCCGGCCCGACTCCAGCACCGTAGCACCGCGCTGCTCGTGCTTGCGCCAGGGCGCGACCGGGTGAATCAGATGCCCGCGATCCAGCGCGAGAAGTTCATCGAGATGGGGGTTGGCGGGATGCTGCATGGCGCACTGAACAGGCTTCGTTGATACGCAGTCAGCTTAGGTTCGACGTCGCGACGAGTGGTGCTGAATGGCCGACGGCAGCAGCGATGAAGCTGCGTTGTTCGAGCGCTCACGGCAGAAGATGCGGCCGCCGAGTGAATGCGGAGCGGTGCCGGTGCATTCAGTAGCCGCGCTCGCGCGCGACGAGTCCCGGGATGGGCAAACCTTCACGCACCGCGCGGATCACGGCCAGTGCATGCAAGGCCCCTTCACGGGCGTCCGTCTGTGCGGCGACGTGGGGCGTGACGATCACGCGTGGATCGTTCCAAAGCGGATGCCCCTTGGGCAGCGGCTCCGGGTCGGTCACGTCGAGGATGGCTGAAGCGAGCCATCCCGCGTCGAGCGCGTTCAACAGCGCCGCCATGTCGAGGTGCGCACCACGACCCGCGTGCACCAGGCGCGCGCCGCGTGGCAGCTTCGCGAACACGGCCTTACCGAGGATGCCGTGCGTGGCCTTCGTGAGCGGCAGCAGGCAGACGAGGATGTCGACGCCGCCGAGGAATGCGTCGAGTTCGGCGGCAGAAAACACGTCGATGCCATCGACCGGCCGGCCCGACAAGCTCCATCCACGAACTCGAAAGCCCAGGTTGCCCAGGCTGGCGGCGGCCAGTCGTCCGATCCGACCCATGCCAAGAATACCCACCGTACGCGCACGAGCATCCATGACCCTGCCCGCCTTCCACAAGTGCTCGCGCGCCTGTGCGAGGTAGGTGGGCATGTCCCGGTGTGCCATCAGCGTCGCCATCACGACCCAGTCGCGCACCATGGCTTCGATGCCTGGCGCGATCGTGCGCGACAGTGCGACATCTGCCGGCAGCGGCGGCAGGTGGTCTACACCCGCTCCGACGGAAATGACGGTCCTGAGCCCGGTGTAGGCCGACAGATCATGCGGCGGCACCCAGCAGGCGATGTGGTCGATAGCGGCTGGATCCATCACCGACGTCTCGCCAACGACGATGGGCTCCCCCGCTTCGGCAAACACGCGCGGCCAGACCTCGCCGCGCTCCGCCGTGGAGAGCAGTAACAGCGCCATCAGTCAGCCGCCCACGATGGCCTTGGCTCCGAGGTCGTCACCGGATGATTCATCCAAGGCGACGCGACTCGCGGCGCCCCGGCTCAGAGGCCCACGAGTGCCGCCAGACCACCGATGTCGGTGATCTCGGCGTAGCCGTAGCCGGGCGCGCCCGGCTCATGCCGGCGGTTGACGAAGGCCTTGTCCTTGATGCCCATGTCGGTCGCCGACATCAGGTCGTAGCGCATGCTGGACGAAACGTGCAGGAAGTCCTCGGGCTTGGCGTCGAGCTGCTGGATCATGTACTCGAAGGCACGCAGCCGCGGCTTGTAGGCCTTCGCCTGCTGCGCGGTGTAGACACGATGGAAGGGCACCTCCAGCTTGGCCACGTTGTGCACGAGCTGGTGGTCCATGGCATTGGAAAGGATCACGAGCGGGATCTTGCCGGCGATCTTGCTGAGGCCGGCCACGGTGTCGGGGTGCGGGCCCCAGGTCGGCACGGCCGCATAGATCTCGGCCACGTCGGCCTCGCGGAAGGGAACGCGCCACTTGTTTGCCGTGCGCAGCACCGCGTTGTAGACGACGTCGTAATAGGGCTTCCAGTCGCCCAGCACCTCGTCCAGGCGGAAGGCAGCGAAGTCAGCGCAGAAGGCATCCATCTGCTCCGGCGCGATGCGGTCGGCGAACAGCCGGCGCGCCCAGGGCGCCATCTGAAAATAGATCAGGGTGCCGTAGCAGTCGAAGCTGATGTACTTGGGACGGAAGACGATGGACACGGGGGGCCTTTCATGAAGCCTTGAACCTGCGAAAAAGTGTAGTGAGCGACCCGCAGAATGATCTGTGCTTGTCGCCCCGCGCAGCAGGATGAAATCGTGAATTGGCGCGGGTGGCCACGCGGCCCTGCGCCGGCGACGTCAGCCCAGTGCCTGCGTCACCAGCGCGAAGCGGCGCACGCCAGGAACGACCTCTGAAACCGGACCGCGCACCATCTCAGTCCCGGCGCCGACGCGCATCAGGCCCAGGCTCTCCAGCCACTCGGTCAGGCCACTTTCGAAATCGATGTCGATGCGCACGAACTTGCCTGCACTGATCCCGACGAGATGCGCGATCAATGCCTTGGCGCCCAGCGCGTCCGGCGCCACAACCGGACCGATGACAAGGCCGCGACCGAAGCGCCGAAGCATTGCGAAGCCGCGGCACTCGCCCTCCTGATCCAGCACAACGGTGTCCGACAAGGACATCAGTTCGCGCATCAGCGCCTCGCGCGGCATGCCTCGTGCGGCGGCATCGAGCTCGACCAGCGCCGCCACATCCGCATGATCCGAAGGCCGCAATCGCCAGCCGGGATCCAACGCCACCAGCGGCGCCGACTGGGCGGTACCCTGATGCTGCCTGACCTCGCCGGTGCGCACATAGCCCAGCCGTTCGTACAAGCCGCGCCCCTCGTCTGTGGCATACAGCAGCACACTGCGACCATCCAGCCCGGTCAGCAAGGCCTGCACGAGCCGGAAGCCGACACGCCTGCCCTGGCATTTCGGGTCGACGATGACCAGGCCCAAGGTGGCATGCGCTGCGCCCCAGAGCCAGCTCATGGCACACCCCACCACTTCGCCGTCACGCTCTGCCACCAGACCGCTGCCGAAACGGAAGGCGAATTGCAGGTCCGCCGCCCTGTGCGGCCAGTGCACCGCCTGCGCCAGGCCCAGGGCGGCATCGAGGTCGGCCTCCTGCATGTCGCGCAGAACAATGCCGTCGGTCGACGGCGCCAGGGCGGGGATCACGGTCTTCAAGATGGGCTCCGGGGGGCGGGATTCTCGACGCCATCCTGGCCATCCGCAGCGGCCAACGCTAGGACGATCTTGCTGTTTTCGAAGAACCGCAGCTTGCACCGCCAGCGCCGCCCAACTCGCAATGTTCTGCGCCGCAAGCGGCACCAACGAAGCCAAATCCCGGGGGGCCCTCCCTAGCATCGACCCCCGCCTTGCGACTTTCGACGCAAGGCTGACTCGTGCAAGTTCCAGACCTCGACCCGCGAGAGGTGCCCGGCGGCACATGAGCCACGCCCCGTGCCCACCGCCGGGGCGCCGTGCCGGCACGAGGTGCAGGGTCGCCTCGCTGCGGTGCAGGCCGCAGCCTATGCCGCAGCAAGGGGTCAAAAAGACAGTTTCATGTGCGGCCGGCGCCCACAAGCCCGCATATTCGCTGGACCTACATGCTTCAATGAAATCCTTCTGACACGCTTCGTGACCCAGGTGAATCCGCCGTGAAACTCGACTCCTATTGGACCGACTCAGCCCAGGCCTTCCAGCCGCAAGCCGCGGAGCTGCCTGCACAGGCCGACGTCGTCATCGTCGGCGCTGGCTTCACGGGCCTGTCCGCGGCGCGAACGCTGGCACAGCGCGGCCGTAGCGTCGTCGTGCTGGAGGCCTGCGACCGCGTGGCCAAGGAGGCCTCTGGCCGCAACGGCGGCCATGTCAACAATGGCCTGGCAGTGGACTATGTCGCCGCCTCCGAGCAGTACGGCATCGAGCAGGCCCGTGCCTGGTATCACGAGTTCGACGCCGCCGTTGACTCGGTCGAGACGGTCGTCCGGGAGGAGCGCATTGACTGCGACTTCCAGCGCAACGGCAAGCTCAAGCTGGCCACCCGGCCCGCGCACTATGAGGCGCTGGCGCGCAGTCGCGAACGCATGGTGCGCGAGGTGGACCGCGACGTCGAGCTGCTGGACGCCCGCGCCGTGCGCGACGAGATCGACAGCGACCGCTTCGTCGGCGGGCTGCTGCAGCGCAAGAGCGCGCAGATGCACATGGGCCGGTTCGCCAGCGGCCTGGCAGCGGCGGCCGAGAGGCGCGGCGCGCAGATCCACCTGGATACGCCGGTGCTGCGTCTGCAGCGTCAAGGGCGCGGCAACGAGCACATCGTGCACACGCCGCGCGGCACCATCCGTGCCCGCCAAGTGCTGCTGGCGACGGGTGCCAGCCTGCACGGCGGCTACGGCAGCTTTGGCTGGCTGCGCCGACGCATCGTCGGCATCGGCAGCTTCATCATCGTCACCGAGCCTCTCGGTGCCGAGCGGGCCCAGGCCCTGCTGGCCGGCCGGCGCACCTACGTCACCATCGCCAACATCCATCACTACTTCCGGCTCACGCCCGACCACCGCCTGGTCTGGGGCGGGCGGGCGCGCTTCGCGATCTCCAGCCCGACCTCGGACCGCAAGAGCGGCGACATCCTGCGCGAAGGCCTGGAGCAGACCTTCCCACAGCTCAAGGGGGTCGGCATCGACTACTGCTGGGGTGGCCTGGTCGACATGAGCCGCGATCGGCTGCCGCATGCCGGCGAGCGCGACGGCGTGTTCTATTCGCTGGGCTACAGCGGCCACGGCACGCAGATGTCAGTGCACATGGGCCAGCGCATGGCCGAGACGCTGCTCGGCAACGCTGCCGCCAACCCCTGGCGCGACCGGCCCTGGCCCGCCATTCCTGGCCATGTCGGCCCGCCCTGGTTCCTGCCGGCTGTCGGCCTCTATTACCGCCTCAAGGACAGGATGTCCTGAGAACAGATCTTGCGTCAGGAGACTCACATGAACGGAAAAAGCAAGCTGCAAGACATGGTCGGCCCGCAGGAGAGCCTGGAGCTGCTCAGTGCGCTCAAGCGTGGTGCGACACGGCGCGACCTGCTGGCCATGCTGAGCGGGGGTGGAATGCAGCTGGCTCTCGCCGCAGGCGTGGCCGGCACGGCGATGTCGGCCCATGCGCAGACCCCGCGGCGCGGCGGCCGCATCCGCGTGGCCGGTGCCACCGCGGCCATCAGTGACACGCTGGACCCGGCCAAGATGGCCAACCAAACCGACTATTCGCGCGGCACCATGCTCTACAACGGGCTGACCGCGCTGGACGGCAGCCTGACGCCGCAGCCGGCACTGGCCGAGTCGTTCACGACCAAGGATGCGAAGACCTGGGTCTTCAAGCTGCGCAAGGGCGTCAGCTTCCATGACGGCAAGGCATTGCAGCCGGCCGACGTCGTGTTCTCGCTGCTGCGCCACAAGGACGCGGCGACCGCCTCCAAGGCCAAGGCGTTGGCCGACCAGATCGACAGCGTGAAGGCCAGCGGCCCCAACGAAGTCACGGTCACGCTGACCCAGCCCAATGCCGACCTGCCTGTCATCCTCGGCACCTTCAACTTCCTGATCGTCAAGGACGGCACCACCGACTTCACCACCGGCATCGGCACCGGACCGTTCAAGCTCAAGGAGTTCAAGCCCGGCGTGCGCTCCATCGTCGTGCGCAATGACGCCTACTGGAAGCCCGGCCAGCCCTACCTCGACGAGATCTCGTTCGTTGGCATCGGCGACGAGGGCGCGCGCGTCAATGCGCTGTTGTCGGGCGACCTGGATCTGGTGGCCGCCGTCAACCCGCGCTCCGTGGAACGCGTGCGCTCGACCCCGGGCTACACGATCTTCGGCACGCAATCGGGTCAGTACTCCGACCTGATCATGCGCAAGGACATGGGGCCCGGCGCCAACCCGGACTTCGTGCTGGCCATGAAGTACCTGTTCGACCGCGAGCAGATGCGCAAGTCCATCGCACTGGGCCACGCTGTGGTCGCCAATGACCAGCCCATCGATCCGACCAACCGCTTCTTCTTCGCCGGTCTTCCCAAGCGCCCCTATGACCCCGAGAAGGCCAAGTTCCACCTGGCCAAGGCCAAGGTGGGCAGCGCGCGCATCCCGATCGTGACCTCGCCCGCGGCAACTTACTCGGTCGAGATGGCGCTGGTGCTGCAGCAGTCGGCGGCACGCATCGGCCTGAACCTCGATGTCAAGCGCATGCCTGCCGACGGCTATTGGTCCAACCATTGGCTGAACAGCCCGGTGGGCTTCGGCAACGTCAACCCGCGGCCCAGCGCCGACGCGCTGCTGACGCAGTTCTTCAAATCCGATGCAACCTGGAACGGCTCGCGCTGGAAGAGCGACAAGTTCGACCAGCTGCTGCTGGGCGCCCGCGCCGAGACCGACGCGGCCAAGCGCAAGCAGATGTATGCCGACATGCAGGTGCTGATCCACGAGGAGTGCGGCGTCGGGATCCCGATGTTCCTGGCGAGCATTGACGGCCACTCGACCAAGCTCAAGGGCCTGAAGCCCATCCCGCTGGGCGGCCTGATGGGCTACTCATTCGCCGAAAACGTCTGGCTGGAAGCCTGAAGCCGTGAACCTGCTGATCTTGCGTCTGCTGGCCAGCCGCATCGCGCTGGCTTTGATGTCATTGCTCGTCGTCTCGGCCGTCGTGTTCGCGATCACAGCCGTGCTGCCGGGTGACGCCGCCGAGGCGCAGCTGGGCCAGGAAGCGACGCCCGAGTCGCTGGCCGCACTGCGCCACCAGATGGGACTGGACGTGCCGGCAGCGGTGCGCTACTGGCAGTGGCTGCGCGGCATGCTGGCGGGCCAGCCGGGCACCTCTGTTGTCAGCGGAGTGCCAGTGGCGGACATGATCGCCAGTCGTCTGCCCAACTCGCTGCTCCTGGCCGGCATCACTGCCGCCATCTCGGTGCCGCTGGCGCTGATGCTGGGCATCGCGTCGGCGATGTGGCGCGGCAGCTGGTTCGACCGCATGGCCAGCTCCGGCGCCGTGGCCGTCGTGTCGGTGCCAGAGTTCCTTGTCGCGACGCTGGCCGTGCTGATCTTCGCCGTGCAGCTGCGCTGGCTGCCGGCACTGTCCTCCGCCAGTAGCGTCGACTCGATCGGTCAGATGCTGCGCGTCTTCGCGATGCCGGTGCTGACACTGTGCTGCGTGACCGTCGCGCAAATGATGCGCATGACTCGCGCTGCCGTCGTCGACCAGTTGAAGGCGCCCTACATCGAGATGGTGCAGCTCAAGGGCGCGTCACCGACGCGCATGGTTCTGGCCCATGCGCTGCCCAACGCCATCGGTCCGATCGCCAACGCAGTGGCGCTATCCCTGTCCTACCTGCTGGGCGGCGTCATCATCGTCGAGACCATCTTCAACTACCCCGGAATCGCCAGCCTGATGGTGGATGGCGTGTCGCAGCGCGACATGCCTCTCGTGCAGACCTGCGCGATGCTGTTCTGCGCCGTCTACCTGCTGCTGGTGACGCTGGCCGACCTGTGCAGCATCGTCGCCAACCCGCGGCTGCGCCATCGCTGATCGAGAAGACGTCCATGAGCTCCGCTTCCTTCGCTACTTCTCCGCGCCGCCGCCGGCTCGCCATGCCCTGGCCCGGCCTGCTGGGCCTGGCCGTCCTGCTGGCTTGGCTGCTGGTGGCCGTCTTCGGCCCCATGCTGCTCGGGCGCGACGGCGCCGACATGGGCAATGGCGACGTGTTCGCACCCATGGGTGCCCAGCACTGGCTGGGCACCGACTACCTGGGTCGGGACATGCTGGCCCGCGTCATCCAGGGTGCGCGCTACACAGTCGGCATCGCGCTGATGGCCACGTTGCTGGCCAGCAGCATCGGCACGCTGCTGGCGTTGCTGGCCGCAGCCAGCGCTCCCTGGGTGGACGCCGTGCTGAGCCGGGGCATCGACACGATGACCTCCATCCCTTCCAAGATGCTGGCGCTGATCATGGTGGCCGCTTTCGGGTCCACGCTGCCCGTACTGATCCCGACCGCCGCGCTGATCTACGTGCCGGGCGCCTTCCGCATCGCGCGCTCGCTGGCCGTCAACATCAACGCGATGGACTACGTGACGGTCGCCCGCACCCGCGGCGAAGGGCGGCTCTACATCATGCTGCACGAGATCCTGCCCAACATCGTCAACCCCATGCTGGCCGACCTGGGCTTGCGCTTCGTCTACGTTGTGCTGCTGCTGGCCTCGCTGAGCTTCCTGGGCCTCGGCGTGCAGCCGCCGGACGCGGACTGGGGCTCGCTGGTGCGCGAGAACATCGGCGCGCTGGCCGACGGCAGTGCGGCCATCATCGCGCCAGCCCTGGCCATCGCCAGCCTGACCATCGCGGTCAACCTGCTGATCGACAACCTGCCGGGCCGCGCCGCCCGCGGAGACCATTGATGGGTGCACAGGTGCAAGTCCAAAGCCTGCGCATCGTCGCGGGCGCGCGCGATGCCGAGCAGACCATCGTCCACGACCTCAGCTTCTCCATCGCTCCCGGTGAAGTGCTGGCCCTGATCGGAGAGTCCGGCTCCGGCAAGACCACCACCGCGCTGGCCATGATGGGCTATGCGCGCAGCGGCTGCCGCATCGCCAGCGGCAGCGTGCGCATCGGCGACACCGAGGTGTTGCAGCTGGATGCCCCCGGCCAGCGCGCGCTGCGCGGCCGCCGCGTGGCCTACATCGCGCAGAGCGCAGCGGCCTCGTTCAACCCGTCCCGGACCATCATGGACCAGGTGGTCGAGCCGGCACTGATCCACGCCACCTCGACCCGCCCCGAGGCCGAGGCCAAGGCGGTGGCGCTGTTCCGCGAGCTGGCCTTGCCCAGCCCCGACACCATCGGCGCGCGCTACCCGCACCAGGTCTCGGGCGGCCAGCTTCAGCGCCTGATGGCCGCGATGGCACTGATCACGGATCCCGAGCTGGTCATCCTCGACGAGCCGACCACAGCGCTGGATGTGACGACACAGATCGAGGTGCTGCGCGCCTTCCGCCGCGTCGTGCGCGAGCGCCGCACCACGGCCGTCTACGTCAGCCACGATCTCGCCGTCGTCGCGCAGATGGCCGACCACATCCTCGTGCTGCGCGACGGCCAGATGCGCGAACTGGGCGCCACCGCGCAGATCCTGGCCGCGCCGGCGCATGACTACACGCAGAGCCTGCTGGCTGCCGCCCGGCCCAAGGCACGCGAGGGCGCCGCCGTCGGCACTGCGGCAGCCGAGACGCCGCTGCTGGAAGTGCGCCAGCTCTCGGCCGGCTACGGCCCACGCGACAAGCAGGGCCAGCCCAAGTCTCTGATCCTGGAGGACATCAACCTCAAGCTCTACCGCGGCCAGGCCATCGGCGTCATCGGCGAGTCCGGCTCCGGCAAGACCACGCTCGCTCGCGCCATCGCCGGTCTGATCGCGCCCTGCCGCGGCGAAATGCTGTTCGACGGCCGGCCGATGCCGTCGACATTGGAACAGCGCAGCAAGGACGATCTGCGGCGTGTGCAAATCGTCTTCCAGATGGCAGACACGGCGCTGAACCCGTCGCAGTCCATCGAGCGCATCCTGGCCCGGCCGCTGCAGTTCTACCGCGGCTTGTCCGGCGAGGCGCTGAAGCGCCGGATCCGCGAGCTGCTGGACCTCGTCAAGCTACCCGCCACGGTGGCGGGACGGCTGCCGGCCGGCCTGTCGGGCGGACAAAAGCAGCGCGTCAACCTGGCGCGGGCGCTGGCCGCCGAGCCCGAGCTCATCCTCTGCGACGAAGTCACGTCGGCACTGGACACCGTCGTCGGTGCCGCCGTGCTGGACCTGATCGCGGAGCTGCGCCGCGAGCTGGGCCTGTCCTACCTCTTCATCAGCCACGACCTGCACACGGTTCGATCGGTCTGCGACGAGATCGTCGTCATGCAGCACGGCCGCAAGCTGGACCAGGTGGCACGTGCCGACTACGAGCGTGGTCCGCATCACCCCTACTACGAACTGCTGGCCCGCTCGGTGCCCGAACTGCGCCAAGGCTGGCTCGACGAGCAGGCCGCTGCTGCCTGAACCTACCGAAAGCTCCCATGACCCAGAGAACATTCAAGATCGCCGTCATTCCCGGCGACGGCATCGGCAAGGAAGTGATGCCTGAGGGCCTGCGCGTGCTGCAAGCCGCGGCCGAACGCTTCGGCATCGGATTGCAGCTGACCCACATCGACTGGGCCAGTTGTGACTACTACCAAGCCCACGGCCAGATGATGCCCGACGACTGGAAGGCCCAGCTGCAAGGCCAGGACGCGCTGCTGTTCGGCGCCGTCGGCTGGCCGGCCACCGTGCCCGACCACATCTCGCTGTGGGGTTCGCTGCTGAAGTTCCGCCGCGAGTTCGACCAGTACATCAATCTGCGCCCGGTACGTCTGTTCGAGGGCGTTCCCTGCCCCCTGGCGGGCCGCAAGCCGGGCGACATCGACTACCTCGTCGTGCGCGAGAACACCGAGGGCGAGTACACCAACCTCGGCGGCATCATGTATGCCGGCACCGAACGCGAGATCGACATCCAGGAGTCGGTCTACTCGCGCTTCGGCGCCGACCGCGTGCTGCGCTATGCCTTCGAGTTGGCCCAGGCACGCCCGCGAAGGCACCTGACGGTCGCGACCAAGAGCAACGGCATCGCCATCAGCATGCCATGGTGGGACGGCCGCGCGGACGCAGTCGGCGCGGACTACCCTGCAGTCACCGTCGACAAACAGCACATCGACATCCTCAGCGCCCGCTTCGTCATGCAGCCCACGCGCTTCGACGTCGTCGTCGCGTCCAACCTGTTCGGCGACATCCTGTCCGACCTCGGCCCGGCGACGACCGGCACCATCGGCCTGGCGCCCTCGGCCAACCTGAACCCGGAGCGCAGCTTTCCGTCGCTGTTCGAGCCCGTGCACGGCTCCGCGCCCGACATCTACGGCCAGAACATCGCCAACCCGGTCGCGATGATCTGGTCGGCAGCGCTGATGCTGCAGTTCCTCGGCGCCGCCAAGGCGCACGACGCCATCCTGGCCGCCATCGAGACGGTGCTGCGCGAGGGCCCGCGCAGCCGCGACCTCGGCGGCACCGCCTCGACGACCGACATGGGCGAAGCGATCGCCCGCCTCGTGGCCGAAGCCTGAGAAGCACCATGCCCCTGACCCTTGTCCGCCCCGACCTGCTGCGCACGCAGAACTTCATCAACGCCCGCTGGTGCGACAGCCA
This sequence comes from Roseateles sp., assembly GCF_036404855.1. Classification (GTDB taxonomy): domain Bacteria; phylum Pseudomonadota; class Gammaproteobacteria; order Burkholderiales; family Burkholderiaceae_C; genus Pelomonas. Next base: position 36,566 of record NZ_DASWYS010000023.1, read on the forward strand.
GGACGGCCGCTCGCTGCCGGTCACTGACCCGGCCTCGGACGCCGCCTTTGCCAGCGTGCCCGACAGCGGCGCCGCCGACGCTTGCGCGGCCGTGGACGCAGCCTTCGCCGCAGGCCCGGCCTGGCGTGCCATGCCAGCCAAGCAGCGTGCCCAGATCCTGAAGCGCTGGAACGCACTGATCCTGGCCCACCAGGAGGACCTCGGCCGCCTGATCTCGCGCGAGCAGGGCAAGCCGCTAGCCGAGGGGCGCGGCGAAGTGGCCTATGCGGCCAGCTATGTCGAATGGTTCGCGGAGGAAGCCGTGCGCGCCTACGGCGACATCATCCCGGCGCCGGTCAGCGGGCGCCGCATGATGGTGCTGAAGGAGCCAGTGGGCGTCGTCGCGGCGATCACGCCATGGAACTTCCCGGCCGCGATGATCGCCCGCAAGATCGCGCCAGCCTTGGCGGCCGGCTGCACCGTCGTCGCCAAGCCGGCTGAGGACACGCCGCTGACCTCGCTGGCGCTGGCCAGGCTCGCCGAGGAGGCCGGCGTGCCCGCGGGCGTGCTGAACCTCGTCGTCGCCTCCCGCGAGCGGGCGGCCGAGGTGGTGGACGTCTGGCTGGCCGACGGACGCGTGCGCAAGATCACTTTCACCGGCTCGACGCCGGTCGGCAAGCACCTGGCCCGCGAGTCGGCCGGGACGCTGAAGAAGCTGTCACTGGAGCTGGGCGGCAATGCGCCGTTCATCGTTTTCGACGACGCCGACCTGGACAAGGCGGTGGACGGCCTCATGGCCGCCAAGTTCCGCAACGGCGGGCAGACCTGCGTCAGCCCCAATCGCGTCTTCGTGCATGAGCGTGTGCACGACGCCTTTGTGGACAAGCTGGCCGCCCGCGTCGGCGCACTCAAGGTGGGTCCGGCCAGCGACCCCGCCTCGCAGATCGGCCCGATGATCAACCGGCGCGCCGCGGACAAGATCGAGCGCCATGTGCAGGACGCAGTGGCAGGTGGCGCGCGCATCGTCGTCGGCGGCATGCGCCTGGAACTGGGCCCCAACTACTTCGCCCCCACGGTGCTGGTCGGCGTCACACCCAGCATGGCGTGCAGCTGCGAGGAGACCTTCGGTCCGGTTGTCCCGATCACGCGCTTCGCCGACGAGGCCGAGGTTGTGGCCGCTGCCAATGACACACCCTTTGGCCTAGCTGCCTACTATTTCTCGCGCGACGTGCAGCGCATCTGGCGCGTTGCCGAGGCGCTGGAGACCGGCATCGTCGGCATCAACGAAGGTGCTCTGGCGGCAGAAGCCGCGCCGTTCGGCGGCGTGAAGGAGTCAGGCTACGGCCGCGAGGGCTCCCGCTACGGTCTCGACGACTACCTGCACACGAAGTACCTCTGCCAGACGCTTTGAGGGCGGCACCCGCGTTCTTGAAAAATACCCGGTGGCACTGCAGCGGCGCCGCGGCATCGGACTCCTGCGCGATTCCAACCTATCGGCGACCGCCCTCCGCGTCACCCGAGGTTCGCCCGGCCGCACCTGCCTGAGCCCAAGCTCGGATGGCTCGAATCGCTAACCATTTGCCTGCTGGGTTCAGAACAAGTTCACGTGTTCTGCATCGACGAGTGCCCGTGGTTCAGCGCAATGCAGCCTCGAACAGCGCGCGCTCGGCCGTGAGCGCTGCCACGAGCTCGGCCTCGAGCCCATCGCTGAAGACAAGGTGGACCTCGACGCTGATGTCGTCGAGCAGCCGGCGGGCGACGACGCCGCGATAACGCTGACGCGCCAGCGCGACCGGCATCAGCGTGCAGCCTCGGCCGGCGGCGATCTGCGCGATGGTGGCCGTGGTGCCAGGCGCCGCAGCCTCAGCCGTGGGGCGAAAGCCCACCGCCTCGTACTGGCGCTGGTAATGCATCCACAGTGCCGGGTTCTGACGCTTGGGGAAACGCAGGAAGGGCGGCAGCGCTTCCAGCTCACGCAGTCGCAACGCCCGCTTGCGCGCCAGCGCGCTGCCGCTGGGCAGCAGCGCGACATGGTGCAGGCTCGCCACGGGCGCATGCCGCAAGCCATGCAGTTCGTGCGGCATCGCGATCAAGGCGGCATCCAGCGACTGCCGGCGCAGGCCATCGAGCAGCTGCGGGCCGGTCTCGAGCACGGGCTCCAGCGGCATGCGCCCGGCCGTGGCGCGCCAGCCCGCGTCCAGCGCCTGGAAGGCGCTCATGTCCATCCACCAGGGCAGGCCCAGCCGCAGGGTGCCACGCAAGCCGCCGGCGGCGGCCTCGGCGAGCGCAGCGTCGAAAGCCTGTACGGCAGCCTGGAAGGCCATCCGGGCGCGCTGGCCCGCTGTGGTCAGCCGTGTCGCCGGGCCGTCTCGATCCAACAGTGTGACGCCCAGCGCCGACTCCAGTGCCGCGATCTGGCGCGACAGCGGTGGCTGTGTCAGGTGCAGGCGCTCCGCCGCGCGGCGGAAATTCAGCTCCTCGGCCAGCACGAGGAAATAGCGCAGCTGGCGGATATCGATGCTGCGAAGGCCGGGCGGCGTCATGCCGAAAAGGTATCACCAAATCGGCAATTCACGCCACCGCCGCCAAGGCCCAGCATGCCGGCCCTCGGATCACTGGGAGAGCAGACATGACAGGAGTGCAAGCCACCACGCGCCGTGCGGTGCTGAGGGCCGGCTGGGGCGCGGGGCTGGGCTGGGGCCTCGCGGCCTGTGGCGGCGGTAGTAGTGAGCAGACGCAGAATGGGCCGACCGTGCACGGCCTGGAGGCCGGCGTGGCTCGGGTGGGCGAGGCGGTGACCGTGACGGCCACCTTCAGCGGAGGCTCCGGACGCATCGAGCCGGACGTGGGCACGGTGCAGAGCGGCGTGCCTTTCAGCGTGCCGCCGGTCATCGCGCCGCGGCGCTACACGCTGGTCGTCGAGGCCGAAGGCCGGCCGAGCGCGCGCCGGTCGCTGGACATGCGGCCGGTCTACCGCGATCACTACGTCACGCTGGACGACGCGACGCCGCGGCAATACCACGCCGCCGCCACGACGTCGGACGGGCGCGTGCTGGTCATCGGCGGCTCCCGCGGCCTGTCGGCGCCCTCCGAGGCCGTCGAGCGCTACGAACCGGCGACGCGACGCTTCACGCGTATCGCCAGCATGTACACGGGCCGGACCATGCACACGGCGACGCCACTGGCCGAGGGGCGCGTGCTCGTCGTCGGCGGCACGGTGGGCCTGAGCAACGGCGGCTTCGCGGAGCTGATCGACGAGCGCTTCGGCAGCGTCGAGCCGGCCGGCTGGCCGATGCGTCCGCGCGCCCGACACGCGAGCGTCGCGCTGGCGGATGGTCGCGTGCTCGTGATCGGAGGCATGCAGAGCGACAGCGTGGAGCTGTGGGACCCGGCGACGCGGCGCTTCCGCCTCGTCGCGGCCCGCATGAACAACGTTCGCGAGTTCCCGACGGCGACGCGGCTGGCGGACGGCCGCGTCCTCATCGTCGGCGGCGACCACGAAAGCCCGACGCAGCGCCTAGCCGAGATCTTCGACCCGCAGACCGAACGCTTCACCCCCGTGGCGTCCCCGCTGAACGAGCAGCGCCGCACCATGCACGAGGCCCATGCGCTGCCCGACGGCCGGGTGTTGGTGGTTGGCGGCGAAGTGCGCACCAGCACCGGGCTGGAGCCGCTGGACACGGTGTTGATCTACGACCCAGCCACGCAGGCGTTAACGCTGCACGGCCGGCTCGACATGCCACGCAGCCTGGTGCGCAGCCTGCTGCTGCCGGACGGCCAGCTGCGCCTGTTCGGCGGCCAGACCGATGCCGAGATCTCCGCGCGCACGGCCAGCAGCTACTCGCCGGGCACCGGCGCCGTCACTGCACTCGCGGCGATGCCGGCCGGCCGGGCCTGGCAGACCGTGTCGGCGCTGCCCGAAGGCCGTGTCCTCATCGTCGGCGGCGACAACGAAGGCGGCGGCAGTGTGCCGGGTGCGCTGCTGTACGAGTAGCGCGGGGCTTGCTTAACGCTTCAGCGCCGCGCCACGCAACACCTGGCCGCCCTGGCGCAGCACCGCCGCGGCGACCTGGCCGGACGCATCGCGCTCAAACTCGACGATGGCACCCACGGCCTTGATCTCCACTCGGTCCGGTCCCACCGGCTCGGCTGCGATGGCTGGCTGACCGCTGCCCTGCACCATCAGCCGGCCGTCGCGCTCGAACACGCGCAGGCTGAACTGCGGCGCGAGCTGGTATTCACCCGCCCAGTCGCGCCAGGCGGGATTCGTGATGGTGGGCACCGGGTCGACGGCGCCGACACGGCGGCCCTGCATCATGCCGCCGCCCTGATGCCAGCTCAGGCGCTGCAGCGGCCGGCCCTCGGCCTCGGGTGGCTCGAGGCGCAGCAGTGCGGAGAAGCTGGTCGGGTAGAGGTCGCCGCGGCTGTCCTGCCGCAGCTCGAACTCGCTCTGGCCCCGCGCCTGAGCCAGCAGCCGGCCGTCATCGGCCTCGCGGATGTGCAACGTCACGCCGCCCACCTCCCAGTCGCCCGCCAGCGCTCGCCGCAGCGCAGACGGCATGGCGACCTCGCGGCGCGGCTGCAGCGGCACGTCCAGGCCCAGCAGCGCCAGGCCCAGGTCGCCCAGGCCCCCGAGATCGGTCAGCGCCGTATCGGCCAGCAGCACGACAGCGCGCTGCGCACCGGGCTCCAGCACGACCAGCGACGAGAAGCCCCCCGTGCCCCCTTCGTGCAGGCGCAGCTCGTGCCCCTGCTGGCGACGGACCACCCAGTTCATCGCAAAGCCATGGGCCAGCGGCTGCTGCGTGAGGCGCAGCGCGTCAGTCAACGCGGCGGGGACGTCGGGCAGGCTGCCCAGCTCGGCGCGGGCGTAGCGCACCATGTCGTCCAGCGTGGCCTTCACCATGCCGACGCCAGCCAGGTTGGGCGTGATGGTCCAGGCCGGCGTGGCCGCGCCGCCGGGCAGATGGCCGGCGGCGGGCCGGGCCGCCAGCGGCCGGGTGACGTAGGCGCTGCCCATGCCCAGCGGCGCGAACAGGCGCTCGCGCAGCGCCGCCTCCAGATCGCCGCCCAGGGTGTGCGCGGCAGCCAGGGAGACCAGCATCATGCCGAAGTTGGAGTACTCGGCCTGGCTGCCGATGGGGCGGGTCAGCGTCACGCGGCCCAGCGCGGTCAACAGCTGGGCCTCGGTCAGCGCGGCATAGGGATCGTCGGGCTTGGGCATGGGCATGCCGGGCGGCAGGGCTGGCAGGCCGGCACTGTGGGTCAGCAGGTCACGCACGAGGATCTGACGCTCGCCCTGGCGCGGCACGGCCGTGCCCTGGGGCAGGTGGCGGGCGATGGGGTCGTCCAGCGACCAGGCGCCGCGCTGGATGAGACCGGCCACGAGAAAGGCCGTCATGGTCTTGCTGACAGAGCCGATCTCGAAGGCCGCGTCGGCCGCCGGTGCGCGGTCGCCGCGCGTGCCCGCGCAGCCACTGCCGCGAACGACACGGTCTCCCTCGATGACGGCGGCCTGCACGCAGGCGCCGCTGCGGTCGCCGGAAAAGCGCTCGGCCAAACGCTGCTCCAGCGCGGTCGAGCTGTCGGGCAGCGGCGCGGCGAAGGCCGACAGCAGGGCGGAGCCCAGCGACAGCGCGGTCAGCGTGCGGGCCAGGGCGAGGGGCGGCGGCATGGGGACTCCAGGTACGGTGGGTCGCCCATTCTGCGTGGCGTTCAGCCGTCGTTGAACAAAGACTCCGGCAGCGCGAGGCCGGGCTGGACCGTCATGCCGAACAAGCTGCCGGACAACGGTCGGGCCATCAGATCGGCGCTGCTCAGCCCCTCGCGGGCCGTGGTGACGAGGAGCTGGTCCCCCGTCGGCCCGCCGAAGGCGGGGCAGGTGACGTGGCCGACCGGCACCGAGTAGCGCGCCAGCAGCCGGCCATCCGGCGCATAGCGGGCGACGGCGGCATTGCCCCATTCGGCGTTCCACAGGCAGCCTTGCGCATCGATGGTGGAGCCGTCGGGCCAGGCCTCGTCCAGCTCCTTCTTCACGAAAAGACGCGGTTCGCTGACGCGGGCGCTGGCCGAGTCGTAGTCGCACACCATGATGCGGCGGGTCGTCGTATCGCAGAAGTACATCCGGCGGCCATTTGGGCTGAAGCAGATGCTGTTGGCGATGGCCACGCCGTCCAATGCCAGGCGGCGAAGCCCCTGGGCCGACGTGTACTGATAGAAGCCGCCCAGCGGATGGCGCGGCTCGGACTCGTCCAGCGTGCCGAAGACGAAGGCGCCGCTGCGGTCACAGCGGCCGTCGTTGGCGCGCGTGGTGGGCAGGTGGGCTTCCAAAGGCACGATCTCCTCGGGCTGCACGGCGATGCTGCCGGTGGCCTGCAGGTCGGGCAGCTTCAGCCGCGCGACGCGCTTGGCCATGGCCAAAACGAGGGCACCCGAACGGGCATGCACGAAGCAGCCGACGCGCTCAGGCAGGCGCAGCTGCAGCGTCGCGCTGGCGCCGGGCGTCCAGGCATGGATGCAGGCACCCTGGATGTCGGTCCACCACCAGCGGCCGCTGGGTCCATGCCATTGCAGGCCTTCACCGAGGTGGTTGGCCTGGGCCAGGGCGAGGGCGAAGGGGTGTTGGGTGCGCATGGTTCAGCCGAAACGGTGGACGGTGGTACTGCGCCACACGGCGCCGGGCCTGAGTACGGTGGACGGCCAGTCCGCGCTGGCGTCGTGGTGCGGCGAATCGGGGTTGTGTTGGGTTTCCAGACACAGTCCGTCGCCCTGGCGATAGATGCGCCCCCCGGGACCGGCCAAGCTGCCATCGAGGAAGTTGCCGGAGTAGAACTGCACGGCGGGCTCGCTGGTCAGCACCTGCATGCGGCGACCGGAGTGCGGATCCTCCAGCATGGCAGCGAGGCGCAGGCCATCGATGTCGAGTTCGCCGTCGAGCAGGAAGTTGTGGTCGTAGCCCTTGGCTCGTAGCAGCTGCGGGTGGGCACGGCGGATGCGGGCGACGATGGCGGTGGACTGGCGAAAGTCGAAGGGAGTCCCTTCGACCGACGCATGCCGCTGCGGGATCAAGTGCTCGTCGACCTCGCTGTAGCGCGATGCGGGAATCGTCAGCCGGTGGCGCAGCACGCTGCCCTCCCCGGCGAGGTTGAAGTAGTCATGGTGGGTCAGGTTGACGACGGTGGCGCGGTCGGTCTTGGCCTCGTAGGCTATGAACCAGCTGTTGTCGGTGGCGCTCAACGCGTAGCGCACGCGAACGCTCAACTCGCCCGGAAAGCCCTGCTCGCCATGCGGGCTGGTGTAGGTGAACACCAGCGCCGCTGCCTCACCAGCGAGGGGCTCGGCGGGCACGGCCTGCCACAGGCGATGGCCGAAACCCTCGGTCCCGCCGTGCAGGCAGTTGGGCCCGTCATTGCGGGCGAGCGTGTGGGTCTCGCCGTCCAGCTCGAAGCGGGCGCCGGCGATGCGGTTGCCATAGCGGCCGACGATGATGCCGAAGGACGGGTTGCGGTTCACGTAGTCGTCGAGATTGTCGAAGCCCAGCACCACGTTGCCACTTCGGCCTTGCGCATCGGGCGTCCACAGACCGGTGACGATGCCACCCAGCGTGATGGCGGTCAGCTTCAGGCCCAGGCCATTGTCCAGTGTGTACTCATGCACCACCCGGCCATCGGGCAGGCGGCCGTAGTCGCGGCAGACCGTGTTCAAACCCAGCCTCCATCGACGATGAACTCCTGCGCGGTGCACATGGCGGAGTCATCCGCTGCGAGGAACAGCGCCATGCTGGCGATGTGTTTCGGCATCAAGGGCTGGTTGATGCACTGACCCTTGGCGATCTCTTGCTTGGTCTCTTCGGTAACCCAGAGCTTGAGCTGCTTCTCGGTCATGACCCAGCCCGGCACCAGCGTGTTGACGCGGATGTTGTGCGGACCGAAGTCGCGCGCCAGGCAGCGTGTCAGGCCTTGCACCGCGGCCTTGCTGGCGGTGTAGGCCGGCATGCCGCCCTGCTTGAGCATCCAGCTGATGGAGCCGAAGTTGACGATGCTGCCGCCACCGGCCGCCTTCATGTCGGCCTGCACAGCCTGGGCGGTGAAGAACTGGTGCTTGAGGTTGACGCCGACGCTGGCGTCCCAGAGTTCGGAGGTCGTGTCTTCCACGGCGTGACGCTTGTCGTTGGCGGCGTTGTTCAGCAGCACGGTGAACGGACCGCAGCGCTGGCGCAGGGCGGCAATTGTTCCGCGCAGCGAGTCGACCTGGCTCAGGTCCGCCGACAGGAACTGCGGTGCGTGGCGCGACGTGGCAGCCAGACGTGCGGCCAGCACATTGCCCTCGTCCTCGGCCAGGTCGATGAAGGCGACCCTGGCGCCCTGCGCGGCAAAGGCTTCCACCAGCGTCTCGCCGATGCCGGTGGCCCCACCCGTGATCAGGACACCCCGGTCCTGGAGGCTGGGGTAGTGCGCAGGGGAACTCATCAGGCGGTCTCCGGTCGGATGCGGCCAGGCTTCTCCGGCCTGACGATGGCAGGATTATTAGTCATACTTTTTTGTTTTCAAAGTCGCCAAATCTCGGGTTAACCCCGATGATCACTATCAAATAGTCATACTTTAATGAGTGCAACCGGCGGTCACAGCCGGCCGCGCGCCGCATGGCGGCGCTGGATCCACCTTTCCGAGAGACAAGAGACCGCACCATGAGCGCCTCCGCCACCCGACCGTATCGCGGCGTCTTCCCCGTCGTTCCGACCATCTTCCACGCCGACGGCACGTTGGACCTGCCCGGCCAGCTGCGCTGCGTCGACTTCATGATCGACGCAGGCTCCCATGGCCTGTGCATCCTCGCCAACTTCTCCGAGCAGTTCGTGCTGTCGGACGCGGAGCGCGAGACGCTGACCCGCGCCATCCTGGGCCATGTGTCCGGCCGCGTGCCGGTGATCGTGACGACGACGCACTACGCCACGCAGATCTGCATCGAGCGCAGCCGGCTGGCGCAGGAACTGGGTGCGGCGATGGTGATGGTGATGCCGCCGTACCACGGCGCCACCTACCGTGTGTCTGAAGCTCAGATCGAGGGCTTCTACCAGCGCCTGTCCGACGCGATCAATATCCCCATCATGATCCAGGACGCCCCGGTGGCCGGCACACCGCTGTCGGTGCCATTCCTGGCTCGCATGGCGAACAGCATCGCCAACGTGAAGTACTTCAAGCTGGAGATGCCGCAGGCGGCCGCCAAGATGCGCGAGCTGATCCGCGTCGGCGGCGCTGCCATCGAAGGACCGTGGGACGGCGAGGAGGCCATCACGTTGCTGGCCGACCTGGATGCCGGCGCCACCGGCGCGATGACGGGGGGCGCGTTCCCCGACGGCATCCGCATGATCTTCGACGCCTTCCACGCTGGTAACCGCGAAGAGGCAGTGGTGCAGTACGGCCGCTGGCTGCCGCTGATCAACTACGAGAACCGCCAGGGCGGCATCCTGACCGCCAAGGCGCTGATGAAGGCCGGCGGCATCATCGAGAGCGATGCGCCGCGCCACCCTTTCCCCGAGATGAGCCCCGAGACACGCGCCGGTCTGTTGGACGCCGCACGGCGCCTCGACCCCCTGGTCCTGCGCTGGAGCAAGTAGTCCCCGACCGGCTGCGCAGGCGCCCTCGCGGGGGCGCCGCTGGTGGCCCGGCCGAGCCGGGCACACAGCGGCTGCGCGATGACCGACGTCCTTCGTCGCCGGGAACCCGGCGCGCCGCGAGGTACATGCGATGCGATTGCTGTTGACCTTTCTGTTGGCCTGCTGGCTGTGTACGGCCGCGCGGGCCGTCGAGCCAGAGACCGATCCGGGGGCCCACGACCCGACGCTGCTCATTCAGGCCGACCGCTGGTTCGTCTTCACGACGGGCAAGGGGCTGCAGCGGCTGGAGTCCTCCGACGCAGGCAAGACGTGGCGGCGCCTCGCGCCGGTGTTCAGCGAAGCACCGGCCTGGTGGGCCGATGCCGTGCCCGACCACAAGGGCGTGGATGTTTGGGCGCCCAAGCTCTTCGAACACCGGGGCCGTGTCTGGGTGCTGTATTCCATCTCCACCTTCGGCAAGAACCGCTCGGCCATCGGCCTCGCCAGCAGCGACAGGCCCGACGGTGACTGGCGCGACGAAGGCCTCGTCGTGCAGAGCCGGCCCGAAGACGATTTCAACGCCATCGACCCCGATCTCTTCGTCGAGACCGACGGCCGGCTGTGGCTGAGCTATGGCTCGTTCTGGGGCGGCCTGCGCCTCACCGAGCTCGACGCCAAGACACTGCGTCCCATCGGCCAGACGCGGTTCATCGCACGCCGCAAGGGCGGCATCGAAGCCCCCACCATCGTCCGCCATGGCGACTGGGTCTACCTGTTCGCTTCCTACGACCTGTGCTGCAAGGGCGCGCAGAGCACCTACAACATCCGCGTCGGTCGCGCGCGCAGCGCCGAAGGCCCCTACCTCGACCGCGATGGCAAGGACCTCATGGACGCGGGCGCCACGCCACTGCTGGGCGGCGGCATGCGCTGGAAGGGCCCGGGGCACCAGGACGTCGTCGGCGACTGGCTCGTCCACCACGCCTATGACACCCAACGCGGCGGCAAGCCGCACCTGCGCATCAAGCGCCTGAGCTGGTCCGCAGATGGCTGGCCCGTGATCCCCCAAGAAGAATGAACCGGAGACCTCCACCGTGGCTGGCTTGACTTTGGAGAACGTCTGCAAGCGCTACGGCGCGGTGCAGGTCATCGAGAACCTGTCGCTGGACGTCGCACAGGGCGAGTTCGTCGTCTTCCTGGGGCCTTCGGGCTGCGGCAAGACCAGCCTGCTGCGCATGGTCGCGGGGCTGGAGGAGGTCAGCGGCGGCCGCATCCTCATCGGTGACCGGGACGTGACCGTCGCGCCGCCGGGACAACGCAACCTGGCCATGGTGTTCCAGCACTATGCGCTGTATCCGCACATGACGGTGCGCGACAACCTGGCCTTCGGCCTCAAGAACATCGGCATTCCCGCGGACGAGATCGCCAAGCGCATCACCGAGTCGGCCCGCATGCTGGAGCTGGACGCGTTGCTGGACCGCAAGCCGGGGCAGCTCTCGGGCGGCCAGCGCCAACGCGTGGCCATCGGACGCGCGGTGGTGAAGGAGCCGGGCATCTTCCTGTTCGACGAACCCCTGTCGAACCTTGACGCAGCACTGCGCGGCCGTACGCGGCTGGAGCTGGCGCAGCTGCACCAGCGACTCGGCGCCACGATGGTGTTCGTCACGCACGACCAGATCGAGGCCATGACGCTGGCGACGCGCATCGTCGTCATGAGGGGCGGGGCCATCGAGCAGGTGGCCACGCCGGCCGAGCTGTACCGGCGGCCAGCGACGCGGTTCGTCGCCAGCTTCATCGGCACGCCGGGGATGGGCTTTGTGCCGGTCCACCGCGCAGCGGACGACGGCGGGCGCGCCGTCGTCACGGTGCCGGGTGGTGCGACGGTGACGACCTGTGTTGGCGTGCCGGGTCTGCCGGCCACGGGCTTGGTCCTGGGCGTGCGGCCCGAGAACCTGCGCGTCGCCGAACAAGGACCTCTGCGCGGGCGCGTCGAGCTGGTCGAGTTCCTCGGCGAGCGCACGCTGGCTCATCTGGCGCTGGATGGCGGCAGCCCGATCATCGTCACCGTGCCACCCGGCAGTTCGCCCAGATTGGGAACCCACGTCGCCGTCAGCATCGACATGGCCGAGGCCCACCTCTTCGACGAGGGCGGCCTGGCCCACCATGCACAGGAGTCGCTGGCATGAGCG
>NZ_DASWYS010000024.1:0-4729 GCF_036404855.1 Roseateles sp.
CCTGTAGCTACCGCAGTGGATTGTTTGACCTTGGGCTCTTCATATTCGCCAACAGAAGATTGTTTTGGCAGCTCCTGGGTGCGCGCGGCTCCGACTTCAGGCTTGATCTGGGCACGCTCAATTCGGTTGCAGGATGAAGCGAGCGGGCGCCACGTGAGCTTGCCCTACGCGGCGATCTCGGTGGAGGTTGCCGCCACGGCAAACGCGGGCGACACGGTGCATGAGGCCTCCGAACTCGCACCGCCGCCCGAGGTCGGTCGGCGCGAGGACTTCCGCGTAGGGTCAGCGCGTGAGCTTCATCGATCGCAATCTGCAGCATCGCATCGGACTGATCAGGCGCATCAATCAGCAGACGGCCACTCTCGATTGCGACGGGCAGAGCTGGCGCGTGGCATTCAGTCTGCTTCGACATCTCGTCGATGTTTGAAAATCGCAGGTCGTCAATAACGGCCTTCGACGCACTATTACCCTGGTCCGCATGGCCGCCATCCTGCACGGCATCGCCCAACGCGCGGCGGACGGCACGGCGGCCGTGGCGGATGCGGTGGAGACCGGACGCAAGGCGGTCCCGCTCGCCGAACTGGCCTGGGACTGCACCCTGCGCCACCAGGCGGCCACGCGCTGACGGCACGGCCGGCGCCGCGCGCCGGCCGCCTCCCGTCGCGTCAGGCGGCCTTCTTCAACGCGATCACCCGGCGCTGGAGTGCTTCGAGCAGGGGCTTCTCCTGCTGACGGGCGGCCTCGACGCTGCGTGCGCGTACGTGTCCGTAGCCGCGGATGGATTCCGGCAGTTCCGCCAGCTTGACTGCCGCTTCGTAGTGACCCGCATCCCGCGTGCCGGCAATCACCGCCAGCGCCTGCTCGATGTTGGACTTGTATTGCGCAATCAGCGCCCGCTCCGTGCGGCGCTCCTGCGTGCGGCCAAAGACGTCGAACGCCGTGCCTCGCAGGAACCGGAGTCCTGCCAGGAGCCGGAACGCCGGGAGGATCCATTGCCCGAACTCGCGCTTGCGCGGCTCGCCCGTCACGGAGTCCCGCTGCGACAGGATGGGCGGCGCCAGGTTGAACACCAGCTTGAAGTCGCCCTCGAACTGGCGCTCCACGCGCTGCAGGAAGCCCGTCTCGGTGTAGAGGCGAGCCACCTCGTATTCGTCCTTTATCGCCATGAGCTTGAAGCAGTACTTGGCCACGGCGCGTGTGAGCTCGCTGCGCCCCGGGAAGCTGCTGCGCTCGACGGAGCGGACATGTTCCACGAAGTCGGCGTACTGCCTGGCATAGGCCTCGTTCTGGTAGTCCACCAGGAAGCGTTTGCGCCACGCGATGGCCTCATCCAGGTTCTCGATGACCGCGGGCGAGAGGCTTGCGCGCTGCGAGGCCTGCAGCGTCGACAACATGCGCCCGACCGCATCCGGGTCCACGACCGTGCGGCGGCCCCACAGGAAGGCGTCGCGGTTCATCTGCTGCTGGGCGCCATTGAGCTCGATGGCCTGCTCTATCGCGTCGGCGGTGACGGGGATCAGGCCCCGCTGGTAGGCGAAGCCCAGCATGAACATGTTGGCGGCAATGCTGTCCCCGAGCAGCGCGGTGGCGATGCGCCCGGCCTCCACGAAGTCCGCGCTGTCCGCGCCAACCGTGTCCACGATGTTGCGCTGGAGGCTGCCGCGCGGGTACTGCATGTCCGCATTGCGGGAGAACTCGCCCGGCATCGTCTCCTGGGTGTTGACGACCATGCGAGTGCGTCCCTTGCGGGCAGCGGCCAGCGTCTTCGAATTGCCGGCAACGATCATGTCGCAGCCGAGCACCAGGTCCGCTCCACCGGCGGCGATGCGGATGGTCTTGATGGCCTCGGGCGACCTGCCGAAGCGCAGGTGGCTCCAGACCGAACCGCCCTTCTGGGCGAGACCTGCCATGTCCAGGATGCCGCAGCCCAGTCCCTGCAGGTGGGCAGCCATTCCAAGGATCGCCCCGATCGTGACCACGCCCGTGCCACCCATGCCCGTGACGAGGATGCTGTACACGCCTGCATCGAGGGACGGCAGTTCCGGCTGCGGGAGCGCCAGGAAAAGGTCGCCCGCGTCGCCGGCGCGTGCGGGCTTGCGCAGCGTGCCGCCCAGCACCGTGACGAAGCTGGGACAGAAGCCCTTCACGCAGGAGTAGTCCTTGTTGCAGGATGACTGGTCGATGGTCCGCTTGCGACCCAGCTCCGTCTCCAGCGGCTGCAGCGAGACGCAGTTGGATTTCGCGCCGCAGTCGCCGCACCCTTCGCACACCAGGTCGTTGATCAGCAGGCGCTTGGCGGGATCCGGGAACTGGCCGCGCTTGCGCCGGCGACGCTTCTCCGCGGCGCAGGTCTGGTCGTAGATCAGCGCGGTCGTTCCCTCGATCTCCCGCAGCTCCTTCTGGATCGCGTTGATCTCGTCCCGGTGGTGAACTGTCAGGCCCGGAGGCCAGTGGATGTCGGCGGGGTACTTTCCCGGCTCGTCGCTCACAACCACGATGCGCTTGACTCCCTCGGCGTGGACCTGGTGCGCGATGGTGGGAACGTCCAGGATGCCGTCGTGCCGCTGGCCTCCCGTCATGGCCACCGCGTCGTTGAACAGGATCTTGTAGGTGATGTTGGTCTTCGCCGCGACCGCCGCGCGGATGGCCAGCAGCCCCGAGTGGAAGTACGTTCCGTCGCCGATGTTCTGGAACATGTGCTTCCGCTGCGAGAACGGAGCTTCACCGACCCAGGACATGCCCTCGGCGCCCATCTGCGTGTAGCCGGTGGTGGAACGGTCCATCGCCTGGGCCATCCAGCTGCATCCGATACCTGCATAGGCCTTGCTTCCCTCCGGCAGCACGGTGGACGAGTTGTGCGGGCAGCCGCTGCAGAAGTAGAAGCTGCGCGACAGGATGTCGATCACGCCCTTGGGAGCGCGCATGGCGCGGATCTCGTCGAGGCGCCGGCGCAAAGCTTCGAGGCCGTGCCCATGGAGCTGCAGGAGCCGCTCTCCGATGGCAATGGCAATCTGGTTGGAATCGAGCGCCATCTCCGGCTGGAAGAGGCTCCGGCCGTCCTCGTCAAGCTTGCCGATGACCGCGGGCGCAGCGGCCTTTCCGTAGAGCTGCTCCTTGAGTTGGGACTCCAGGAGGCTGCGCTTTTCCTCCACGACCATGACCTTCTGGAGGCCGTCGGCAAAACGCGCGGCGCCCGCGGGTTCCAGGGGCCAGGTCATGCCGACCTTGTAGATGCGGAGCCCGAGCTCGCCTGCCTGCTCCTCCGTGAGGTCCAGGTCGTGCAGGGCCTGCAGCACGTCGAGGTAGCTCTTCCCGTGCGTGATGATGCCCAGCATCGCCCGGTCTCCATCCACGACCACTCGGTCGATGGCGTTGGCGCGGGCAAATGCCTTCACGGCGTCCAACTTGTGGCGGTGCAACCTCGCCTCCTGGGCGTGTGGCGTATCCGGCTGGCGAAGGTTCAGGCCGTCCGTGGGCAATTCCACGCCTTGGGGCGGGACGATGCGGACCCGGTCGACGTCAACGTCGATGGAGGCCGTCGCTTCCACGGTGTCCTTGACGCACTTAATGCCGACCCAGCACCCGCTGTAGCGCGACAGGGCCCAGCCGATCAGACCGAAGTCCAGGATTTCCTGCACGCCGGCGGGACTCAGGACGGGAATCATGGCGTCCACCATCGCGAACTCGCTCTGGTGGCAGGTTGTCGATGATTCGCAGGTGTGATCGTCGCCCATGAGGACCAGGACGCCACCATGTTTGGATGAGCCCGCGAGATTGCCATGCCTGAAGGCGTCCCCGGTGCGGTCGACGCCCGGGCCCTTCCCGTACCACATGGCAAAGACGCCGTCGTACTTTCCCTCCCCGGCCGCCTCGGCCTGCTGCGATCCCCAGACAGCGGTGGCAGCGAGGTCTTCGTTGACACCGGGGACGAACACGACGTCGTGGACAGCGAGTGCCTTGGACGCCTTGCCGAGCTGCTCGTCGAGCGTGCCCAACGGCGACCCGCGATAGCCGGTGACGTAGCCGGCCGTACTCAGCCCCTCCGCCTGATCACGCATGTGCTGCGTCATCGGCAGGCGCACGAGGGCTTGCGTTCCGGTGATGAAGACCCGACCCTGGCGGAGCGTGTACTTGTCGTCGAGGCTGACTGTGCGGTTTGGCATGGCGATCCTGGAAGTGGTTTCGAACAAAGTGCCGACACTTGTGTCGAACGCTATAACGCACGGAGAATCATACATTTCCTGCTTGCCGGAAGCTAGGGAAACTACCGGGTTGAGGGCTGCGATCGAGATCCGTATAAACTGGTGTTTTCACAAGTGACGACACTTGCCGGTCGGCCGGCCGTGCGAACCAGTGAACAATGAAAGCTGTCGCTCACCATGAAGGCCACCAAGTCCCCCCGCAAGGCAGCCGCCAAGCCCTCCGTACCGCGCGACGAGAGCAACGTCGAGCGCCTGTACCTCGGGCTGCGCGACCGGGCGATGCGATATGAGTTCAAGCCGGGCGCGCGGATCAACGAAAAACAACTCGGCGAGCAACTCGGCGTCGCTCGCGCAACGCTGCGGGAAGCCCTGAACCGGTTGGTGGCCGAGGGGCTGCTCGAGTTCGTGATGAACAAGGGCTTTTACCGCAAGTCCATCAGCGTCAACGAGGTGTTCGACCTTTATCAGGTCCGCATCGCGCTGGAGCGGCGGGCTGTTCTCTTGGCCATCCAGCGCGCCCCGGACGA
>NZ_DASWYS010000025.1:0-2340 GCF_036404855.1 Roseateles sp.
AGCGCGCCGGCCAGCATCTGCATCAGCGTGGACTTGCCGGCACCGTTGTGACCCAGCACGGCCAGCACCTCCCCGGGCGACAGGCTCAGGGAGACGCCGTCGACCGCGTGCACGCCGCCAAAGGACTTGCGCGCCTCGCGCACTTCGAGCAACGCACTCATTTCTGCACCACACGATCGAAGACGACGGCCGCCACCAGCACCTGACCCAGCACCACCATGCGCCAGCCGATGCCTACGTCGGTCAGCAGCAGGCCGCTGTCGATGCTCTGGATGATGAGGGCGCCGAGCACCGTGCCGCCCACGCTGCCGCTGCCGCCCGCCAGGCTCACGCCGCCAATGACTGCCGCAGCGATGACGGTCAGTTCCATGCCCGTGCCCATGGAGTTCGTGCCCGCGTTCAGGCGGGCCATCGCGACGACGGCCGCCAATGCGACCAGCGCCGCAAGCAGCAGGTTGAGCTGGATCATCACGCGCCGCACCGGGATGCCGGCCAGCCGCGCCGCGTCGGGATTGCCGCCGATCGCATAGACGTAGCGGCCGAAGCGAGTGTGCTTGGCGACAAAGCCCAGCAACAGCACCACGGCCACCCAGATCACCAGCGGCAGCGGCAGGCCCTGGCCCTGCTCCTGGCCTTCAATGCGATAGGCGTTGAAGACGGCCACGGTGCCGAACACGGCGAAGGCCAGGAGGCCGGCCTTCAGAAGCGCATGCCTGGCGTCTCCAGGCTGTGCACCTGCCCGCGCCTGCGCGCGGCGCTGCACCCCCTGCCAGCCCCACACCAGCACGACGAGGCCCACGCCCAAGAGCCAGCTGCCCTGCTCGCCCAGCGAACCGTCCAGGCCCCCGCCCAGCGCCAGCAGCCAGGGCTCCGTGACGGGCTGCGTCTTGCCGTCTGCCACCAGGAAGGCCACGCCACGCAACGAGACCAGGCCGCCCAGCGTCACGACGAAGGACGGGATGCCGACGACCGCCGACAGCCACCCCTGGAACAGCCCCACGGCCAGCGCCAGCACGAGTCCGGCCAGCAGCGCCCCGATGACCGGCCAGCCCTGCGTGTATTGCAGCCAGGCCATCAGCACGCCCACGGCGCCCAACAGCGAGCCCACCGCGAGGTCGATCTGGCGCGCGACGATGATCAGTGCCATGCCGCAGGCCACGATGCCGACCACAGCCGTCTGCTGTGCAATGTTGTAGAGGTTCTCGGCCGTCAGGAAGCTGCCGGTGAGCAGGTGAAAGCCGATGGCGATGGCCACCAGCACGGCCGCCATGACGGCGAGCCGCTGGGTCTGGGCGCTCATCCCGACTCCTACTTGCAGACGGCCGGGGCCTTGGCGGCGTCGACGCCCCGGCAGACGACGGCCTTGGGCACCCAGCCGGCAGCGATGACCTGATCGAGGTTGGCCTGCGTGATGGCCACGGGCGCGAGGAACTTGGCCTGCAGGCTGACCTTGCGCTCGCCGCCCGCCCAGGCCGCGGCGCCCGGCACCTTTTGACCACCGGCCAGCTGCACGGCGGCCGCGGCGGCCTCCTTGCCCAGCACGCGCGAGTCCTTCCAGACCGACACGGTCTGCGTGCCCAGCGCCACGCGGTTCAGCGCGGCGTGGTCGGCATCCTGGCCGCTGACCGGCACACCCTTGATGCCCCGGCCGGCCAGCGCCGCGATGGCACCGCCAGCGGTGCCGTCGTTGCTGGCAACGACCGCATCGACGCCGCCCTTGAGGCGAGTCAAGATCTGTTCCATGTTCTTCTGCGCCACCTCGGGCTTCCAGCCGTCCGTGTATTCCTCGGCGACGATCTTCACGTCACCTTTCCTGACGGCGTCGGCCAAGGCATCTTGCTGGCCGGCGCGAAGGAAGTCGGCGTTGGGGTCGCTGGGCGAGCCCTTGATCATCACGTAGCGCCCCTGCGGCTTCACGGCCAGCACCGCCTTGGCCTGCAGGCGCCCGACCTCGCGGTTGTCGAAGGTCAGGTAGAAGACCTCGGGCGCCTCGATGAGGCGGTCATAGGCCACCACCGGCACCTTGCGCGCCTTGGCCTTGTTCAGCGCCGGCAGGATGGCGTCCTTGTCCATCGCAAGGATGATGAGCACCTTGGCCCCCTTGGCCAGCAGCGACTCGACGTCGCCGATCTGCTTCTCCGGCGAGCCGCCGGCGTCGGCGCTCACGTAGCTGGCCCCCAGGCGGGTCAGCTCCGCCTTGATGGCGGCCTCGTCGGTCTTCCAGCGCTCCTCCTGGAAGTTGGACCAGCTCACACCAACCACGGGGCCGGCGGCCAGCGCTGTCATCGAGGCCATCAGCAGCGCTGCCGCTGCCCACATCTGCTGTTTGCGCATCTTTCT
>NZ_DASWYS010000026.1:0-1900 GCF_036404855.1 Roseateles sp.
GGCGCGGCCGGTCTTGCCGACGAGGGCGTCGACCTTCTTCTCGTCGACGCGCCTGTCGCCGGAGGCGATCACGAGCACGGCGGAATCGTCCGACTTGCGGCGGAAGATGATGCTCTTGGCGATCTGCCCGACGTGGATGCCCAGTGCGTCCGCGGCCTGCTGCGCGGTGCGGGCCGCGTCGTCGAGCATCACCGGCGCGTGCGGATGGCCCAGTGCGGCCAGCACCTCGGTCACGCGCAGCACGCCGGGTGGAAGGGGTACGGAAGCAGAGAGGTTCATGGCCCGCGATGGTAGCGGGCTCAGCCGCCCTTGCGCACCAGCAGCAGGCTCGCCCCCATGGCCATCAGCACGCCGCCGAACACGCGGTTCTGCGCGCGCCGCGCCTTCGCCGTGGCCAGCCAGCGCTGCGCGCGCGAGGCCAGGAAAGCGTAGCCGTGCATCACGATCAGGTCCACACCCACCGAGGTGGCGAGCAGGATCAGCAGCTGCAGCCACAGCGGCCGCTGCGGGTCGATGAACTGCGGCAGCACCGCCACCATGAACACGATGCCCTTGGGGTTGGTCACATTGGTCATGAAGCCGGTCAGCACCCGCTCGCGCACCGACGGCAGGCCGGCGTGCTTCACCAGCGCCTCGCCGGCGGCGGGGGCCTGCTGCGCGACCGGCGCGCGCCACTGCTTCACGCCGAGGTAGATCAGGTAGGCCGCGCCCACCAACTTGACCACGGTGAACGCGGCCGCCGAGGCCAGCAGCAGCGCGCCCACGCCCACCCCGGCGATCAGCAGGATCACCGCCAGTCCCAGCTGCAGGCCGGCGATCGTCGCGCTGGTCTGGCGCACGCCATAGGCCAGGCCATGGCTCATCGACAGCACCGCGCCGGAACCCGGCGAAATGGCGATCACCCAGGACGCCGCGAAGAACGCCAGCCAGACGCTGAACTCCATGGCGATCACCCTGCCCTCTTGGCCAGCAGCGCCCGCGCCACGCGCGAGCCGCTCGGGCGGCCCAGGTGCTCGCTGATGAACTGGCCGGCGTCGACCAGCGCGTCGAGGTCGATGCCCGTCTCGATGCCCATGCCGTGCAGCAGGTAGACCACGTCCTCGGTCGCGACGTTGCCGGTGGCGCCCTTGGCATACGGGCAGCCGCCCAGCCCCGCGACCGACGACTGGAAGTTCCAGACCCCCATCTCCAGCGCCGCCAGCGTGTTGGACAGCGCCTGGCCGTAGGTGTCGTGGAAATGGCCGCTGATGTGGTCGATGTGGAAGTGCCGCTGCGTGGCCTCGATGGCCGCCTGCACCTTGAGCGGCGTGCCCACGCCGATGGTGTCGGCCACGTCCACGCGCTCCACGCCAATGCCCTTCATCAGGCCCGCGAGATAGGCCACGCGTTCGGGCGCAATGTCGCCCTCATAAGGGCAGCCCACGGTGCAGCTCATCGCCCCGCGCACCGCGATGCCGGCCGCCTTGGCCGCCGCGACCACGGGCGCAAAGCGTTCGATGCTCTCGGCGATGGAGCAGTTGATGTTCTTCTGGCTGAAGGCCTCGCTGGCGGCGCCGAAGACGACGATCTCGTCGGGCTTGTCGAGCACCGCTGCCTCGTAGCCCTTGAGGTTGGGCGTGAGCACCGAGTAGCGCACGCCGCCCTGGCGCGTCATGCCCGCCATGACCTCGTGGTTGTCGGCCATCTGCGGCACCCACTTCGGACTGACGTAACTGGTGACCTCGATCTCCTTCAGGCCCGCAGCCTGCAGGCGGTGCACGAGCTCGATCTTGACCGCCGCCGGCACCGGCTGCTTCTCGTTCTGCAGGCCGTCGCGCGGGCCGACCTCGACGAGCTTGACGCGGGTGGGGTAGTTCATGGCTCAGTATCCTCGCTGCCGGTCAACCACGCCGGCGATGGG
>NZ_DASWYS010000027.1:0-5855 GCF_036404855.1 Roseateles sp.
ATAGAACTGCAGCATGGGCCCGACGTCGAGCGGATGATTCTGCACATGTTCGCCGAGGGCGGCGTTGACGCGCTGCAGCGCCTCGGCCAGGTCGTCGGGCACTTCCGGCAGGGCCTCGTAGTCGCCCGCCTGGGCGTCGCCGAGGTCCTTGAGTTCGCCGGCCAGGCGGCGCAGCGGCGTGCGCAGGCTCGCCGGCGCGGCGGCCAGGGCCTCGCGGACGCGCGACAGGCTGAGCTGGGTGCTGTACATGTCGCGCGTGCGGTCGATGAGGTTGTGTGCCTCGTCCACCAGCAGCGCCAGTTTCCAGCCCTGGGACTGGGCCAGGCCGTAGAGCTGGCCGTGGGGATCGAAGGCGTGGTGCACGTCGCCGACGACGACGTCGGCCCAGCGCAGCAGCTCCTGGCCCAGGTAATAGGGGCAGATGCCGTGCTTGAGCGCGATGCGGCGCTGCGCGGCAGGGTCCAGCCAGGCGGCGGCGACGGCGTCCTGCCGGGCCGCGGCCAGGCGGTCGTAAAAGCCGCTGGCCAGCGGGCAGGCGGCGCCGTGGCAGGCCTTGTCGGGGTGTTCGCAGGATTGCTCCTTGGCCACCAGCGTCAGCACGCGCAGGGGAAGGCCGGGGCTGGCATCGCGCACGGTCTGCAGCGCGTCCAGCGCGGTCAGGCGCGCGGTGCCCTTGCAGGTCATGTAGCCGATCTTGTCCAGCCCCTGGGCCGGCATGGCGCGCAGCAGGGGGTAGAGGGTGCCCAGCGTCTTGCCGATGCCGGTGGGGGCCTGGGCCAGCAGGCAGCGGCCGTTGGCGGCGACGCGGTAGACGGCCTCGGCCAGCAGGCGCTGGCCCGGCCGCAGCTCGCCCAGCGGAAAGCGCAACTGGCCCAGCGCCGCGTCGCGCGCACCGCGGTGGGCGGCCTCCTGTGCCGCCCAGGCCTCGAACTGCACACAGCGGGCTTCGAAGGCGGCCTGCAGCGCGGTGGCCGTCAGCGTCTCGCGCAGCACGGTCTCATGCTGGGTGTCGGCGTCCACGTAGACCAGGGCCAGTTCCAGTTCGGCCAGCCCGCGGTCCGCGGCGATGAGGGCGCCGTAGGTCTCCAACTGCGCCCAGTGCAGCGCGCGCCGGTTCTCCGGGATGAGCTCGACCGGGCCGCGGATGGTCTTGATCTCTTCCAGCCGGTTCACATCGGCCTCATAGCCGTCTGCGCGGCCGCGCACGCGCAGCTGACCGTGCAGGCCTTCCAGCGGCAGCTCGGTTTCGTAGCCGGGCGAGCGGCGCGCCAGCACGGCCAGTTGGCCGGCCTGGCCCTCCAGCGCGGTGGCCGAGGGCGTGAAGCGGCGGTCCAGATCGCCATGCTTGGCGGTGAACTCGCAAAGGCTGCGGACCGAGACGGTGTAGGTCCAGGCCGGGGAGGAGGCGGGTGAAGACATCAGAAGAGCGAGAGATTCTCTCGCTCGGGCGCTTTGGCCTTGTCGACGGCCGGCGCCGGCGGCGGCACCTCGCTGGCGTGCACCAGGTTGCCGATGCGCACGCCCATCAGGCGCAGCCGCTTGTCGAACTTGACGCGCTTGAGGCACAGGCCCGCGGCGTGGCGGATGTCGGCGGCGGTGGTGATGGGGGTCTTCAGAGTCTGGTCGCGCGTGACGGTGATGAAACCCTCGAAGCGCAGCTTGATGCCCACCGTCTTGCCCGCGTAGCGCTTGCGGGCCAGGTCGCGGGCGAGGCTCTCGCAGAGCTCGTCCATGATGCCGCCGAGCAAAGCCTTGTCGTGCACGGCGTGCAGGTCGCGCTCGAAGGTGGTTTCGCGGCTGATGGACACCGGCTCGCTGTGCGTGACGATGGCGCGGTTGTCGCGCCCGTGCGAGGCCGCATGCAGCCAGCTGCCATAGCTCTCGCCGAACTGCTCCACCAGCCATTCGGGCGCGGCAGCGGCGACGTCGCCCACGGTTTCCAGCCCCAGCCTGACGAGCTTCTCGCCGGCCTTGGGGCCGATGCCGTTGATCTTGCGCACCGCCAGCGGCCAGATCAGGCGGGGGATGTCGTCCAGCGTCAACACCGTGATGCCGTCGGGTTTGTCCAGCTCGCTGGCGATCTTGCTGAGCAGCTTGTTGGGCGTGATGCCGATGGAGCAGGTCAGGCCCGTCGCGCGCCCCACCGAGTTCTTGATCTCGCGGGCCACCGCCTTCACGCCGCCGAGCGGGTCGTGCCCCACGGCGTCGCGCACGCCGGGCACGTCGGTGAGGTCGATGTAGATCTCGTCGATGCCACGGTCCTCGATGACGGGGGCCACCTCGGCCACCGCGGCCTTGAACAGGCGCGAGTACTTGCGGTACGAGTCGAAGTCGGCCGGCAGCAGGACGGCGTCGGGCGCGCGCAGCGCCGCCTTCATCAGCCCCATGGCCGAGAACACGCCGAGGTCGCGGGCGGCGTAGGTGCTGGTGGTGACGACGCCGCGGCCGGTGTAGTCGCGCAGCCTGGCGTAGCGCCAGGAGCCGTCTTCCAGCTGCTGCGGCGCATCGGCGCGCCGCCCGCCGATGACGACCGCCTCGCCCCGCAGCTGCGGATAGCGCAGCAGCTCGACGGACGCGTAGAAGGCGTCCATGTCGAGGTGGGCGATCCAGCGGGGTGGTTGCTGCATGGCCGGATTGTCCGGCGGCGGCCCGCCAGGGTCTGACAGCATCGGCAGAATGCGCGGGTTCGCCCACCGTCATGACCGAGAGACGCCCGATGCGCGCCCTGCTGCTCTTTTGCACCTGCTTGCTGCTGGCCGCCTGTGCCGGCGCGCCCCTGAACCCGCCACGCAACAGGCCGACGGCCCACCAGGTGCCGCCGCAGGCGCCCAAGGCGATGGGCAAGGACACCCTGGTGGCGCTGAGCTTCTCGGGCGGCGGCCTGCGGGCGTCTGCCTTCGCGTACGGGGTGCTGGAGGGATTGCGCGAGCAGCCGTCCACGCCGGGGCACAACCTGCTCGACGAGGTCAGCTTCATCACGAGCGTGTCGGGAGGCTCGCTGACCTCGGCCTATTTCGGCCTGAACGGCGCCGACGGCCTGCGCGAGTTCCGCGAGAAGGTCCTGCTGCGCGACGGCGAGGCCGGCCTGAGGTTCAACCTGCTCAACCCCAACAACCTGCGCCGGCTGTTCGCTGGCGGTCTGAACGACCGCAGCGACTTCAACGACTGGCTGGAGAAGGACGTCTTCAAGGGCGCCACCTTCGCCGACATGTTCAAGCGCTCGCGGCCGGTGGTGTGGATCAGTGCCAGCAATGTGCAGTACCGGCTGGCCTTCCCGTTCCACGAGCGCACGTTCGATGCACTGTGCAGCGACCTCGCGAGCTATCCCGTCTCCGAGGCCGTCGCGGCGTCCATGGCCGTGCCGCTGTTCTTCGCGCCTGTGGTGGTGGAACGCTTTCCCGAGGCCTGCCAGGTCCAGCTGCCGCCGGGCCTGGCCGTGCGCCGCGACGAGCGCGACGACCAGTACCGGCTGCGCCTGGCCTTGGCCCGCCTGTTCCGCGACAACGCCAACCCCAAGGCGGGGCGCTATCTGAAGCTGGTGGATGGCGGGCTGACGGACAACCTGGGCCTGGTGGCCATCCTGCAGAGCCGGGTGCTGCTGAACACGCCCTACGGTCCCATCCCTGAGCAGGACGCCGCCACGATGCGCCGGCTGCTCTTCATCGTCGTCGACGCGGGCCAGGGGCCCAGCGCCGACTGGGCCCGCGAGGTGGCGGGGCCGTCGGGCGTGGAGATCGCGTCGGGCGCCGTTGACACGGCGATCGAGAGCACCATGCGCATGAGCTACGCGAGCTTCGTGCCCATGGTGCGCAACTGGGAGCGCGATCTGGTGACCTACCGCTGCAGCCTCAGCGACGAGCGCAAGGCCGCCCTGCGTGCCGCCAACCCCGACTGGCAATGCGAAGACATCAAGTTCAATGTCACGCAGATCAGCTTCGCCGACCTGCCGGAGGCCGAGGAGCAAGCGTTGAACCTGATCCCGACGCGGCTCAAGCTGCCGGCCGAGCAGATCGACCGCCTCATCGCCGCGGGCCGCCGTGCCGTGGCGGCGGACGGCGCGGTGCGGCGCTTCTCTACGGCCGTGCAGCGCGGCGACTGATCACCACAACGCGTGGACCTGCGGCGCGATGCGTCGCCGGTAGAGGTCGGCCAGGGCCTGCATCAGTGGGGCAGGCAGGGCGGCGAGGTCGGCCGCGCTGACGTTCTCGTCCACCTGCGCCGGTGTGCGGCCGCCGGGGATGGCGGCGCTGACCGCCTCGAACATCAGGATCCAGCGCAGCGCCAGGCGGGCCATGCTGACGCCGGCCGGCAGGAGCGCGCGCAGCTCCTCGACGGCCGCCAGTCCCTGCTCGTAGTCCACGCCGGAGAAGGTCTCGCCCTTGTCGAAGGCCTCGCCCTGGCGGTTGAAACCGCGGTGGTCGTCGGCGCCGAAGCGGCTGTCACGCGTGAACTTGCCACTGAGCATGCCGCTGGACAGCGGCAGGCGTGCCAGCACGCCGACCTGGGCGGCCTGGGCCGCGGGCAGGAAGACCTCGGCCGGCCGCTGGCGGAACAGGTTGAAGATGATCTGTACCGACTGCACGCCGGGGAACGCCAGCGCCGCCATGGCCTCGTCGATGCGCTCGACGCTGACGCCGTAGTTGCGCAGCTTGCCTTCGCGCACAAGGTCATCCAGCGCGCCGAAGACCTCGGGCATCGCATAGACCGCGCTGGGCGGGCAGTGCAACTGCAGCAGGTCGAGCGCGTCGGCGTCGAGGTTCTTCAGGCTGCGCTCGATGAAGGGGCGCAGGTCGCGGTAGCCCTCGGCGACGTGTGGGTCCAGGCGCCGGCCTGCCTTGGTGGCCACGAAGAAGGCGTCGCCGGGGCGCTCGCGCTTCAGTCGGGCCAGCAGGCGTTCACTGTGGCCGTCGCCGTAGACATCGGCCGTGTCGAAGAAGTTCACGCCGCGGTCCAGCGCGCGATGCAGCGCCGCCATGGCGGCCGCGTCGTCGGTACGGCCCCAGGTGCCGCCGATGGCCCAGGCGCCGAAGCCGATGGCCGAGATGTTCCAGCCGGTGCGGCCGAGGGGACGGTAGATCATGGCAATGCGAGCGGAAGTGAAGACGGTATTGTGGTTGATAGCGCTCTCATTTTGTGGCCCCGGTCTTTTTCCATAGACTGCCCTCGGGTCATTTCACTGGAGATTGCAATGGGACTTCTAGATCAGGTTCTGGGCGCCGCCACACAGGCTTTGGGCAGCCCGGGGCAGCAGGACGGCCAGCCCAACTGGCCGGCCCTGATCGCCGGCCTGCTGGCCAACGGTTCGGCCCAGGGCGGCCTGGCCGGGTTGCTGCAGCAACTGCAGGCCGGCGGCCTGGGCGAGCAGGTGCAGAGCTGGATCTCCAGCGGTACCAACCAGCCGGTCTCGGGGGGCGAACTCGGCAATGCGCTGGGCGGGGCGGGCGGCCTGCTCGGTCAGCTCGCGCAGCAGGCGGGCGTGTCGCATGCCGAGGCGGGGGAACAGCTCAGCCAGTGGCTGCCGCAGATCGTCGACCGGCTGACGCCCCAGGGCCAGTTGCCGCAGGGCGGCGCCGGCGGCCTGGGCGACATCGCCGGCATGCTGGGCGGGCTGCTCAACCGCTGACTCCCAAAAAGCAGCGGCCCCGGTGACGGGGCCGCTCTGGGGGCTGTCCCGCCGTCAGGCGGGCGCCGGAATCACAGCACTTCGGAGGCGAAGTCCGCCAGGCGGGAGCGCTCGCCGCGCGCCAGCGTCACGTGACCGCTGTGGGCCCAGCCCTTGAAACGGTCCACCGCGAACGTCAGGCCCGAGCTGCCTTCGGTGAGGTAGGGCGTGTCGATCTGCGCCAGGTTGCCCA
>NZ_DASWYS010000028.1:0-16374 GCF_036404855.1 Roseateles sp.
GATCTTGTCGCGGCCCAGCAGGCCGCTGCGCGCTATCTCGCGCGCCGTGTCGCCCGCGCGCAGCCGCACGAGCACTTGTCGGTACTGGAACATCTCGATCCTTCTGCGACCCACCTGCCAGCCCTCCAGGCAACGAAAGCCAGGGACGGTAGCGGTGGGGTGGTTGAAGACTCGAGACGCCTTCTCGGCCGACGGCTGGCCGGTAAACGCCGATCACGAAGTGGCCGGTATATGCCGATCCTGCACTGGCCGGTAAATGCCGATCACGTGCTGGCCGGCAGATGCCGATCCTGGTCGCCGTTGTCTACCGGCTCAGCTGGCCGGTATATGCCGATCCTCGGGTGGTCGGTTTATGCCGATCGCTGACACTTGTCGATGATGTGCGGGTCCATGGGCGCCTGCACCAGGGTCTCGCACTCGGCGCAGACCCACTTGCCGCGGATGTGGCGCTCCACCGTGAAGACGCCGGGGGTGTAGTCGAGCTTCTCGCTGACGTCCTCGCCGATGCGCTTCATGGCGCAGCCGCATTTGCAGGTGGTGCTGGCCGGCTCGTGGTGCACGTCATGACGCGGCAGGTGCGCCGGCAGCGGGGCCCGCTTGGGCTGGCGCTTCTCGCCGTCGGGCTGCTTGGGCTGGGCGTCCTCGATCTCGCGCGCCACGGCCGCCAGGTCCATGTCGAAGGTCTCGTCGAGCAGGCTCTTCTGCTCGGGCGTGTAGGCCTCGCTCTGCGCGGCGAACTTCAGTCGCTTGAGGACGGCGTTCTCGTGGGTGAGCTTGTCGACGAGGGTCTGCTTGAACAGCAGCGCCTTGTCCTTGCGCGCCAACTCGGCGCGCAGTGCGCTCACGACGTCCCGCAGTTGGTGGGCATCAAGACTGTCGATGGCGTCGTCAGCGATCACGGGGATTGATCGTGCCGACGACGGCGCTTGCGCGCCATCGGGGATGCCGCAATTGCTGGCTACAGCAGCGTGATGATCCCGGCGTCGCCGACGCGCTACCACGGCAGGCCCAGCACGAGCGCATCGAGTTGCTGTGTCGTGAGCGTCAGCGTGCCGCTGACGTCGCGGGGCCAGGCGAACTTGCCGCTGTTGAGCCGGCGAGCCGCGAGCCAAACGCCGATGCCGTCATGCACCAGCACCTTCATGCGGTTGGCGCGACGGTTGGCGAAGAGGTAGGCGTGATGCGGCTTGGCCGCGCCGAAGACGTTGACCACGCGGGCCAGCGCGGTCTCGGTGCCGGCTCGCATGTCCAGGGGCTCCACCGCCAGCCAGACGGCGTCGACACGGATCACCGCAGCAGCTCGCGAGCGAACGCGGCCAGCTCCGCCGCGGCCGCCAGGGGCCACAGCACCTTGAGGGTGACGGCGCCGCGGCGCAGTTCGAACTCAACGGCACGCTCGTCCACCCTGGCCGGCGCCATCGGCGCCACGGCCACGGGCACGAACTCCGGCCGGGCGACGGCGGGCTTGGCGTGCCCCGCGAGTTTGCGCCAGCCGTGCACGATATTGGCGTTGATGCCGTGAGACAGCGCGACCCGGGCCACCGAGGCGCCAGGAGCGTCGCACTCGGCAATGATCTGGTCCTTCAGCTCGCGGCTGTAGCGCCTGCGTTTACGACTCTTCTGTGCGTCCATGCTGTCCAGCTATTGGCATAACTGGACAGCATCGTTATCGCTGCGGGGGCCATTCTCAAGATGGGTTCACCGCGCGCTTAAGGTTATGGAATGCTCAACAATGGTTGTGTAGGACGACACGTTCGCTGAAAAGAGCGACACATCGTTGAAAGCTGCGCGACAGGGCCAGGTCGAAATGGATGACAGCGTTGCGCCTGGCTCTAGCTCAAGAAGCTCCTGAACCTTGGTGCGCGTGGCGGTTGGGAGAACCTCGTACGCGAGCTCGGCGACTATGCGGTGACCGCTCACGCCCCAGGCACGCGCCGCCGACGCTGCCAGCAGAAAGACTATGAAGAGCGATGCATGGATGACGGCGGAGTACATCTGAACGGCGTCCCTCGCCGGGTTGGGCGTCGCCCGTCAATGTTGAACGTGCCTGCAGCGTTGTTGCTTTCGCGCCAGCTGACTGCCTTCAGGTTAGCCTACGTCTACAGGAGCCGAGGTGTTGGGCTCAACAAGATCACCGTTAGCGAACAGAGCGGGGAGGCTCGATGACAATAACCACGGCTCTAACGAGGGCCCAGAAGGATCATCTGGAAGACGTGGCCTGCCGCGTGTTTTCCGGGCGCCTCGGCACCTTGGCGCACGGGTTCAGGGTCCAGAACGACACGGGTCAGCCCGTCGCCGTGTATTGGAGCGACCTGGCTGCTGGCAACGCTGTAGAGATTGCTGTTGCGCCCAACAGGCTTACGGACAAGTACGACGCCGGCACGACGCTTGGATGGCTGGAAGTTGTCCGGCGAGAAAACCCTGCTCAGTGCAAAGTGCACAAGGAAGGCTCGGGCTGGCCGATATTTGGCCTTTCCTACGAAGGTGCTATTTCCTTTCTCAAAGAAATCCAGCTTCTGGGCATGGGCTTCTTGCCCGAAGCGCGGCGGCAGCAGATCGAGGCTCTACGGAGATCGCGGGGGCCCGAAGAAGCGGCGATAGCGAAGTTGAAACAGCAGCGCGAGCTTCTCAGACCGACGCGACATCACGCCGTGATCGACCTGGTGCGAAGCGCCGGCATATCAGTCAAATGCTGGTTCGAGACAAAGGAGGGGGGCCAAGTTGCCAACCCACGGGCCAACCCTGCATACCGCTCGAACTGGGCGTTTGGTGGCAAAGGTGAACCCGCCCTTGCATCACTTTGGTACGACTCCATCGAGTCCCATGATGGCTTCCTGGAGTTGCGTGACAACTTTCGTGCCGATGCCACAGCACGGGAACGCGTCGCTGCTGACCGATCGCTGCCTGAAGAGCAAAGAAGTCGAGCCCGCATTCAAGGGCTGCGCGCGCGCGAGCTCGACGATCTGGTCCGGGGCGTCGGCGAAGGGGGAAGTCTGCGCGTCATCATCAATGAGGGAGTGATGCGCGACGAGGCTGCGGTGGGCTTAGAGACTTCTCATGTGAAGGTCAGGCGTCTGGACGATGTTGCCTGGACAGTCCAGAAGTACGACGTTATTTCCGGCAGCTGTGTGCTGCGCAGGTCGTCGGGCGAACCAACGCAGAAGCCGCCCGAGGACGTTGGGGACAAGTTCATCGATCAACATGACCTTCCAGGTTCTGACAACCCTGAGCAGCTGGAAGTCAAAACCAAAGCCTATCCACGCGACGCAGCGGTCCGACTCGAGGTACTCCTGAGGGCACAGGGCCACTGCGAACACTGCGATGCCGAAGGCTTCAGGACTTCAGACGGCCGCATGTACCTTGAGACTCACCACATCGTTCCTCTTGCCGAGCGTGGCGTCGATCGAGTTTGGAACGTGATTGGCTTGTGCCCTGGACATCATCGGGAAGCACACCATGGCGCCCGGCGCATGGAGATGCGAGATGAATTCAAGGAGCTGATGCGCCAGGCTTACGGGCCTGACGTCGAGTTCGCCGCTTCCGAAAGCTGACGGTGCATGCCGATGGATGAAGAGACTCAGCAGTACCGCCCCTGGATAGACATCGAAACCAGCGCCCAGCTTCCGGACCTGCGTCTCCGTGGGGAGGGGCAAGACCTCGAGTTCAAGTCCGAGCTGCCGGAGCAGGCCCATGCCATCGCGAAGTCGATAGCGGCATTTGCATCGTCAAACGACGGACGTGTGATCTACGGCGTACGCGACGACGGCGAGATTGTCGGAATCGACGGGGCGGCTGATCCGAAGGTGCGCGATGTCATCGAGCGTCGCATCTCGGGCGCGGCCAGGGAAGTACGACCCCCGGTGCATCCGTCCGTGACCTGGGCTGAACACGCGGGTCGAGTGGTGTGTGTGGTTGCTGTGGAGAAGGGCTTCGAAGCGCTCTACTACTCCAACCAGCGCGCGATCATCCGTCGCGGCGGCGCCTCGAGGCCAGCGGAGCCAGGAGAGGTTGAAGACGTTTTCCGCCGCCGATACGTGAGCACATCAGGCACCGCACCATTGCCCTCCACTAAAGAGATTTGCGGTCGCCTGCACCGATTCCTGGAGCTGTTGAATCAAGACAGGCATGAACCGCTGACAGTCGTGGACTTGGCCCGCGCAATGGATCTATCCAGTCCCGCCGAGCTGGATGCGGTGTTCGAGGGCCGGCAGGCGCCCACATTCGCAGTGCTCGACCAGCTGTGCGCCCGTTTTGCCCTCGATAAGGAGTGGTTGTCGACAGGTCGCAATCAGCCCTTTGCCTCACCGGCTGATCATCGAGCGCGCGTGGCCGAGCTTGACCGCTTGCTTGAACGACAGACGCCGGAGTACGTCTATCTCGTTCGAAGCAAGTCAGACGTGGGTGAGGCGTTTCTCATCGCTCAGGCCGATCCCTTGAAATTCTGGCGAATGTCCGAATGCTGGCATGTCAGCGACCGAGTCGGTGGAGGTGGAGCTGCCGATCTGCTAGCCCTGTACAAGCAGTTCAAGACTTGGATCAGGGAGTCCCAAAGTTGGATGATGCTCGGCCGGTCCGTGGAACCAAGCGTTGCGCAGGCCATCGTCAATGGAGAGATCCATCCCGGCATCGTCGAAAACATGCCGCTGAGCCACTGGTGGGACGACTTGACCGACCTTGAGCACAAGTGGACGACGCGGGAGCAGTCCCGGATGGCGTATGGCAAGAGCTTCATCGCAGCACAAGATATTTTGAGGCGCATGCTCGAGGAGCCCGCCAGGCGGTGAGCATGGGCGCGCTAGGGTGTCGGACGGAGTTTTGTCGGAGCGCCAGCAATCGAAACTCGAAAACCGCGCTGGGTCAGGTTTTCAAACGTTTTCGACAGATTGACTTTGCTGAAGAATGGCAGATTATTTTTGAGTGTTCCGCTTCCCTCGCCGAGTATCAGGAACACGATTTCGTAATCGGCACTTTTGAGGGTATCTAGCGGAACAAGATCTCGGGCGGCCGGGTTCACGCCGCGCAGTACTGTTCGGGCCTTTTTTCGAAACGCCTTATCACCGAGAAGAATTTCAGCCGCCACGCCACCCTGTGCGAAGAGATGGCTCAGGCCAGCCGATCCGCCCTTGCGATGCTTCACGTGGACGAGCTGTTTGATGGGTGTCAGAAGATCGCAGAGCTCGATAGGGGACGTAGACCTATCAGTTTTTACGAGCTTTTTGTCCATCAGGAAGTACCCATGATCGGTGGCTGCTCGGGCGTTGTAATCCCCTTCGGACTCGATCTTAAAAGTGCCCGACTCGTCCCAAATCTCAACCTCAGGAAAAGTTGCGGTAGATATTTGAATCAAGTCAAGCGTTTCATTTATTCTGCCAATGAAGGTGGAATCTACTTCGTACCATTTCCCATCAAATACTATTTTTGTCTTATCTCCGGCAGAAATCTCGAGATAGATGCACCTGTAGACCGAGTGCTCGGTAATTTCCCCGTCGACGTCATGCACAAAAAGCCGGTCGCGCTTCAAAGCGTCAATGGTTAATTGCGTTAAATCAGAAATTGTATTGACGTAGTCCGCTAATTGAATAGTCGGCCTCACCTTGTCTTTATGCCGCGTAAAGCTGAAGCCCAAAATTTGGTCCCAAGAGCCAATCTCTGGGAGAGTAATCATTATTCCAGAATTGCCCGCGATAAACGCTTGAACCAATTGCGCATTAAGCGCATCAATCGATACATCGTCTTTAATTTTGCGAACGTTATCGACCCAGCTGAACGACGCCTTGTAATCATTGTTGGTGTAGTAACTCTTTATGCGCTGCGCAAGAGTCGGCAAGTCTGCGGCCTCCATTTCTACTCCGAATGAGAACATTGCATCACCACCGGAGATCTGCTTGAGACCGATTGCCGGCTTCGGAACGCCTGTCACCGCGCGAAGGACATCACGCAGAATGTCGATGCCGAAAACCCCTACTTCGGAATCGCGTGCAGCCTGCGATTTCTTTTGAACAGGTTGATCTTCAAGCGTGTGCAAGTCCACGCTGCGAAGCGACTTGTCGTCCAGCGTGTTTAGTGCAGTACGAAGGCCGAAATCCTGTACAAAAAATGATTGCTCGAGTAGATAACGACCATACCCGAAGGCAAAGGCGAAGACACTGCCATCTGCTCGAAGCAGAAGAACCGCTGAACTCGATCGACTTACGAGTCCCGGTATAGCTATCCCGGTAGCCTCATCAAGAATTTCTCCCCAAGCGGGCCGCTTGTCAGTACTGCGCTTTACATAAAGAGTTCCGTCGATGCCTAAGGTCAACGCCAAAGGGTATGCATCAACTGGTGTATTCGCAAGCAGGTCGGTGAAACCCTGGCTGGGTTGCATCGGCTTCGCCATAAACAGGTTAAGGCGACGGTAGATTTTTGGCATTGCTCCTCCGACTCATGTGTTGCGTGAATGGCATTTCGCCAAAATCGCTAGCGGGTTGAGGCCGACTTGGCCACAACAACATGTAACGGAAAATATTGCCGTATCCCGACACGGTGAAACTAGTGGGATACCCTAATCCGCTGGTGAGCGAGTGTTGAGCTTCGCCGAGACGTCATCTGAGGGAATTGACTCATGGGCCGCATTGGTCCGCGAACATTGCGAACTTAGTTTCGCGGCAACGACTTGCCGCTGCGAAGTGATGTGCGAACTAATTCGAGGCAGCGGGCGGAAATAGTCCAGCTGCTGCGACAACGCTTCAGTTTTCACATGAAATGTCGCCCCACAGGTTGTAGAGCGGTAGGGCGCCGAGTTACTTGCGACTCGCGCCACAGTTTTGCGACGGCTAAACGCTGGTTGATGCGACTGGCTTCGATGCTGCAGTTGACATGGTTCGCAAAGCTCGAGGTCGATCAATATGCGCCCTTCGGACACCGCGCGCAAAGCCGTCAGAGGCCTTCGCCCAGTCTGGTTCATAGGCGAACTCCCAGAGGTCGTCGCCTTCGCTAATCCGGCCGATCAGCCGTGCGTTGATCCAGACGTTCAGCTCGCGCCTAGTCATCTTTTGACTCGTGTTGGATTTCACCGCTGGTCTGGGCTTCGGGCGCCGCGTTTGTCGGCGTATTGCTTGGGTCCTCGACCCGGCCATCGCGGTTGGTGCTCACGGTCTTCGCAAATATCGGAGGCCAACGGTCCTTGCCTGTCGTGATGCCCCCTTTGGCGCGAAGTCGCTCCAGCTCCTTCATCGCCTCGCCGGGAATGTCGGCCTGCAGTTCGATACCGAGTTCAGCAAGCAGCAGAAGCACGCGGCCAAATTCGACCGTGGGTTTGCCGTGTTCTACGTCCGAGGCAAACTGTTTGCTGACGCCTGTCATGGCTGCCGCGTCGTCGATGCGAATGCCCGAGGCCTTTCGAACTGACCGGATGATCTCTCCGAGCTCTGAAGAGGACTTGATTTGGACTCGCATGTCAGTTCCTATGGACGTAGGAATTGTAGATCTGAAAGTTCCTTTCGTCGAATTCCTATGTAAGTAGGAATTGAGACAAAAGTGAGAGGCTGAAAGCTGGAATATTCCTGAGTACGGAGGAAATGGAACGCCTCGGAAAGCGACGTGGAAAGAAATTCCTAGGAACGCAGGAATACGTTTTCCATGACCAGCGCTGGCTCGGCGAGGGATCGTCGTGTCCATCGGAGGTGCAAGGCAGCGTTCAACTGCCGGACCGATCACTCGCGCCGTCGTCGCCCCTCCATCGCGTCCGTTCCCACGCGACATGCGCGTGGAGCAGCGCTCGTTGAGCGCTTTCGCCTGCCACCAAGGGCACCGATCGGATCCTTGGCCCCTGTAAGACTGAAGATGAAACAGTCGCTTGCGCTGCGTGAATCAGTCTGGGGTGCTCTGGCGTCCTCGGCCTTCTTGGCGCGCTGCCAGAGGGTGCGCATCCAGATCGAGATCGACGCGCTGCCTGAGCAACTCGAACCCGTCCGCGTGCTCTCGCACGTCATACAGCTTCCCCCGCGCGTTCTTGAACGGTCGATGCACCACCAGCATCCGCGTGTCGTCCAGCGTGCGGAACAGCATCCCGTGGCCCGACCCCTTGCCCAGCCAGACGGGCAGGTGTTCCCACGGCCCGAACAGGTCGCCGGACCGGGAGCGCGACAGCGTCTGGAAGTAGCCGTCGTCCCCCCAGCTCGACCACAGCATGTGCAGGCTGCCGTCGGCCGTGCGATAGAGCTGGGGGCCGTCGGTGACGATGATGCCCTGGCCTTGCTGCGGCCGGGCTGCAGGTGAGGCGTCGCCGCGGAACAGCTCGCGATGTGGACCGATGGCGCGCAACTCGTCGTCAAGCGGAACGGCAGCGAAGGCGCCGACGCGAAGCTGCAGCCATTCGTGGGCGAACACCATCCAGGGTTTGCCGGCGGGGTCGACGTAGAGCGTGCCGTCCAACGCCATCAGCTCCTTGGACACGACCGGATCGCCGTCACGCAGCAACGCGAACGGCCCGCCCAGCTGGGTGGCCACGGCGAGCACCGTACTGCGGCGGTAGGTGCGCTGGCCGGGCACGGGACTGGGCTCGGCCAGCGGCAGGCTTTCGTTGTGGACGGTCACGAAGAGGTACCACCGGTCGCGCCAGTGGTGCACCTCGGGCGCCCAGCAGCCATCGTTGGCCCAGGTGCCGCTCGGCAGCCGGAACACCAGCTCCGGTTTCGTCCAGTGCTTGAGGTCGCGGCTGCGGTAGGCCATCACGCCGAGGGCCTGTTTGCCGCTGACCGCAGGATTGTTCTTCGTGAACAGCCAGTACGTCTTGCTGGCCGTGTCCGTCACGATGAAAGGGTCGTGCAGGTCCATCTCGGGCAGCGTCATCGAACCCACAGGCTGCGCCCAGGCGGGCAAGGCGCCGGCAAGTGCGGCGGCTGTCAACAGGTCGCGCCGATTCATCGCACGCTCTCCTGGGTCAGCAGGCCCCGCTGGCGCAGCCAGTCTTCCGCGCGCCGGGGCCACGCGGACGCGTTGCCCAGTCCGTCGCGCATGGCGATGCCGTGGCCGCCCTGCTCGAAGACGTAGAGCTCGGCCGGTACGCCGGCGCGCGTGAGCGCGTCGAAGTAGAGCAGGCTATTCTGCACCGGCACGGTCTTGTCGCCTTGCGTGTGCAGCAGCAGCGTGGGTGGCGTGGCGGCCGTGACCTGCTGCTCCACGGACATCTGCGTCAGCAGCGCCGGGCTGGGCGTATTGCCCAGCAGTGCACGGCGCGAGCCGGCATGGGCGGCGGGAGCGGTCATCGCAATGACGGGGTAGACGAGGACGGCGAAGTCGGGCCGGGCGCTGGTGTCGTCCAGCGCTGCGCCGGTGCGGCCATCCGCGTGGTCGAACAGCGTGCTGGCGCTGGCCGCAAGGTGGCCGCCGGCGGAGCTGCCCATGACGCCGATGCGCTTCGGGTCGACGCCGAACTCGACCGCGCGCGAGCGCACGAGGCGGACGGCGCGCAACACGTCCTGCAGCGGCGCGGGGTGGCCCCATTCCTGCAGGCGGCTCTTCAAGATGAAGGTGGTGATGCCCAATGTGCTCAGCCAGGCGGCGTACTGGGTGCCCTCGCGGTTGGCCGACAGGACGCGGTAGCCGCCACCCGGGCACAGGATGACCGCTGTGCCGTTGGGGCGGTCAACGGCGGGTGGCACGACGGTCAGCGTCGGCACCGAAACGTTGCTGATGCTGCCGCTCGCCTCCACGCGCTCGGGACCGAGGTCGCCGCGTGCGGCCGGCGCATCGGCGCGCCGGGCAGCGGGCACGCCTTCGGGCCAGAGGGGCAGTACGAGGGGCGCCGCCGCGCCCGGGGCGAGCGCGGGCAGCATGCCGGCCAGCGGCAACAGGGTCAACAAGCGGCGCGTCGGGTTCATGACGGCGCAGTGTGCCGGCACGATGGCGTGGCCGCCGCATGCGCCGCCAACCGCTCAGCAGGTTGATCCGCACGCCCGCCCGGTCACGTGCGGTATGGTGCTTCTGACGCCGAGCCACGGGCCGGCAAGATCGCGTTCCCCGCGCGCTGTGAGTTCCCCACTGGGTCAGGCTCCGTCTCCGGCGGACCGAGCCAGCCCCCATCGACTTTCATGAAAAAGCTCATTCAATCCCTGCGCGACCGCATGCCGGCCTGGGCCGACTGGCTCGATGCCCTCCTGCCCGTGATCGAGGTCGCGCTCATCGGCCTGGCCGCATGGCTCGTGATGCGGGTGGTTCGCCTGCTGATTCGCCGTGCCACACGCATCTATGGACTGCCACTCAACGTGGCCGCGCTGTTCCTGCGCCTGGTGGCCGTGCTCGTGTACGGCGGCGCGCTGCTGTGGGCGCTGGAACGGCTGGGCGTCTCGGGCGCCGTCCTCTGGACGGCATTCACCGGGTTCGCGACGGTGGGGGCGGTTGCGTTCTTCGCTGCATGGAGCGTGCTGTCCAACCTGTTCTGCACGCTGCTGATCTACGTCACCCGCGCCTTCCGCGTCGGTGACGTGGTGGAGCTGCTCGAAGCCGGCGACAAGCCAGGGATGAAGGGCCGTGTGATGGACATCAATCTGGTCTACACCACGCTGCTCGAAAGCGGCGATGCGCACAGTGGAACCAGCCTGCAGCTGCCCAACAGCCTGTTCTTCCAACGTGTGCTGCGCCGCTGGCATGGCGATGCGGACACGTCGGCCGTGCAGGCCGGCGCCACCCCCCAGGGCGAGGCCGAGCGGACGCTGCCGTCGCGCTGACCGGCGTGGCGGTCGGGCTCGCGCATGACTTTGCGCCGCGCGGCGCCGACTGCAGAGAATGGCCCTGGCCGCTCGCAGAGGCGGGCGGCTCCCTCGGACTCCTGCTCCTGCCATCTCCCCATGCCCGAACTGCGCCTCGTCCCCACCGACCAGATCGCCCCCGAGGTGCTGCATGCCGCTTTCGGCCGCGCCTTCGCCGACTACGTCGCTGGCCCCTTTCAGCTGCCGCTGGCGCAGTGGCCCGGCTTTCTGCTGCGCCAGGGCGTCGATCTGGCGCTGGGGCGGGCTGTGCTCGACGCGCACGGCGCGGTGCGGGCCTTCGCGCTGGTCGCGCCGCGGCCGACCCTGGAGCGATGGCGCCTTGCCACGATGGGGGCGGTGCCCGACGCGCGCGGCAGCGGTGCCGCGGTGCGGCTGCTGCAGGACTTCGTGCAACGCGGCCGCGAGGCGGGCCTGGCGGCCGTGGAGCTGGAAGTGTTTGCTCAGAATGAGCGAGCCCTGCGGCTGTACCGCCGCCACGGCTTTGTCGAGCACCATGCACTGCAGGGTTGGCAGCGGGTGGCCGAGGTCGCCGATGCGCGCCAGGCGCTGGCCGTGCCCCCCGGGAGCATCGGGAGCGCTGCAAGCACCGTGAGCACTGACGCCGCGCTGGCCTGGTTGCGTGAAGCCGAGACGCGCGTCGCGGACCTGCCGCTGCAGGTCGGCGCCGGGGTCGTCGCTGCGCTGCCATCCGGCTGGACCGCCTGGCGCCAGGGCAGTGCGCAGCTGGTGTTCAGTGGCGATGCCGCGGCCGGTCTCGTCGTGCGCTCCCTGATCGATCTGGATCCGGCCCAGCATGACGCCGAGGGCTTGCTGCGCGCGCTGCTGGCGGTTCATCCGGGGGCGCGCATCAGCGTGCCCGCGCTGCAGCGGCCCGACCTGGGCGGCGCCGCGCTGCGCCGTTGCGGCTTCGCGCCCGAGGCGCTGCACCAGTTCATCATGCGTTGCGCCCTGGCCGGGCCGCTGATCCGCGACGAGGCGCCGGGCGACCGGCCCGCAGTCGCGGCCTTGATCGCCGCGGCCTTCCGCGACCACCCGTTCAGCCGGCAGGATGAGGCGCAGATCCTGCAGCGGCTGGACGAGCGCGGCGCTTTGAGGCTGTCGCTGGTGGCGTGCGATCCCGAAAGCGGCGAACTCGTCGGCCACGTGGCGTTCTCGCCCGTGCGCATCGCCGGGCAGGACCCAGGCTGGCTGGGCCTGGGCCCGTTGGCCGTGCGTCCCGACCGCCAGCGCCAGGGTGTGGGGCGTGCGTTGGTGGCGGCCGGCCTGGCACGCCTGCGTGCGGCGGAAGTCGCCGGCTGTGTGCTGTTGGGCGATCCGGACTACTACGCGCATTTCGGCTTCCGTGCCGAGCCCGGGCTGGTGCTGCCCGGTGTGCCGGCCTCGCACTTCCAGGCTCTGCGGCTGGACGCGGCGCAGCCACTGCCCGCGGGCGTGGTGGGTTACGACGAGGCCTTCGGCGGCGACTGAACGGTCAAGGCCCGGGCAGCTGCCCGCGACCGGTGGCGGCCCACCACACACCGCCCCACAGGTGGTCCAGGTAGCGCTCGTCCCGATACGCCTCGCCGTTGTGCCCCAGTGCGGTGACGAACACGCGGCCCTTCTCGTAGGCTTGCCACCAGCTCACCGGGTGGTCGGCGCCCATGCCCTTGGCGATCTGGCCGGGCCAGATCCGGGTGGGGTCGTAGCTGCGCTCGTCCACGGCCAGCACGGGGTTGATCTTGACGCCGTGCGGGTTGCTGAACTCGTACCACTCGTCCGACCAGATCCATTGCTCCGGCAGGCCGAAGGCGGCAGGGTGGCTGGCGTCCGCCTTGGTGACCGTGGCCGTCTGGAGCATCGGATGGATGACGAAGGAGCGGCCCACGAGCCTCTCGTACCAGGGCCACAAGCCCGGCTTGCTGATGATGGCGCGGTGCACGACGACGGTGTTGCCACCGGCCTTCATGTAGCGCTCCAACCCCGCGCGCTGGGTCTCGTTGAACTCCTCGCCCGAGCTGTTCAGCAGCACCACGGCGGCGTACTTGCCGAGGTCGCCCTCGAAGGCCCAGGGCTGCGCCACCCAGGTCAGATCGAATGAATGCAGCCTGGCGAGCTTCTCGAAGCTCTCGCGCGCCACCGGGATGTACTCGTAGTGGTACTTGGTGGGCATGGCCAGCACCAACAGCTGGAACTGGCCGTCGCCGGCCTGAGCAGGAGGGGCGGTCGCGACGGCGGCGGCCGCGGCGAGGGTCTGCAGCGTCTTCTTCATCGTGGGCGGATTCTTGCAGCCGCCGCCATCCAGGTCAGCGGGTGCAGGGCGTGGCGCCGAGGCGGGCGGCCCGCGGCGCCGGCGCGGCCCTGGGCGTCCACACCGTCAGCGCCAGCCCCAGGCCGACCAGTGCGGCGCCAGCGATCTCGTTGGCCTGCGGCGCCTCGCCCATCACCGCATGCAGGGCAATGACCGACACAGGCACCATGTTCAGGAACAGCGTGCCCATGGGCGCGCCCAGCCGGCGCACGCCGGCGTTGAACGCCAGCGCCGCGGCCACGGTAGGCATGACGGCGATGTAGCCCAGCTGGGGCGCCAGCGCCGTCAGCAGCGCGGGCGAGGGGGCGTCGATCAGGCCTGCCAGCGTCGCCACCACGGTGCCCAGGGCGAGCCAGGGCAGCGCGGCGACGGCGGTCAGCGCGGTGTACTCCAGCGGGCTGTGGTCGGGGAGCTTCGCGGCATTGCGGGTGTAGAGCACCCAGCCCAGCGTGCCCGCCAACGTGAGGGCGTCGCCCAGCAGCATGAGGCCGTTGATCTCGCCACTGTGGCCCAGCAGGTTGGCCACGGTGGCCACGCCGGCCAGCGCGAGCGCGGCTCCGGCCACGGCACGCAGCGGCGGGCGTTGGCCGTCCAGCGCCCAGCGCAGGGCCAGCGTCGTGAAGGGCATGGTGGCCATGATGACCGAACCGTGCGAGGGTTGCGACAGCTTCAGCCCGTGGAAGACGAGGATGCTGAACAGGCCATAGCCGCCCAGGCCGACCAGGCTGTGGCGCAGCGCGTGGCGGCGCAGCTTGGCCCAGGGTTGGTTGCCTGCCAGCTGTGCGAGCACGGCGAGCAGCGCCGTGGCCAGCAGGTAGCGCACCAGCGTGAACCAGGCCGGGTCCAGCTGGGCGGTGATGGGCTTGCCGATGACGAAGAGGCTGCCCCACGCAGTGGTGGCGAACAGCAGGGCGGCGATGGCGCCGGTGCGGGTGTTGGCGGTCATGGAGAGGCTCCAGACGGGTTCGGAAGGCATCACTTTGGGCGTCACCCGCGTTTGCATCCATTCGTTTCGGCAGAGCGCCCCGTTCGGAAAATCCGCACCCCCGCCGGCGCCGGCCTGCGCAGAATGCGGGCCATGGAGATCTACCAGCTCAAGACCTTCGTCGCCGTGGCCACCGAGGGCAACCTGACGCGGGCCGCCGAGCGTGTGTTCACGAGCCCGCCGGCTGTCAGTGCCCAGCTGAAGGCGCTGGAGGACGAGTTCGGCGTGAAGCTGTTCGAGCGCAGTGCCCGCGGCATGGCGCTGACCCCAGCGGGAGAGCGCCTGTTGGCCGAGGCGCACCGCACGTTGAAGGCCGCCCAGGCCATGCAGGCCGCGGCCGCGCAGATCCGTGGCGAAGCACGCGGCCAGGTGCGCATGGGTACGGTCAGCGACGCGGTGGCCCTGCGCCTGGGCGAGGTGTTCGTGCACCTCGCCGAGCACCATCCGGGCGTGCAGCTGCAGTTGCAGCAGCTGGTGTCGCTGCGCGCCATTGCCGCTGTGCGCAGGGGCGAGCTGGACTGCGCCTGTGTGCTGCACGAGCATGCGGAGATCGAAGGCCTGGAGCTGCGTCGACTGCAGGCCTGCGAGATCGTGCCCGTGGTGCCACAGCGTCTGCTGATCAGCGGCGGGCTGCCGCCCGACCTAGCCGGCCTCGCCGCCCTGCCCTGGGTCACGACGCCGCCGGATTGCGGCCTGCGCATCCACCAGGAGCGGCTCTTCACGCAGGCCGGTGCCGCACTGGAAGTGGGCCTGCAGGCGGACACCGAAGTGGCCGTGCGCGGCATGGTGGCCGCCGGCATGGGCGCCGGCATGGTCCGGCGCGACCAGGCGGTGCTCATGGAGGCGGCTGGTCAGGCCCGCATCTGGGCGGGCTGGGCCGCACCGACGTGGTTTTGCTGGATCAGCAGTCCGGCCGCTCTGGCCACCCCGGCCGTGGCTGCGGTGCGGGATGCGGTGGCCCAGACCTGGGTTTGAGCCGGGTCAGACCGGGCGTTTGGCGGCTGCTTCGCGCAACTGGGCCACGGCGGCTTCGAGTTGCTGGGCGGCCTGCTTGAGGGCGTCCAGTGCCGTGTTGGCCCGCGCCAGGGCCTTCTGCGCGGCGTCGCGGGCCGCGGTCTCGCCCCCCGCTGGTGCCGCGCCAATGGCGCCGAGGCGGGTCTGGGCCTCGGTCAGGGCGGTGGCCAGCTCTTCGCGCAGCGGGTCCAGTCGGCTGGACTGGGCTTGTGCCTCGTCAATCTTGGCCGCGTCGATGTCGCTGGGCGCCTCGCGCAGGCGGCCGAGGGTGTCGCGGTCGCTCTTGATGTGGGCCTCCAGCGCGTCACGCTCCGTCGTCAGCGCGGCCTGCTGGCGCTGCAGGGCGGTTGGGTCGGTGGGCGTGCCCGCGTTGTCG
Organism: Roseateles sp.; assembly: GCF_036404855.1. Taxonomy (GTDB): domain Bacteria; phylum Pseudomonadota; class Gammaproteobacteria; order Burkholderiales; family Burkholderiaceae_C; genus Pelomonas. The sequence goes on from NZ_DASWYS010000028.1 coordinate 15,414, forward strand.
CTGCGTGCGCGCAGGCCATCGCCGGCGCTCTTGCTGCCGAAGTAAAAGCCGACGACCGTGGTCAGCAAGGTGATGATGGCCGTCAGCAACTGCTTCTGGGCGTCCACGGCCTCGGCAGGCCGGCCGGGCTTCAGCAGATACAGGTGGAGCTTGGCGTTGGCGCCTGGGTCAGTGCCCGCGGCGGCGCGGCCTGGCGACACCACGACGGGCAGCACCGATTGCGACTGCCGGTAGCGTTCGACTTCGTCCGCCAGCTTGGCCGCAGCCACCTCGATCTGCTCGAAGGGTTTTTCACCGAGGCGCGACTCACCGGCCTGGCTGTCGGTGCTGCCAAAGAACTTGAGGCCAAACACCGCGAACAGCACCATCACGCCGACGGCCAGCAACGTGCGGACCGAGCCCGAGGGCAGGCCGAAGGCCTCGTTGGCATCGTTGAGGTTGAGGCCCCCGAAGACGATGGCCGTCAATGTCAGCGCCGTCGCCGTCAGCACCAGCAGGCCGACGAACCAGAGGGCGGAGTCGCCCGTGCGCGCCGGAAACAGCAGCGTGAATCCAACGACGCCGCAGACCGCCACCAGGCCCACCACGCCCCATCTGACTCGCCGTGAAACCTTGTCCTCGTCCATGGCAACCTCGCGCCGGCTTCCGAAACCGGCACGCTAACCACGGCGGACCGCCGCGGCATCCCCAGTGTTGCTGAGGCCCCGATCGCAGGCCGGCAGTCCGGGAGTCCGGCGGCCTGCTGGAGACGGAGCGTCGCCGAGTCCGGGTTCAAGGCCTTGGCGGCATCGGGCCTTGCGCGCGCGGGGCTGGCTGGCGCCTAGCGATTCGGCCGAGGCGTCATCGTGTCGATGCCGGCTCCGGGATCTTCCTCGCCGGCTACGGAGTCATCGAAAGCGCCGTCCTTCACGTCGCGCGCGGGGTGCTGCTTGGCGGTCGGCCGTTCGGCATCGCCGGACCG
>NZ_DASWYS010000029.1:0-6497 GCF_036404855.1 Roseateles sp.
TCGGCACGGCGGCGCAGCGAGGCCGGCAGCAGCAGCAGGCCTGCCAGGGCGGCGAGCGTCGCGGCCAGCGTGCCGGGCTCTGGGACGTGGTTCGTCAGGCTGACGTTGTCGAGGTTGCCGCCCAGGCTGTCGCTGCGGCCGGTCGCGGCAAAGCTCAGCAGATTGCGCCCGGCCAGGGCCGTGACGTGGTACTGGTGCAGCGTCCAGTCGTTGTCACTGCCGCCGTCGCCGGTCAGCGCGTCACCGAGCTGCACGCCGTTCCAGCACACCTGGATGCCGTTGGTCGACGCCGACTGGAACACCCGGGGCGAGTACCAGAAGCTCAGGTCGTAGGACGTGCCCGCGCCGAGCTGGTCCAGGTACTGGCCGACCTGCGTGTTGCCGTTGGTGTCCAGCTCGATGTAGTTGCTGCCTTCCTGGGCCCGGCCGGCGACGTTGTTGCGGATTTCAAAGCCGGTGCCGGGGCCGCCCAGCCAGGTCCAGCCCGGCATGGCGGCGACGGTGGTCCAGTTGCCATCGGCCACGGCGATGGCCTCGAAGCCGCCGTTGACGAGCAGGTTGCTGGCGGTGACGGGCGTGGCGTGAGCCCCGGCGCTCAGGAGCGTGGCGAGGGCGAACAGCGTGCGTTTCATGGGCGGACCGGTCGGCGTTGCGAATGGCCGCGATTCTTCGGCCTGGCCCGCCCGGGGCCGGGTGCAGACTTCACGCCCGCGTAAGCGATCTCCCCAGGCCGACGCAGGGCCTGTGACGCAATTCACTGCACACGGGGGCTGCGAGGCTCAGGCGCGCGGAGGCTGGCCCAGGGTGCTCGCCAGCGCCGTGGCGCGGCGGTGCTGCTCCTGGCGGCGCAGCGCGCGGGTGACCGGACGGGCCACGGCCACGGCCAGCACGCCCAGGGCGATGAGCAGGGTGCCGGTGTCGACGTCGGGTGCGGGGCTGTCGAAATCGGCTTCGGCCTGGCGGTTTTGCGAAGCCCAGGGGCTGCCCTTGCCATTCAGCGAGGTCAGCCCAGCTGAGCCCAGCCGGCTGGCGTCGGCCATCACGCCGGCTGCCGTTTTGTCCACAGCGGTCTGCGGGTGCGCGTCACGCGTGGCACCGGCGAGAGCGGAGGAACTGAGGACAGCGAGGGCGGCAGCGAGGAGCAGGGCTTTCATGCGGGCTCACCATGGAGAAGAAGGGCAGAACGCATTGTTCGCAGCCTAGCGCGACTGGGATGTGAAGACTTCACGCGTCCGTGGGGGACCCCCGCGAATGAGCGACTCAGGGTTGACCTTGAGAGGATGCCCGTGCGGCGGCCTTGGCGGCCAGTTCCTCGCGCATGCGCTTGAGCTTCTCCCGGGGATCCTCCCGGGTGCCGCCCTCGTTGAGCTTCATCTCGGCCAGAAAGCGGCTGGGAATGCCCACGACGGTGTCGCGGCCTTTCTTGCGTCGTCGCAACGTCGACACCGCCAGCGTCGTGCGTGCGCGGGTGATGCCGACGTACATCAGCCGCCGCTCCTCCTGCAGCGCCTCGGCCGTCAGCTCCGCCTCCTCGCGCTTGAAGGGCAGCAGCCCCTCGTTGACGCCGGCCAGCACCACGTGCGGCCATTCCAGGCCCTTGGAGGCGTGCAGCGTCGTCAAGGTGACCTGGTCCTGCTCGTCACCGCGCTCGGCCAGCGACAGGATGACGGAGATGGTTTGCGCCACGTCCAGCACGCTCTGCTTGGGCTCGGTGAAGCTGACGCCGCCTTCCTCGCTGTGCTGGCCGCCGCAGCGCTTGGACACCCAATCGACGAAGTCCAGCACGTTGCCCCAGCGCGCCTGGGCGACTTTCTCGTTCTCCTCGTTGTCGATGAGGTGGGCTTCATAGCCGATGTCCTTCAGCCACTCCGTCAGCAGCGCATGCGCGGCGGTGTGGCCCTCGGTGTGCTTGGCGCGGTACTGCAGCTCGTTCACGGCCCGGCCGAATTCGTGCAGGCCGGCCAGCGCCCGGGCGGTGACGGCCGTGGCCAGGCTCTCGGAGAAGAGGGCCTCGAACATGCTGCACTTCCACTGCGCCGAAAAGGTGCTGAGCGCCCCTAGCGTCGTGTGGCCGATGCCGCGCTTGGGCGTTGTCACGGCGCGCAGGAAGGCGGGATCGTCGTCGGGGTTCACCAGCAGGCGCAGCCAGGCGCACAAGTCCTTGATCTCGGCCTTGTCGAAGAAGCTCTGCCCGCCCGAGACCTTGTAGGGGATCTCCGCGCGGCGCAGCGCCTGCTCGAAGACGCGGGCCTGGTGGTTGGCACGGTACAGGATGGCGAAGTCCTTGAAGGCCGGGCCCTTGCCGTCGGCGCGCAGCTGCTGGATGCGGGCGACGGCGCGCTCGGCCTCGTGCTCCTCGCCATCGGCCTCCAGCAGCGCGATGGGCTCGCCGTCGCCGTACTCGCTCCACAGCTTCTTCTCGAACAGCTTGGGGTTGCCGGCGATGACGTGGTTGGCGGCACGCAGGATGGCGCCGGTAGAGCGGTAGTTCTGCTCCAGCGGGATGACCTTGAGTGCCGGGTAGTCGGTGGGCAGCCGCTTGAGGTTCTCGATGGTCGCGCCGCGCCAGCCGTAGATGGACTGGTCGTCGTCGCCCACCGCCGTGAACATGCCGCGCTCGCCGACGAGCGCCTTCAGCAGCTCGTACTGGACGGCGTTGGTGTCCTGGTACTCGTCCACCAGCACGTAGCGCAGCTTGTCCTGCCACTTCGCGCGCGCCTCGGCGTCGGTCGTCAGAAGCTTCAGCGGCAGCGTGATGAGGTCGTCGAAGTCCACCGCCTGGTAGGCCGACAGCCGCTCCTGGTAGCGCACCATCACGGCCGCGGCGGCGCGCTCGTCCTCGTCCTTGGCCGCGTGGGCAGCCTGGGCCGCGTTCAGGCCCTGGTTCTTCCACAGCGAGATGGTCCATTGCCAGCGTCGCGCCTGGTTCATGTCGGTCGTGCCGCCGGCGTCCTTGAGCACGTTGAGCACGTCGTCGCTGTCGAGGATGGAGAACTGCTCCTTCAACCCGAGGCGCGTTCCTTCCTCGCGCAGCAGCCGCACGCCCAGGCTGTGGAAGGTCGAGATGGCCAGATCCTTGGCCGCCTTGTTGCCCACGAGCGCCTTGGCGCGCTCGCGCATTTCCTGCGCGGCCTTGTTCGTGAAGGTGATGGCCGCGATCTGGCTGGGCCGGTAACCCGACACCAGCAGCTGCGCGATCTTGGTGGTGATGACGCGCGTCTTGCCCGAGCCCGCGCCGGCGATGACGAGGCAGGGGCCGCTCAGATGGTGGACGGCTTCGAGCTGGGCCGGGTTCAGGCCAGCGGATGGGGCAGCAGCGGACATGGGGCGCGCATCATGCCACTCGCGCCACGCCCTCGCCCGGCAGCGCCCTCAGGCCCAGGCCCAGCAGCAGCAGCGTGAAGAAGAGCAAGCCGATGCGCGGCGCGTCCAGCAGGCTGTCGAAGGCGCCCACCGCGCCGAACCCGATCAGCGCGGCGACGATGGCCGGCGCGAGCGGATGGTCGCGGCCGCGCCCGAACGAGAGCCGCACGAGCGTCAGCAGATAGGCCCCGCCCAGCAGGGCCAGGCCCACCAGCCCCTGCTCGAACAGCACGTGCAGGGCCGCGTTCTTGATGTGCCAGGGCAGGTGATGGCGGTCGCTGGAGAAGAACCAGTGCGCCATCTCCTGGCTGAAGTCGCCGTTGTGCAGCAGCGGGCGGCCCTGGGCGTCTTGCATGTCGATGCGGGCGATGTCGACGCGGCCGCCTCGGGTGTCCAGCGACATCGAGAAGGTCACGAAGCGGGGCGCCCACCAGTCCCCGCCCAGCCGGGGGACCGGTCCGAGCTTGGCCTGCCGGGTCTGCCAGCCGCCCGCGGGCGTTGCTTCATCGGCGCCCGGCGGCTTCAGCAGGATGTGGCCGCTGCTGCAGTTGTCCGGGTAGAGCAGGTTCTTCTCGCAAATCTCCAGCACGATGTTGGCCTCGGCCGCGCGGGCGACGAGGTTCACCTGGATCGGGCCGGGCGCCGGGGGCGTGATGCGCTGGCTGACGCGGAACAGCCCGCCGTAGCTCTGGGTGTGCTGGCCCGCGGTCAGGACGAGATAGGTCTCACCCTTCTCATCGGTTCGCTGGCGGTAGTCCCCGATCTGGGCGCTGGTCGGGCCTTCGTAGAAATTGCTGGGCACGAAGCGCCCCGAACCCCGGCCGAGCAGCCATTGCTGCCCGCCATGCAGCAGCTTCAGGCCCTCGTGCCAATGCGTCAGGCGGGTCTGGCCATCCTCCTTCCAGGTGGCGACTCGGTCGCGCAGATAGGCGCCGCCGCCCAGCGCCGCGACGATTGACATGACCAGCAGCAGGCCGGCCACGAGCAGGGCCCGCTTGCGCCAGCCCGACTTGCCCGTGCTGCCGGCACCTTGCAGGGGCCACAGCCGCGGTTCGAGCAGCATCGCGGCCCAGACGCCTGCGAGCGCCAGGCCGGCAGTCAGGGCCGTCCAGCGGCCGGCCGTGCCGCCCCAGTAGTCGGCGACGATGACCATGGTGGCGAGCAGCCAGAACCAGCAGGTCGACACCAGCAGCACGTAGACGGGACGGGCCTGGCCCGGCACGTCGCGCCAACGCAGCAGCGCGCAGCACACCAGCGCGACGGCATTGAGCACGTAGGCCGCCCTGGGCACGGTCAGGGCCAGCGCCCAGCTCGCGCCACCGAGGACCATGGCGAGCAGTCCCCCCATGATGAGCGCCGTCAACCGCTGGCCCAGGGGCGGCAGCCACAGGCTGGCCGGCATGATCAGCAGGATCACCATGACGAAGAACAGCGCCAGCAGGCCGCGGTAGCCGCCGCCGCCGAAGACGAGGGCGGCGGCCAGCGCAAAGGCCGCCGCCATGGCCAGCGCGCCGATCTTGGCTGGTCGTGGCATGGGCTCGTCGACGGCGCCCAGCCCGCTGTCGATGTGGCTGCTCTCCGGCCCCGAGGCCGCGGCGCGGCGGCGTTGCGCGTCGGCCAGCAGCACCATGGGGATCAGTGCCAGCGGCAGCGCCAGGTAAACGCCGCGGGAGAAAGTGGTCAGGCAGGCATAGGCCGCCAGCAGCACGATGGCCAGACCGGCGCCGAAGTGCCAGGGTGAGCGCGTGCGCAGCAGCGCCAGCACCGCGAACGGCAGGGTCAGCACGAGAAAGCCGTCCAGCGCGGCGCCGCCGACGTGCATTTCCCAGAACAGCCCCGTCGTGCGGTAGTCGGTGGAGAAGTCCAGCAGGCCCGTGTAGGCCAGTCGCTCCCACAGCGCCGCGGCGCTGCCGCCGGCCAGCGCCAGCACCAGGCCCAGCAGCAGGCCGCGCGAGAAACCCTTGGGTCGTGCCGCCGCCGCCGCCGTCCACAGCGGGAGCAGGACCAGCACGAGGAGGATGGCCTTGGCGTTGCGCACCGAGTTCATCGCCTCGTGGTAGCCCTGGAACCAGCCGAAGACGAAGCCGCCGGCGTCGGCGAAACCGCGCTTCATGCTCCAGACCGCGGACAGGGCCAGCGCGAGGATGAGCACCAGCACGGCGGGCGAGTAGACGAGGGCATGGCGCCAGGCCGGCGCGCGGTCTCGCGCATTCAGCTGCAGCGCATAGGCGAGGTAGCCGCCGCAGCCGCAGGCCGTGACCAGCAGGTCCATCTCCTCGAAGCTGATCCAGCCGCTCCACGGCGCCAGGCCGACCACCGGCAGCGGCGCCAGCAGCAGCAGGGGCGTCTTGACCCAGAACAGCGCCGCCAGCAGCGCCACGGCGCCCCAGGCGGCGAGCGCCAGCGGGCCGGACAGCGGATGGTGCCAGGCGAGCTCGGCGCCAAGGCCGCCCAGGCCCAGGCCCGCCGCCAGGGCCAGCCATTGCAGCCGTGTGCCCGGCAGGGTGAGCTGGAGTTCGCCGAGGCCGAGTAGGCCGGTGCGGGCGGGTTGGGTGCCGACGGCCGCCATCAGCGTGGGACCTCGGCAGCGACGGCGACGGTGATCGCCATGACGCCGGTGGCCGCGGGGGCCAGGGACAGGGCGGGGCAGGCGGCAATCGGTATCGCACGCGGCGAACGGGCCATGAGGACCTCCGGGATCGGGGCTCGCATTCTTGCCGAGGCCCGCCCGGCGCGCATCCCCACACAATCCCCCAAGCTCGCGGTGTCGGGGCCTGGCCGGCCGACGCGGGAGCCGGCTTCAGCTGTGCGGCTGGCTCTGGGCGCTGGCGGTCGGTTCGGCCGTGTCAGCGATGCGTGCGGCCGTGGCCAGCAGTCCCAGGCCGGCTGCGGCGCCCAGCCACAGCCAGCGCTTCCACCAGGCCGCCGGCTTGGTGGCCGCCGGTTCGGTCGGCGCCATCGCGCTGCGAGGCGGGCTCAGGCCCAGCCATTCGCGCAATTCGTCCGCCAGGCCTTCCGCGCCGCGGGTGCGCAGCTCCGGCGATTCCGCCATGGCAGCGCGCATCAGCGTGTCCAGCTTGTCCTGCTGGGCGGGCTTCAGTGCGGGCCACTGGTGACCGGCGCCGCTGCGCAGC
>NZ_DASWYS010000030.1:0-27231 GCF_036404855.1 Roseateles sp.
CGGAACCGCTGGCAACGGCGGCTCGCCCATGCGCTACAGCGTTGTCGATGCGGAGCTGCGCGACGCCGCCAACGCTTCCGACGATCCCGAGCCAGTGCAGCTCGGCGCGGTCAATTTCCGCCTGGTGCGCCAGCGCGATGCCATCGATGCCTATGCGGTGCTGGGCGTCGTGCGCGTGCAGGAGCGGCGCGGTGATGGCACGTTGGTGCTGGATCGCGGCTACATCGCGCCGCAGACGCGCATCGACGCCAGTGCACAGCTGTCGGCAACCACCGCGCTGTTGCACGGCCTGGTGCAGCAACGCGCGCGCGAGCTGGCCGCGGGCATGGGGCAACTGGGCCATGGTGTGTCCGAGGTGGCCGACTTCCTGACCTTGCTGATCCTCAACCGCGCCGAGCCGCTGCTGCGTCAGTACGCCGGTGCGCCGAGCGTCCACCCCTGGCCGGTATTCGTTGCCTTGCTGCAACTGGCTGGCGAGCTGGCGAGCCTGTCCAGCGCCGAGCGCCACCCCCCCGAGTACCCGGTCTACCGGCACGACGACCTGCAAAACGTCTTCCTGCCCGTGGTGCGCGATCTGCGCGACTACCTGTCCGCCGTCATCGAACGCCATGCGGTCCAGATCGAGCTCAAGGACCGCAATCGCGGCGTGCATACCGCCGTTGTTCCAGATGGCGACCTGCTGCGCAGCGCGGGATTCGTGCTGGCTGTGCGCTCTCAGTTGCCCGCCGAGCAACTGCGCCAGCGATTCCCCGCTCAGGCAAAGCTCGGGCCAGCGGACCGCATCAAGGACATCGTGAACCTGCAGCTGCCCGGCATCGCGATGCACGCCCTGCCGGTGGCACCGCGCCAACTGCCCTATCACGCAGGCAGCAACTATTTCGAGATCGAGCGCCAGGGCGAGCTGTGGAAGCAGTTCGAGCGCAGTGGCAGCATCGTGCTGCACGTCGCTGGCGACTTTCCTGGTCTGGAGCTGGAGCTCTGGGCGTTGCGCCAGGGCGCATGAGCGGTGGCGGCCATGGCGACAGATCCGTCTTCCTTCACCGACCCCTTCGCGTCGCTGGAACCGACGACGTTCGCGCGTCCCCGCCCCGGGGGCTGGCCTGCCGGGTCAGGCGCGGAGGCCGGACCACCCCAGGCGCCCGAAGAGGAGGCGCCGCCCGATCATGGCCTGAACCCGCTGCTGGCGCTGGCCAACCGCCTGATGCTGCTGGTGCCGCCGCTGCGCGCTACCCAGCGGATGGCCGATCCGGCGGCGATGCGTGCGAGCCTGGCCCAGGGGATCCGTGACTTCGTCGTCGCGGCGCAGCGGCAGGGCATCGCGCCCGAGCGCGTGATGGCGGCGCGCTATGTGCTTTGCACCATGCTGGACGAAGCCGCCGCTGACACCCCCTGGGGCAGCGCCGGCGTCTGGGCCCGCCACAGCCTGCTGGCCGAGTTCCACAATGAGGCCTTCGGCGGCGAGAAGCTGTTCCAGCTGATGGCCTGGCTGGCCACCAACCCGGCGGCCAACCTGGACCTGCTGGAGCTGATCTACGCCGCGCTGGCGCTGGGATTCGAGGGGCGCTACCGCGTCATCGACAACGGCGCCGCGCAGCTCGAGGCGGTTCGCGCCAAACTGGCGCAGATCATTCGTCAGCAGCGCGGTGCCTACCCGGCGTCGCTGGCCCAGCATTGGCAGGGGCAGCCGGCGGTACAGCGCCGGGCGCTGTCCTGGCTGCCGCTGCTGCTGGCGGCCACGCTGGCCGTGCTGTTGCTCGGCGCGGCCTACGCGTTCTTCGCGAAGTCGCTCGCCGAGCGCGCTGACCCGGTTTACGCGCGCATCCAGTCGCTGCGCCTGCCTCCGCCCGTCGCCACCGTCAGCCAGCCGGCACCGCAGCCGCGGCTGGCGGTGTTTCTGCAGCCCGACATCAAGGCCCAGTTGGTGGCGGTGCGCGACGAGGTGGATCGCAGCGTCATCACCATCCGCGGCGATGGTCTCTTTGCGCCAGCCAGCGCGAGCTTGCAGCCGGAGCGCGAGGCGCTGATGGAGCGCATCGCGGCGGCCCTGGTGCGTGTCGGCGGCAGCGTGCTGGTGACCGGTCACACCGACAACACGCCCATCCGCACGGGACGCTTCCCGTCGAACTGGCACCTGTCAGAGGAGCGTGCGCGCGTGGTGCGCAGCCTCTTCATCGACGCCGGCTTGCCGGCCGAACGGGTGCGGGCCGAGGGGCGTGCCGACGGCGAGCCGGTGGCCGCCAACGACAGCGAAGCGCACCGGGCATTGAACCGCCGCGTCGAGGTCACGCTGTTCGCGCCCCCTCCGGGTGCTGCGGCATCCCGCTGAAGCGGCCGCACGGGACGAAGGGGCGTCATGATCCGCAAGCTGCTGGCCTGGATCTTCAACCGCTGGACCTTGCTGCTGCTGCTGGTGCTCGCGCTGGTGGTCGGCATCTGGCAGATCGGACCGCAGGTGGCCGTCGGTGAATGGCGCCCGCTGGACACGGCGCGGGCCTGTTGGGTCGCGACCGCGGTCATCCTGCTCGTCGTCGTGTCGCTACTGGGCTGGCGCTTGTGGCGGGCGCGGCGCGGCAATGCCAAGGTCATCGAGCAGCTCGCTGCTGCGCCTGCGGGTGGCGAGGCCGGTGAGAGCGCCGACATGCAGGCTGTGCGCCAGCGCTTCGAAGGCGCCCTCGGCAGCCTGCGTCAGCAGCGCTTCGGCGCCGTCGCGGGCGGTGGTTGGTGGCGCAGGCTCACCGCGCGGCTGGACGGGCAGTATCTTTACGAGCTGCCCTGGTACCTCATCATCGGCGCGCCCGGGGCCGGCAAGACCACGGCGCTGCGCAATGCCGGCCTACGCTTCCCCCTCGCCGAGGACCTGGGCGACCAGGCCGTGCGCGGCGTCGGCGGCACGCGCCAGTGCGACTGGTGGTTCGCCGATCAGGCCGTACTGATCGACACGGCCGGGCGTTTCACCACCCAGGACAGCGACCAGGCCAACGACCGCGCCACCTGGAACGGCTTCATGGCGCTGCTGAAGCGCTCGCGCCCGCGGCAGCCGCTCAATGGCGTTCTCGTGGTCGTCTCGGCTACCGACCTGCTGGCGCGAAGCGAGGCGGAACGCCAGCGCCATGCCCAGCTCGTGCGTGCCCGCGTGCAGGAATTGCACGAGCAATTGGGCATCCGGCTGCCCCTGTACGTGCTGGTCACCAAGTGCGATTTGCTCGCCGGATTCGGCGACTATTTCGCCGGCATCGACAAGGCGCTGCGCGCCGCGCCCTGGGGCTTCACCTTCGGCATGCAGCCGCAGGCGTTCAAGCAGGCGCTGGCTCCGGAGTTCGATGCCTTGCTGGCACGTCTGGACGAGGGGCTGATTGACCGGCTGCAGGCTGAACCCGACCCGCAGCGCCGCGCCCGCATCTACGGCTTCCCGGCGCAGTTCGCCAGTTTGAAGGCGCCCGTGGCCGATTGGGTGCAGCGCGTCTTCGCCCCGTCGTCCTTCGAGTCCGACCCGATGCTGCGCGGCGTCTACTTTGTCAGCGGCACCCAGGAGGGCACGCCCATCGACCGCGTGTTGGGCGCCGTCGCGCGTCGCTACCGGATGGAACAGGCCGTGCTGCCGCCGCAGCGTGCCAGCGGGCGCAGCTACTTCCTTGAGCGCCTGCTCGGGGAGGTGGTGTTCGCCGAGCAGGGGCTGGCTGGCACGCGACGCGCCTGGGAGCGCCGGCGTGGCCTGCTGGCCGGCGCCGGGTATGTGGCCATCGCGGCGCTCATGGTCCTGGCGCTGGGCGCGTGGTTGGTCAGCTGGCGCAGCAATGGTGCCTACGTCGACGCCGTGGCGACCCGCGTCGAGGAGGTGCGCCGCCTGGTGCAGCAGACCCCCAACCGCCCAGACCCCGACCTGCGTCCGCTGTTGCAGGCCCTGGACGCGACGCGCGGACTCGCCGAAGCCGGTGGCGACCCGCAGTCGCCGCCGCTGTCGCAGGGCTTCGGCCTCTACCAGGGGCGCAAACTTGATGGCGCAGCCCGCACCGCCTACGAGCGCATGCTGCGCGACGCCGTGCTGCCGCGGCTGGCGCTGGGTTTCGAGCGTCAGCTCAAGACCGGCGAGCATCCGGAATCGCAGTACGAGGCGCTGAAGTCGTACCTGATGACGTATGACATGCAGCACTTCGACGCCGAGGCGCTGCGCCAGCAGGTCGAGGCCGATTGGGATGCGGGTGCCGGTCGTGATCAGGCGCCGGCGGAGCGCGCGGCGCTGAGCCGCCATCTGGCGGCGTTGCTGGCTCAGGGACCGGCGGTCTCGCCGCTGGAGCAGGACAAGGCGCTGGTGGAGCTGGTGCGCCGGCAGCTCGCAGTTGTGCCCTTGCCCGAGCGGGTCTACAACCGCATCCGCCAGCGCGGCCTGGGCGATGAGTTCCCCGAGTTCACGGTCACCAAGGCGGCCGGGCCCAACGCCGAGCTGGTGTTCGAGCGCACCAATGGCCAGCCGCTGTCGCGTGGCGTCTCCGGTCTCTACACCTACCGGGGCTATTACGACGGCTTCCAGAAGGTGGTGGGAGACGCGACGGCGCAGCTTGCCGGCGAGAAGACCTGGGTGCTGGGGCTCCCCGCGGGCGCACCGGGCCTCCCTGGGGAGGAGCGGCTCGTCAATGATGTGCGCCGCCTGTACCTGCTGGACTACAGAGATCGCTGGAAGGACCTGATCGCCAGCATCCGGTTGCGCCCCATCACGTCGACCGATGCCGCCATCGAGCGTGTGCGCTTCCTATCGGCAGCCGACAACCCACTGGTGCCGCTGATGAAGGCCATCTCGCGCGAGACCACCTTGCTGGCAGGCCAGGATGCACTCGGCACGGCCCGCCTCGCTGTCGAGAACCAGGGCCGGGCGCTGCGCGACAAGGTGCTGGGCAAGCTGGGCGCCAAGCCCACGACGCTGGGCGCGCCCGGTGAGCGCATGGAGAGCATCGTCGACGACGAATTCGCATCGCTGCGCCGCGTCGTTACCGCGCCGGAGGGCGGCAAGCCGCCCATCCAGGCCACGGTTGATCAGCTCGGGCAGTTACAGGTCGTGCTGATCACCGCCAAACAGGCGGCAGCCGGTGGTGCCGCGCCGCCACCCAGCCCGCTGCCGACTCAAATGAAGGCCGACGCCGCCGGGATGCCCGAGCCGGTGCGCTCGCTGCTCAACACGCTTGGAGACGCCAGCGCCCACGCCACGTCCGCGCAACTGCGCGAGACGTTGGCGCGCGAGGTTCGGTCGCAGGTCGGTGAGTTCTGCGCGCAAGCCGCCCGCGGTCGCTATCCGCTCGATCCCACGTCGACCCGCGACGTGACGCCCGCCGACTTCGCCCAGCTGTTCGGCCCTGGCGGGCGCTTCGACACGATGCAGCAGAAGCTGGCCGCCTATATCGACACCAGCACGCGGCCCTGGAGTTTCCGGCCGGTGGACGGCACACCGCTGGGGCGCGACGTCGGCAGCCTGCCGCAGTTCCAGAACGCGCAGGCCATTCGTGAAGCCTTCTTTGCCGGTGGCAACGTGCCGGGCACGCAGCTCACGTTCAAGCCCGTCGAGATGGATCCGCAGATCCGACAGTTCCAGCTCGACGTGGACGGCATGATCGTCAAGTACGAACACGGCCCGCAGCTGCTGCAGACCGTGCGCTGGCCGGGGCCGCGCGGCAGCAACCTGGTGCGCGCGAGCGTCGAGCCGATGAGCGGCAGCGCGCTCGCCGCCGAAGGCCCCTGGGCGCTGATGCGATTGTTCGATCGCGTCGACCGCGTCAGCATCCAGCCCGGCAACGCGCCGGAGAAGTTCCGCGCCATCTTCGACTTCGATGGTCGCAAGGTCAGCTTTGACGTGACGGCCGCCAGCGTTCGCCACCCTTTCCGCATGAAGGAGTTGCATGGCTTCTCATGCCCGAACGGACTTTGAGATGCCGTCGCACCGCACCGCCGGCGTTCGACGCAAGGGGGGCGCGCATGGCTGAAGACGCCCCCGGCTGGTATGGCAAGGTCGCGATGCTGGGCGACTTTGCTTCGCGCCGGCTGGCACCGGACTGCGTGGCAGCCTGCGATCGCTGGCTGGCCGAAGGCGTGCTGAGCAGCCAGCGTGCGCTGGGCGAGCAGTGGCTGTCGCGCTACCTGGCCGCGCCCGCATGGCGCTTCGCCTGGGCGCCGGGCGTCATCGACCCGCGCTGGTGGTTTGGCGTGCTGATGCCGAGCTGCGACAACGTGGGCCGCTACTTCCCGCTGTTGGTGGCTCAGCCACGCGCGGCGCCGCCGGCCGACCGCATCGCACTGGACCACCTCGATCTGTGGTGGGCGCGGCTCGTGGACGGGGCGCTGGCGACGCTGGCCCCGGGCGCGACGCTGGAGGCCTTCGAGGCCGCACTGGCCGCGTTACCTCCCTGGCCGGGTGCGCTGCCGGCGGTGACGCGTGTGTTGCCCGTCAGCGCCGGGCGCGAGATGCATGCGGTGGCTCAGGGCGCGGCGCTGACAGGCATCGTGCGCGGCCTGGCGAGCTCTGCCCTGCAGCAACGGCTGGCCGGCGGAAGCTTCTGGTGGTCCTGCGCCCAGGGCGGCAGCGAATGCTCGCTGCTGCCGGGCCTGCCGGCCGCGGATGCTTTTGCGGCAATGCTGGCGTAGCCCGCGAGCGGTGGCGAGCGCCGTAGCGGGGCGGATCGCGGCGTTAAGCTGCATGGCTCACGGAGAGACCCATGCGCGCAGCCTTCAGCCTTCTCGCCCTCGTCATCGTCGCGGCCGTCGTGTTGTCGCTGGCCAAGAAGCAGGCCACGGCGCTGAAGCCGCCTCCGGCCGGTGCCTCCGCCGCCGCCGCGGCGCTGCCGCAGCCCCAGGCCGTCGGCCAGCAGGTGCAGGGCAGCATCGACGAAGCGGCGCGGCGCGCTGCCGAGGCTGCGTCTGCCGCGACGAACTAGGCCGTGCCCGGCCACAAGCTCTTCTTCGCGCTGCGGCCGGACGAGGAGACGGCTGAGCGCATCGCACGTGTCGTGACGGCGGAACACGAGGTGCACGGCCTGCAGGCGAAGCTGCGGCCCAGCCGCATCTTCCATATCACGCTGCACTACTTCGGCCATTTCGACGGCGAGCCCGATGCGGATCTTGTCGCACTGGCCAGCGACGCCGCGTCTGAGGTGCACCGGCCTGCCTTCGAACTGAGCTTCGATGGCTTCACGAGCTGGGGGGATGAACGCGCCGCCAAACATCCCTTCGTGCTGACCGGCGGCCGGGGACTGGAGTCGGTGCGCCAGCTGCGCGATGCGCTCGTCGCGCGACTGGTCGCCCACGGCATTGCGGCACCGGAGCGGGAGTACGAACCGCACCTGACGTTGCGCTACGACAAACGCCCCGCGCCCGTGTGGCCGGTCGAGCTGCCGGGCTGGACCGCCCGCGAGTTCGTGCTCGTGAAGAGCCCACAGGGTCTGACGCGGCACGACGTCATCGCCCGCTGGCCGCTGCAGGCCTGAGACCTGCTCCTACAGACCGGCCCGTTCCCGGCCGACCGACTCGGCGGCAGGGCGCGGCCACGATGAATCCCTCGCAAGGAGATCCGGCCATGATCATCAAACCCCTCATCGCCCTCGTCGCCACCTCGGCCCTGGCCATGACGCTGTTCCAGCACCTGGGCCGCAAGCACCAGCAACGCAGGCTGCGTCACGAAGGCCGGCAGCATCGCGATGACGTCAGCCGCTGGGAGGCCGAGGGCGGCAACCTGCCGCCGCCCCGGCCGGTGGCCGAGGTGCCGGTCCGTCGCCGCGTCAGCCGTCGATGACGGCCTGGGCCAGGGCACGAACGCTCAGCGGCGCCGAGCCCTCGGCCTTGTTGGAAATGGTGACGAAGGCGTCCTGTCCGGCGCCCGCCGTGCCGCGGATGACGCGGGCCAGTTCGCTGCGTGTATCCGGGTCCGGGTCCAGCATCTCGTTGAATTCGCCGTAGCGTTTCTCGGCCTGTTCATAGCCGTAAGGTCCGTGCAGACGGTTCAGGTTCCAGCGCACCACCAGCGGTCCCGGCCATAGCGCGCGCAGCAGCGGCAATTGCTCCCGCAGCGCAGGCAGCTTGGGGTGCAAACCGAGGCAATAGCGCGCACCGGCGTCGCGCAGCAGCGCGACGAGGTCAGGCGTCAGCCAGGCTGCGTCGCGCACCTCCACCGCGATGACGCCGGTCGGCGGCTTGGGGAAGGCCAGCAGCATGGCGTGTAGCAGGTCGAACTGCTCGCTCATGCGCGCCAGCCGCTGGGCGGGGAGGGGGCTGAGCTGGAAGACCAGCGCGCCAATCGTTTGGCCCAAACCCTCGTAGGCGGGTTCGATGAAGTCCTGCAGCGCCGCGGAGCTGTCGAGGAAGAGCGGGTTGGGTTGCTGGCCCCGGCCCTCCTCGCTGCGCAGCAGCGCATCCGTCACAAAACTGGGGGCCTTCACCGTGAAGCGAAAGCCCGCCGGCACCTGCTCGGCATGGCGCTGGAACTCCGCGGCTGCCAGCGGTCGGTAGAAGCCGCGGTCGATACCGACGGCGCGCAGCAGTGGCTGCGCGGCGTAGGCGGGCAGGCCGGTCCTGGACAGTGTGGCCTCGCTGTGCCGGCCAGCCCAGACCAGGCCTTGCCAGCCGGGATAGCTCCAGGTCGACGTGCCCAGGTGAACGTGGGGCGACAGCATCGCAGCGAGGGCGAGGTCCTCGGGCGTGGGCGGCATGGGTTGCACGCCCCGCGGGCGTTTGGCGCAGACGCCCCCACCGAAAAGTTCGTCCTGCATCAGACCATGAGAAATTTGAGCAGCACGATGTTCACGCCCAGCAGCAGCAGTGCCGTGGGCCATTGCGCGCGGATGACGGCGTTCTTGTCCTTCAATTCCAGCAGTGCGGCCGGGATGATGTTGAAGTTGGCCGCCATCGGTGTCATCAGGGTGCCGCAGTAGCCGCAAAACATGCCGATGGCGGCCATCACAGCGGGATTGCCATGGTGCAATCCCAGCAGGAAAGGGATGCCGATGCCTGCGGTCATGACGGGAAAGGCGGCGAAGGCGTTGCCCATCACCATGGTGAACAGCGCCATCCCCAGCCCGTAGGCCGCGACGGCCAGCCAGGCGTGGTCCATGGGCAGCAGGGTCGTCGTGATGCTGGCCACGGCCTTGCCGACGCCCGCATCGGTGAACAGCAGGCCCAGCGTCGCCAGCATCTGCGGCAGGATGACCGCAGGCCCCATGGTCTCAAGCAGCCGGCGCGACTCGTGCAGGGCCTGCATGGGGCGTTCGCGCGTCATGCGCAACGCCGCGGCCAGGCCGACGAGGGAGCCCAGGCCGACGCAGACCAGTGTCAGGTGCTTGGTCTCGATGAGAAGCAGGTTGCCGAGGTGGACCTCCTTCAGCGTCAGGCTGCCCACCAGCGCCAGGGTGGAGATGGCGAGGATGGGCACAAAGAGCTTGTTGCCATTTCGTGCCGCGCTGGCCTGACGCTCGGCGGGTTCGCGCAGTGCGTGCTTGCCGATGCCGACGCCGCCCAGGCCGCCAAGTGCCGCGAGCGCGACCACGATGATGCCGGCGGTGACCGGCGGCAGCCAGTCGCCGACGAGGTAGATGACGGCGTAAAGCCCCCAGAACAAGCCGCTGGTCCGGCGCCGTGGGTTGCTGCGGTCGCGCCAGGCCAGCACAGCGATGCTGGCCAGCGCGAGGCCGACCAGCAACGTGAAGTGGTCGAGCCTTAGCAGCGGGGTCATCGTGCCTCCTCAGCGCGGGCGCGGGCAATGTCCAGCGGCAGTCGGTGGTCGAGGTGAATCAGTCGCGCCGCGTGGATGAGGAAGGCGGCGATGGCCGTCGGGATGCCCCACAGCGCAATGTGCAGTGGGTCGGTGACGATGCCGTTCTCAGCCAGGAAGGTCTGCATCAGCACGATGGAGCCGAAGGCGACGAAGATGTCCTCGCCGAAGAACAGGCCCACGTTGTCCGTCGCCGCCGCCATGGCCTTCCAGCGATCGCGTACCGCCTGCGGCAGCGGGCCGTGAACCTTTTCGGCGGCGGCCTCGGTCATTGGTGCCACCAGCGGCCGCACCATGGGTGCGTGGCCGCCCAGCAGCGTCAGCCCGAGCGCGGCGGCGACTTCGCGGATGAAGAGGTAGACCACCAACAGCCGGCCTGCGGTCGCCGATCGAATGTCCGCGATCCAGGCCTGGGCGCGTTCGCGCAGGCCGTGGCGTTCCAGCAGGCCGATGACGGCCAGGGGCAGCAGCAGCGTCAGCGGCAGGTTGCGCGTCTTCACGAAGCCGCTGCCCAGCTTGGCCAGGATGAGGTCGAGCGGCAGCTTGGCCGCCAGGCCGGTGGCGATGCCAGCTGCGGTGACGACGAGCACCGGGTTGAAGCGCAGCAGGAAGCCGGCGATGACGACGGCGACGCCGATCAATGGCCACAGGGAGACGTCGGCAGGCATGGAGGCTCCGGGATCAGGCGCGCAGCTGTACGCCGGCTTGGGTGAGGGCTGCGTGCAACGCGCGGGCGAAGGCGAGGGCGTGCGCGCCATCGCCGTGTAGGCAGATGGTCTGGGCCTGCAGTGCCACGGGCTCGCCGGACACGGCCTGCACGACGCCCTCGCGCACCATTTGCAGCGTGCGTGACACGGCCTGCGCGGTGTCTTCGATGAAGGCACCGGGCTGGCTGCGCTGCACCAGGCTGCCGTCGGCACGGTAGCCGCGGTCGGCGAATACCTCGGCGACAGGGCGCAGGCCGGCGCGTTCGGCCGCTCGCAGCAGCTCGCTGCCGGCCAGGCCGTAGAGGGCCAGCGATGGGTCGATGTCCCGCACTGCGGTGGCGACGGCGTCAGCCAGCGCCGGGTCGCGCGCGGCCTGGTTGTAGAGGGCGCCGTGCGGCTTGACATGGTGCAGCCGCCCTCCGGCCGCCCGCACCAGGGCGTCCAGCGCGCCGATCTGGTAGATCAGGTCGGCGCGCACGTCGGCCGGCGCCAGGTTCATCTCGCTGCGGCCGAAGTTCTCGCGGTCGGGGTAGCTCGGGTGGGCGCCGAGCGCCACGCCGCGGGCCAGGGCCGCGCTGACGGTGGCCTGCATCAGCCGCGCGTCGCCTGCGTGCCAGCCGCACGCAATGTTGGCGGAGGTGACAAGAGCCAGCAGCTCGGCGTCGTCGGGCGCACCTTCGCCGAGGTCGGCATTCAGGTCGACATGCATAGGGCGGTTCTCAGTTGTTCCATGGTTGCCTGGCGCTGGCGCAGCGCGTCGCGCGCTTCGTCGACGCTGCAGGGCAGAAAGCGCAACGTGGCGCCCAGGCGCAGCTGCGCGAGCTTCCACAGGTCGGCCCGGATGACGACGGCGATCTTGGGATAGCCGCCTGTCGTTTGCGCATCCGCCAGAAGCACGATGGGCTGGCCCGAGGGCGGCACCTGTACGACGCCCGGCAGCACGCCGTGCGAGGCCAGTTCGGCGCCCCGCTGGCGCTTCAACTCGGGGCCTGCAAAACGGTAGCCCATGCGGTTGCTCTGCGGTGTGAGCTGCCAGTCCGCGGCCCAGAAGGCGGCGCGCGCGGCGGCCGAGAAGTCGTCGTGCTCGGGGCCGGGCAGGGCGCGCACCGTCGCATCCCAGTCCGTGGGCGCCAAGCCGATGCGGCGCGAGGGTCGGGCGTCGGAAGGCTTGAACGGGTCAAGCGAAAGAAGAGGCAGCCGGTCCCCGTCGCGCAGCGCACGGCCGCCCAGTCCGCCAAAGCCTGCCTTGAGATCGGTGCTGCGCGAACCCAGGACTGGCGCCGTGGCAATGCCGCCCGAAACGGTCAGGTAGCTGCGCATGCGCTCGCGTGGCGCGGCCAGCTTGAGGGTCTGGCCGACCCGCACAGGCTGGCGCCAGCCTGGCCGCAACGGGCGACCGTCCAGCAGCGCGTCTGCGTCGGTACCAGTGAGGGCGATGCAGCAGTCGGCGTCGAAACGCAGCGTGGCGGGGCCCAGCGTGAACTCCAGCCCGGCGGCGTCGGGCGGGTTGCCGACGAGCAGGTTGCCCTGGGTCAGCGCCAGGTCGTCGAGAGCACCGCAGCGGCTGATGCCGCGGTCGCGCCAGGCTGGGCGGCCCAGATCCTGCACCGTGGTCAGCGGACCAGCGCGCAGCAGCTCGATCATGCGGCCTCCACCACGAAGCGCACGCGGTCGCCAGGCGCCAGCAACGTCGGCGGTTCGGCCCGTGGGTCGAACAGGGGTAAGGCCGTGCGGCCGATGAGTTGCCAGCCGCCGGGCGTGGCCAGCGGGTAGATGCCTGTCTGCGCGCCGCCGATGCCGACACTGCCGGCCGGCACGGTTACGCGTGGTTCGGCGCGGCGCGGGGTGTGCAGGGTTTCGTCCAATCCGCCAAGATAGGCGAAACCGGGCTGGAAGCCGATGAAGTAGACGACATACTCGACGGCGCTGTGGCGGCGTATCACCTCCTCGGGCGACAGGCCGCAATGGGCGGCGACGTCGGCGAGGTCGGGGCCGTCGTAGCGCACCGGAATCTCGACCAGTCGACCGAGCTGCTGGCGGCGTGCCGGCTTGGCCCATAGAGCGAGCACCGCCTGCTCCAGCGCCGCAGCCTCGGTGGATAGAGGGTCGAAGGTCAGCGTCAGGTTGTTCATGCCCGGGATCAGACTCTGCACGCCGGCCCTCTGAGCCAGACTGCCGGCGAGCTGCCAGATGCGCTGCTGCTGCTCCAGGGACACAGGTGCCGGAAGCGACAGGCAGAGCGCGGCTTCGCCGAGGGGATGGATGGCCAGGGAGCTCATTGGCCAAAGCATGCCATGGGTAAACTGCCGACCCAGATGACCGAGCCCCTCTTCACGCCCGCCGACGAGTACGCCATGCGTCTTGCGCTGGATCAGGCGCACAACGCCTGGCTGGTGGGCGAGGTGCCGGTGGGAGCCGTCATCACACGGGGCGGGCAAGTCGTCGCGACCGGCTACAACCGCCCGATCACGACGCACGATCCGACGGCGCATGCCGAGATCGTTGCGCTGCGCCATGCGGCGACGCTGCTGGAGAACTACCGCCTGCCGGAGTGCGAGCTGTTCGTGACGCTGGAGCCCTGCGCGATGTGCGCGATGGCGTTGATGCATGCGCGCTTCAAACGCGTCGTGTTCGCAGCGCGCGATCCCAAGACGGGCGTGGCCGGTTCGGTCATTGATCTGTTCGGCCAACCCCAGCTCAACCACCACACGCGCATCGAGGGCGGGCTGATGGCGGAGCCTGCAGCCCAATTGCTGCGCGACTTCTTCAACGAGCGCCGGGAGGCCGCGCGGGCGCGCCGAGCCGAGCGCCAAGGGCTGATCCCGACCGGCGAAGCCACGCACCTGGACGAATCCTGATGTCATCCCTCACGTTGTTCACGCCGGCCGGCGCTGTCGCCAAGGCCGAGAACCTGAAGCGCGCCGCCAAGCGGCTGGCGCAGCTGGGCTTCGAGGTCAGCATCGACGCCGATGCGTTGTCCCGTCACCAGCGCTTCGGCGGTGACGATGCGACCCGCCTGGCGGCCCTGCATCGCATTGCCGACGCGGCACCTTCGGTGGCGCTGGGCACGCGCGGGGGCTATGGCCTCACGCGCCTGCTCGACCAGATCGACTGGGGGCGCATCGCGCACAGCATCGAGCATGGCACGCGCTGGGTCGGCTACAGCGATCTGACGGCGCTGCAGAACGGACTCATCGCCCGGTACAAGGGCCTGGCCATGTGGTCCGGGCCGCTTGCCTGTGACGACTTCGGCCGCAGCGAGGCGGACGGTGGCGTCGACGAGGTCACGCGCGATTGCTTCCTGGAGGCCATGAGCGGCGCCCTGGAGGCCGTGGGCTTCCGGGCGCCGACTGCCGACTTCGACGGCCTGGAGGCGCGCGGGCGCCTGTGGGGCGGCAACTTGACGGTGCTGTGCTCGCTGCTGGGCACGCCGCACTGGCCCAAGGTCAAGGGCGGCGTGCTGTTTCTCGAGGACGTCAACGAGCATCCCTACCGTGTCGAACGCATGCTGCTGCAGTTGCAGCAGGCCGGCGTCATCGATGCGCAGGCGGCGGTGCTGTTGGGAGATTTCAGCGGCGCGGCCAAGTCGCCACTGGACCGAGGCTATGGGCTCAAGGACGCCGTCGCCGCGCTGCGCAGCCGCACGAAGACACCGCTGTTGACGGGGCTGCCCTTCGGCCATGTGCGCACCAAGGTCTGCCTGCCGGTGGGGGCGACCGTCGAGCTGTACGTGCAGGGGCGCGAAGCCATCCTGGGCTGGCAGTCGGATGCGCGGCTGGCCCACGATCACGATCACCACCACCATCACTGAAGACACCCCGGGTTTCCACAGCACCTGGGTGGCGCTGTCCGGGCGGGTTGTCCGTCTATGATTCCTGTCGACGCCCCGGCTTGCCGGGGCGCTTGTGTTTTGAGGGTGCGCGGTGGTGGAAATCGGCAGAGTTTGGATCAGTCGGAGTCTGGGAGCGCTGGCGCTCAGTCTGCTGGCCGCCTGCAACAACAGCCCCTATCCCCATGATGCCGAGCGCGAGAACACGCTCTACATGGCCTTCGCCGAGCGCTCTCCGCGCTACCTGGACCCCACGTCCTCCTACACGGCGCCCGAGAGTACATACACCTACGAGATCACCGAGCCGCCTTACGGCTATCACCCGCTCAAGCGCCCCTACACGCTGATCGCGCGCGCCGCGTCAGAGCTGGCCAAGCCGTACTTCCTGGACGCGCAGGGCCGCCGTCTCCCGGACGATGCGCCGGACGCGCAGATCGCGCAGGCGGTCTACGACATCCCCATCCGCCCGGGCCTGAAATGGTCGCCGCACCCGGCCTTTGCCAAGGATGCGGCGGGCCACTACCGCTACCACCACCTCAAGCCCGGTGAGCTGGGCGACAAGCGCAGCCCCTTCGAGTTCGAACACCTGGACACGCGCGAGGTGGTCGCCGAGGACTTCGTCTACGCGCTCAAGCGCCATGCCAGCCCGCGCATCGAGGCGCCGGTGGCGGCGGTGTTCTCGGAGCATGTCCTGGGTCTGCGCGACTACCTGACGCTGCTCAAGCGGGAGAGTGACAAGCAGCTGGCCGGTTTGCCCGAGAACCTGGCCGACAAGCCCTTCCTGGACCTGCGCCGTTGGCCGCTGGCCGGTGCCGAGGCCGTGAACGACCACCTGCTGCGCATCCGTCTCAAGGGCCGCTACCCGCAATGGCAGTACTGGCTGGCCACGGCCTTCACGTCGGCCATCCCCTGGGAAGTGGACGCCTTCTATGCCCAGCCCGGCATGGCGGCCAACTCGTTGAGCTGGAACCAATGGCCGGTGGGTAGCGGTCCCTTCATGATGACGGAGTACGTGCAGGACCGTCGGCACGCGATGAGCCGCAACCCCAACTATCGCGTCGAGACCTACCCCTGCGACGGCAGCCCCGGCGATGCGGAGGCAGGTCGCCTTGCCGATTGCGGCAAGCGCATCCCCTTCGTCGACAAGATCGTCGCGATCAACATCAAGGAAAAGGTGCCGATCAAGGAGCTGTTCAAGCAGGGCTACCTCGACCTGCCCGAGATGGACCGGGCCGACTGGGGCGTCAACCTCGCCGTGGACCGCGACGATTCGGACGAGGTGCGCGCCTTCTTCGCGGAGCGCGGCTTTCAGCTGCCCATGGCCACCGACATCAGCAACTGGTACCTGGGCTTCAACTGGCTGGACCCGGTCATTGGCAAGGGCGACACGCCCGAACAACAGCGGCGCAACCGGGCCCTGAGGCAGGCCATATCCATCGCCATCGACTGGGAGGAGGGCTATGGCCGCATCTTCCGCGACAAGGGCGGCGACGCGGCCCAAGGCCCCATCCCGCCCGGCGTGTTCGGCTCCAAGGAAGGGCAGCCTGGCGAGTACAACCCGGTCACGCACCGCCTGGTCGACGGCAAGCCGGTACGCCGGCCACTGTCGGACGCCTTGAAGCTGATGGAGGAGGCCGGCTACCCCGGCGGGCGCGACGCCAAGACAGGCATGCCGCTGGTGCTGAACTACGACTTCCAGCGCGTCATCACGCCGGAGCTCAAGGCCGAGAACGACTGGATGGTTCGCCAGTTTGCCAAGCTGGGCATACAGCTGGATATCCGCGCGACCGACTTCAACCAGTTCCAGGAGAAGATCCTCAAGGGCAAGCATCAGATCTTCTGGTGGGGCTGGTTCGCCGACTACCCGGACGCCGAGAACTTCCTGTTCCTGCTCTACGGCCCCAACAGCAAGAGCCTGCACGAGGGCGAGAACGCGGCCAACTACGCCAACCCCGAGTTCGACCGGCTCTACCGCAAGCTGCAGTCGCTGGAGGACGGGCCGGAGAAGGCCGGCGTGATGGCCCGGATGAACGACATCGTCCGCGAGGATGCGCCGTGGGCCTGGGGCTACTGGAGCTATTCCGGGCTGGCCTTCCAGCGCTGGGTGCACAACGGCAAGCCGGGTGTCGTCGTGCGCGATCGCGCGCGCTATCTGCGCGTCGATGTGGAAGAGCGGGCGCGCAGCATCGCCGCATGGAACCGCCCCATCTGGTGGCCGCTGCTGCTACTCGCGGGCGGCGGGGTGGTGGTTCTTCTCGCCACGCGGCGCGCCTGGCGCGCCCGTGAAGCGGCTACCGCCTTGGGCAGGGCGCGCTGATGCTGGGCTTCGTACTGCGCCGCCTGGGCTATGGCCTGGCCATCCTCGTCGGCGTCAACCTCTTCACCTTCTTCCTGTTCTTCTCGGTCAACACGCCGGACGACATGGCGCGGCTGAACATCGGCGGCAAGCGCGTGACGCAGGAGCAGATTGAGAGGTGGAAGGTGGAGCGCGGCTACGACAAGCCGCTCTACTACGACGCCAGCAAGGCCGGGACGGAGCGCGTGACACACACCATCCTGTGGGAGCGTTCGGTCAGCCTGTTCGCGCTGGACTTCGGCAAGAGCGATGCACGCCAGGCCATCAATATCGGCCACGAGATCAAGGTGCGCATGGGTGTCAGCCTGCAGCTGGCATTGCCCCTCTTCGTCCTTCAGGTCATCGTCAGCGTCACCTTTGCACTGCTGCTGGTGTTCTTCCGGCACAGTCGCATCGACTTCTGGGGTGTCGTGCTGTGCGTGCTGATGCTGTCCATCAGCAGCCTGTTCTACATCATCGTCGGCCAGTTCCTGTTCGCCCGCGTCCTCAAGCTGGTGCCCATGAACGGCTTCGCGCCGGGGCTGGACGCCATCAAGTTTCTGGCTTTGCCCATCCTGCTGTCGCTGCTGAGCCGCCTGGGTGGCGAGGCGCGCCTGTACCGCGCGATGTTCCTGGAGGAGATGGGCAAGGACTACGTGCGCACCGCGCGCGCCAAGGGCCTGTCCGAGGGCCGGGTGCTGGGGCGCCATGTGCTGCGCAACGCGCTCATTCCGATCATCACCAGTGCCGGCAGCTACCTGCCCTACGTCTTCCTCGGCAGCCTGGTGTTCGAGAGCTTCTTCGGCATCCCGGGCCTGGGCGCTTTCGTCATCGAGGCCATCACAGGTCAGGACTTCGCCATCGTGCGCACCATGGTCTTCCTTGGTGCGCTGCTCTACATCGCGAGCAATGCGCTGATCGACATCGCCTACACGTGGGTGGACCCCAGGGTGCGGCTGCAATGAAATTCGTCCTTCTCTGGACCGACCTCGCGCTGTGGTTGATGAGCGCTGCCGTCCTCGCCTATGCCTGGCGCGTGAAGGCCCAGGCCAACCTGCGCGCGACTTGGCAGCGCGTGCTGCGTGACCCCGTCGCGGCGTGCGCCGGCGTCGTCATGGCGCTGTTCCTGCTCGTCACACTGGTGGACAGCCTGCACCTGCGCCGCGCGCTGCCGACGGACGACGGCAGCGCGGTCTACGACACGCGCACGCTGTCCGTGCTAGACCTGCTGCTGCAGCGTCAGATCGCCATGCGCGAAGTCAGCTACTCGTTGCCCCTGGGCACGCATGGCTTCAACAAGGAAAGCAGTGTCGATGCGCGCGGGGAGGTGCATCGTGAGTACCCGCGCCTGCAGTTCGGCGGCGCCCACCTGGCGGACCCGGCCACGCAGTGGGCTGGCGACGTCGCGGCCCGCGCCGGTGTCGGGCTGCTGGGCGGCCTGGCCCTGGCCGCCGCGCTGTTCGCCGTGGCCGCGGCGGGCCTGGCTCGGCAACATGAAGGCTGCCGACGCGCGCTGGTCGACCTGGCGGCCGACCGCACGAACTACCCGCTGCGCGCCATCCTGCTGACGCTGACCGTCATCCTGCTGCTGGCCGGCCCGGTCATGGCGCTGATGCCGCACTACCACGTGTTCGGCACCGACCGCACTGGCAACGACGTGCTTGTGCAGGCGCTCAAGAGCGTGCGCACGGCCTTCGTCATCGGGGCGTTGTCGACGTTGGCAACGCTGCCGCTGGCACTGCTGCTGGGCGTGCTGGCCGGCTACTACAAGGGCTGGGTGGATGAAGTCATCCAGTATGTCTACACGACGTTGAGCTCCGTGCCCAACGTGCTGCTGATTGCGGCCTGCGTGCTGATGGTGCAGGTCTTTCTCGACAAGAACCCCGAGCTGTTCGAGACGGCGGCCGAGCGCTCGGACGTGAAGATGCTGATGCTCTGCCTCATCCTCGGCCTGACGGGCTGGGCCGGGCTGTGCCGGCTGGTGCGGGCCGAGACGCTGAAGCTGCGCGAACTGGACTACGTGCAGGCCGCCACGGCCTTCGGGGTGGGTGACCTGCGCATCATGGCGCGCCATGTCGTGCCCAACGTCATGCACCTGGTGCTGATCACGGTAGTGTTGAGCTTCTCCGAGCTGATCCTTTACGAGGCCGTCCTGACCTACATCGGCGTCGGCGTGGACCCGCTGATGAACAGCTTCGGCAGCATGATCAACCTGGCGCGTGCCGAGATGTCGCGTGATCCGGTCGTCTGGTGGAGCTTCGCGGCTGCCTTCGGCTTCATGGTGGGACTGGTGCTGGCGGCCAATTTGTTCGCCGACGGTGTCCGTGACGCCTTCGACCCCAAGGCGCGCTCGACCCGGCCGCGCGTCTTCCAACGCAGGAAGGCCGCCGACCATGCTTGAGATCGACGACCTCAACGTGGTGCTGGAGGCCGAGGCCGGCCTCGTGAAGGCCATTGCCGGCATGAAGTTGACCCTGTCGCGTGGTGAGACCTTCGCGCTGGTGGGGGAGAGTGGCTGCGGCAAGAGCATGACGGCCCTGGCGCTGATGCGACTGCTGCCAGAGAACGGCCGGGTCGCCGCCGGCGCGGTGCGCCTGGACGGGCAGGACTTGCTGGCCCTGCCCGAGGGTCACATGCGCGGCGTGCGCGGCGGTCGCATCTCCATGATCTTTCAAGAGCCGTCGACCAGCCTGAACCCGGTCATGCGCGTGGGTGACCAGATCGTCGAGGCGATCGAGGCGCACACCGAGCTGCGCGGCAGGGCGGCGCGTGCCAAGGCCATCGACTGGCTGGCGCGCGTGGGCATCCCCGAGCCTCAGCGCCGCATCGATGACTATCCGTTTCGCCTCTCCGGGGGGCAGAAGCAGCGCGTGATGATCGCCATCGCGCTGGCGGCCGAGCCGGACTACCTGATCGCCGACGAGCCGACGACGGCGCTGGACGTGACCATCCAGGCGCAGATCCTGGACCTGATCCGCGACTTGCAGCGCGAGCGCCAACTGGGGGTGCTGCTCATCACGCACGATCTTGCCGTCGTCAGCGGCATGGCCCACCGCGTGGCGCTCATGTATGCGGGGCAGATCATCGAGGTCGCGCCTGCGGCCGAGTTCTTCGCCGCACCCCGGCATCCCTATGCCCGGCTGTTGCTGCAGGCGCTGCCGGACGCCGCACGGCGGCAACGGCCGCTGGCTGCCATCGCCGGCACCGTGCCGCCGCTGTGGCAGGCGTTCGCCGGCTGCCGCTTTGCGCCGCGCTGCGACAGGGCCATGCGCCATTGCGCTGGCACGCTGCCGGTCCTGACGGATGAAGGTCCGCAGCACCAGGTGCGCTGCTTGCTCTACAGCCAGCCCGGCGATGCGCTGCCGCGCGCGCCGGCCGTGACCCGGGAATCGCCACCCGTGCCGCCCGTTCAAGGCGAGCCTTTGCTGGACGTGCGCGACCTGCGGGTGCGTTTCATGCTGAAGGCGCCGCTGCTGCACCGCGGGCCGCGCCATTTCGACGCTGTCGACGGCATTGCCTTCCAGTTGCACGCCGGCCGCACGCTGGCCCTGGTGGGCGAGTCCGGCTGTGGCAAGACCACGTCGGGCAAGGCCATCGCGCAGTTGCTGCGCCGCCAGGCCCGCACCAGCGGCCAGGCGCTGTTCGAGGGGCGCGACCTCTTCACGCTGGAGGGCCAGGACCTGCTGCAGGCGCGGCGCCAAGTTCAGATCATCTTCCAGGACCCCTTCGCATCGCTGAACCCGCGCATGCGAGTCGCCGACGTGCTGGAGGAGGGCCTGATCGCGCTGCGCCCCGAACTGGACGCCGGCCAACGCCTGGCCCGTCTTCAGGCGCTGGTCGATCAGGTCGGCCTGCGCCGGGATGCCCTGCAGCGCTGGCCCCACGAGTTCTCCGGCGGCCAGCGCCAGCGCATCGCCATCGCCCGCGCGCTGGCGGTCGAGCCGCGGCTCATCGTGTGCGATGAGCCGACCTCTGCGCTGGACGTGTCCGTGCAGGCCCAGATCCTCAACCTGCTGCGCGACCTGCAGCGCGAGCAGGGTCTGGCCTACCTCTTCATCACGCACAACATCGGCGTGGTGGAGTACATCGCCGACGACATCGCCGTCATGCAGGCCGGCAGGATCGTCGAAGGAGGGGCCTGCAACGAGGTCCTCAGACAGCCTCGTGAAGGCTTCACGAAAGCTCTGCTCGCGGCGGTGCCGCGATTGCACGTACCTGCCCCGTAACCCCGTCGCGCGCCGGCAACGGCGCGGGGGGTGACTTTAGGGGGGGGAGGTTGGTCGGATCCTTTCAAATCAACGACTTACCTGGCTAACTTGCTTGGCTAGAGGGCTTTCCTTGGGCTCTCGCGATGTTGCGCCCGCACAAACTTCTGGCACCTCAGATCTGAGCCGATCGCCCAGATCAAGGCATCGGCCCTACCCAGGCCTGCACCGCCGGAGAAACACGGCGGGCCCACCCTCTTCAAGGAGTCCCCATGTTCAAGAAGTCCACCATCACGAGTGCCGTCCTGGCGTTGGCCGCGACCAGCGCGATGGCTCAGGAGGCACAGAAACTCGAACGCATCGAGATCACCGGGTCCAGCATCAAGCGCATCGACGCCGAGACGGCCGTGCCGCTGACCGTCGTGACGCGCGAGTCCATCGACAAGTCCGGCGCGTCGAATGTGCAGGAATTGGTGGACCGCCTCAGCTCGAACAATGGTGGCGGCCGCTCGCTGGGCGAGTCCATCGGTGACTCCAACGCGACCGGTCAGACCGGTGCATCCCTGCGTGGTCTGGGCCGCGAGCGCACGCTGGTGCTGCTGAACGGCCGCCGCCTGGCGATCTACCCCTTCGCCGGCGCGGGTGTCGACCTGAACGCCATCCCCCTGGCAGCCATCGAGCGCATCGAGATCCTGCGCGACGGTGCCTCGTCGACCTACGGCTCCGACGCCATCGGCGGCGTCATCAACTTCATCACGCGCAAGGACTTCCGCGGTGGCGAGGTGACGGCCGGCTACGAGCAGCCCAAGAGCAGCGGCGGCAAGATCGCGTCGGCCCAGGGCGGCATCGGCTTCGGCGACCTGGCCAAGGACAAGTTCAATGTGCTGGGGACTTTCAGTTTCCAGGAGTACGACGTCATCCACGCGTCGGATCGCGACTTCGCCAAGACCGGTAACCGCCCCGACCTGGGCGTCGTCAAGTCGTCGGGCAATACCTTCCCGGCCAATGCCTACAACGCCCAGACCGGGGCCTACATCCCCGGCGTGGCTGGTTTCCCGAACTGCGCACCGCCCGACAGCTTCCCCGGCGGATCGAACTGCCGCTACGACTACACGAGCAAGATCGACATCGTGCCGGCCTCCTCGCGCATTGGTGGCCTGCTGCGCGGCACGGCGGAACTGAGTGCCGACCACCTGCTGTTCGCAGAGCTGTCCTACTCCAAGAACGAGATCACGCTGGGTTCGTCGCAGACCCCGTCCAGCACGTCGGGCCGCGACGACTACTACTACCCCGCGGGTGGCAAGTACTACCCCACCGCCGCGGTTGACGCGTCGTCCAGCAAGGGATATCGCGGCGACCTCGTGATCGCTTGGCGGATCGTCGACGGCGGCCAGCGCCTGACCAAGGTCACCAACGACATGACCCGGGCTCTGGTGGGCGCCGAAGGCGTGTTGGCGGGTTGGGACTACAAGGCCGGGCTGATGCGGGCCCAGTCCAAGGCCAGCGAAGACTTCCTGACCGGCAACTTCTCCGACACGCAGCTGGTGCGCGTGCTGAAGACCGGCAATGTCAACCCCTTCGGCCCCAACGATGCCGCTGGGCTCGCGCTGCTGAAGGAAGCCGAGCTGCATGGCAACAATCGCGCCTCCAAGACGACCCTCGACGCGTTCGATTTCTCGATGTCGCGTGAGCTGTTCGCGCTGCCGGGCGGCAATGCCGCACTGGCCGCCGGTCTCGACCTGCGCAAGGAAAAGTACCTCGACGGCTATTCCGAAATTGCCGGTTCGGGCGACATCGTCGGTGGCTCCGGGACGGCCGGCAAGGTCAGCGGTGAGCGCAAGACCACAGGCGTGTATGCCGAGCTGAACATGCCCGTCATCAAGAACCTCGAGCTGAATGCAGCCGTGCGCGCCGACCGGTACACCGGTGCCTCGGGCTCTTCGCGCGACGGCGCCTTCAGCTCGCCCAACCTGTCGTCCACCAGCCCCAAGGTCGGCCTGCGCTGGACGCCGGTCAAGGAACTGCTGGTCCGTGGCTCCTACGGCAAGGGCTTCCGCGCGCCGGCGCTGGACAATCTCTACGCGCCATCGTCGCTGACCAACACGGGCGGCAACTTCAACGATCCGTACTACAACACCGCGGTGGGCTGCGCCAACAAGCCCAACACCAACTACTGCGACACGCAGCTGACGGTGCAGAACAACAGCAACCGCAACCTGAAGCCTGAGAAGTCCAAGACGGC
The DNA here is from genome assembly GCF_036404855.1 of Roseateles sp. Lineage (GTDB taxonomy): Bacteria > Pseudomonadota > Gammaproteobacteria > Burkholderiales > Burkholderiaceae_C > Pelomonas. Next base: position 23,061 of record NZ_DASWYS010000030.1, read on the forward strand.
TTCGCTCGGTGTCGTGTTCGAGCCGATGAAGGATCTGTCGATGGAAGTCGGCTACTTCAGCATCAAGATCACCGACGGGATCAAGGCGCTGTCCGGCGACGACATCCTGAAGGACTGGTACAAGAACCAGACCGGCCCGACGACCAGCTCCTCCGTGTACGCCGGTCGCTTGATCAAGAACGCCCAGGGTTACCTGGACTACGTCAAAGCCTCGCTGGAGAACGTGGGTCAAGCCACGGCGCAAGGTTTCGACCTGCTGGCCAAATACCGTGTGCGCACTGACATCGGCACGTTCACGCCCGCCTGGGACGCCACCATTGTCACCAAGAGCAGCGAGACCAACGTCGTGACCGGCGAGGTCGAAGACAACCTGGGCAAGTACCTGCGCGGCGGTCCGGTGGTCCGCGTCAAGCAGAACATCAGCCTGGACTGGGACGGCAATGCCTGGGCGGCCGGCGTGCGGTACTTCCGTCAGAGCGGCTACCTCGACTACGACGAGGTGCACCATGTGCCCAAGTACGACCTCTGGAGCCTGCAGGCCCAGTACAAGGGCGTCAAGAACCTGGTGCTGACGGCCGGCGTCCTGAACCTGCTCGACAAGAAGCCGCCGGTGACGGTCCAGGAAGACTACTTCCAGGTCGGTTTCGACCCGACCTACGCCGACGTCAAGGGACGCAGCTTCTACGTTCGCGCCAACCTCAAGTTCTGATCCTTACCGGTCGAACGCAATCCGGCAGGCCTTCGGGCCTGCCGTTTGTGTTTGTCTCCGTCCCACCCACCCATGGACTACATCAATCCGGACCTCGATCTCACTCTCCTCCACGCAGAGTTCCTGGGCCGTCGCCGTCTGCTGATCCGAGACTTCTTCAAGCCGGATGTGGCGGACGCCCTGGCGCGTGCGGTCGAGGCGATCGACTGGAGCCTGTGCTATCGCGATGCCCAGGGCGACCGCCGACTGACGGGTGAACAGCTGCGCGGCCTCGACGCCAGCCAGCGGGTCTACCTGACGGACGGCATTGCCGAAGTCGCCCGTCGCCAGTTCCAGTTCTCGTTTTATACGCACTCCCTGGCCGATGAGCTCCACCAGAGCGACCCCGGACTGCTGGGGCGCTTCATCCGCTGGATGGCTGACGACGCCTTCTTGTCGGTGATGCGAGGCATCACGGGCATCGAGGAGGTCAACCGCGTGTACGCCCAGGCCACCATGTACGCGCCCGGCAGCTTCCTGCTCGCCCACGACGATCACGTCGACGTGGAGGAGCGGCGCCTGGCCTACGTCATCAACCTGACCCGGCAATGGCGCCCGGACTGGGGCGGCCTGCTGAATTTCAGCGAACGCGACGGCAGCGTCAGTGAGAGCTACTTCCCGCATTTCAACTCTTTGTCGGTGTTCGCGGTACCACAGACCCACTTCGTGTCCTACGTGCCGCCCTTTGCCCAAGGCCAGCGCAACGCCATCACGGGATGGCTCATTGCGGCTTGAGGGTGCTCATTTGTGACCGGATGCATGTAATCGCCCTGTTCCTCCTGCCCGGGTTAGCCCCAAGAAGTTGCCGGAAACCCGGGGGCTAAGATGACACGTGGCCAAGTTTGGCCGGGGGTGCGGTTTTTCCGCACCGGGTTCGTGGCGATGAAACGTATGCCCGACGGCTTTGTGCCACCGGGCGTTTTTTTTGGCTCGACCAGGTGTAAAGCTGCTTTACACACCCGGGCAGACTGCGTGTTTTCGACGAGGCGGAATCATTCTTTCCGCGATCTAGAATGCACGCCCTTCGGGGACCAGTCGACGGCAGGGGCGCAACTTCCGCCGTGGCGGTGGCCGCTTCCAGAGAAGAAGTCATTGACTGTGATTTGTAGTTGCAAGAAGGAGCGCGCATGAATTTTGCGCAGGAGAAGCAGGGCGCGTCCCGGTTCACGGGCTTCGGTATCGTGGTCCTGATCCACGTCGTCGCCATCTATGCACTGGCCAGCGGCCTGGCGCGCGATATCGTCAAGAAGGTCACTGGCCCTATCGACGTCAAGGTCATTGAAGAGAAGGTCAAGCCGCCGCCGCCGCCCGAGAAGGTGGTGCCGCCGCCGCCGGATCTGAAGGCTCCGCCGCCGCCCTTCGTGCCGCCGCCCGAGTTCCAGGTGACCGCCCCGGCCCCGCCGGCCCCGGCCATCCAGTCCACCCAGGTCGCACCGCCGGCCGTGGCTGAAATCCGGCCCGCACCGCCGCCGGCGCCCGCAGCGCCCGCACCGGCACCGCGTCCCGCCAAGGTCACCGCCGGTATGGTCTGCACCAAGATGGGCAAGCCCGAAATGCCGTCGGTCAACTGGAGCGGCGAAGCCCTCTACAAAGCCGTGGCCACCGTCAAGGCCGGTCGTGTGACGGCCGTCGAAATCACCTCGCTGCGAGGCGGTGTGGATCGCAAGGCGCAGCGCGCCCTGGTCCAGGCCATCGAGGCGACCCTGCGTGAAACCTATGAATGCCCGGGCGATCACGTGTTCGAGCAGGAGTTCCAGTTCAAGATCGAATAAGACCCGCTTCGAATCCGGCGCCAGACCGGCGCATTCAGAACCGCATCAAACCAGAATCTTTCCCTAGGAGTTGACTCCATGATTTCTCGCATCACCGGCTTCCTTGCCGCCATCGCCATGGCCGCGACCCTGGCTGTTTCGCCCGCCCACGCGCAAGATCAGAAGCCGGCCGACGCCGCCTCGGCCGCCGTGGTTGAGGACACTGCCGCCACGGCCCCCGCCGCCGCTGCCGCGCCTGCCAAGCAAGACAATCCCTACAGCCTGGCCAATATCGTTGCCCACGGCAACGTCGTTGACCAGGTCGTGCTGTTCATCCTGGCCATCATGTCCATGGGCTCCTGGTACATCCTGGTGGTCCGTCTGTGGGACACCAGCAAGCTGCAATCCGAAGCCAAGGAAGTCCGCGCCTCCTTCTTCAAGAAGGCCAGCCTGGCTGACGGCGTCAAGGCCCTGAAGGAAGAAAGCGCCTTCCGCTACATCGCCACCACCGCCATCGAGGCTTCGGAGCACCACGAAGGCGCCCTGACCGAGAACATCGACCACAGCAGCTGGGTCACGATGAACGTCGACCGCGCCGTCGCCGACGTCAACACCAAGATCTCGGCCGGCCTGGGTTTCCTGGCGACCGTCGGTTCGACCGCTCCCTTCATCGGCCTGTTCGGTACCGTGTGGGGCATCCTGAACGCGCTGACCGCCATCGGTGTGGCCGGCCAGGCTTCCATCGACAAGGTTGCCGGCCCCGTGGGCGCCGCGCTGATCATGACCGCCATCGGCCTGGTCGTCGCCGTTCCGGCCGTGCTGGGCTACAACTGGCTGGTCAACCGCAACAAGACCGTCATGGCTCTGGTCCGCTCGTTCGCTGGCGACCTGCACGGCGTGCTGATGGGCAACCGCGCCGTCGCCAAGCGCTAAACCCTGAGCTGAAGCTCGTACAGGAGCCAATGCAATGGGCATGAACGTCGGATCCTCCTCCGGCGAGGACGAGGTGGTCTCAACCATCAACACCACGCCCCTCGTGGACGTGATGTTGGTGATGCTGATCATCTTCCTCATCACCGTGCCGGTGGTGACGCAATCGATCGCGGTGAACCTGCCAAAGGAAACCAACATCGTCCGCGTCACCAAGCCGGAGAACATCGAACTCTCGGTCAGCAAGGACGGCGACGTCTACTGGGGCACCAAGCTGATTCCCGACATGGAGGAGCTCGTGCAGCGCCTCGGCAAGGAATCGGTCAAGAACCCGCAGCCCGAGGTGCATATCCGCGGCGACGACAAGTCGCGCTACGAGTCGGTCGGTCGCGTGATCTTCGCCTGCCAGCGCGCGGGCATCATGAAGATCAACTTCGTCACCGAGCCGCCGGCTCGTGGCGGCTGATCCCAGGAGTCAAGCATGGGAATGAATGTTGGAAGTTCTTCGGGAGGCAGCGACCCCGAAGTCATGATGGACGTCAACACGACGCCGCTGATTGACGTGATGCTGGTGCTGCTGGTGATGCTGATCATCACCATCCCGATCCAACTGCATACGATCAACCTGGACATGCCGCCGCCGAGCTCGACTCCGCCAGTGCAGGACCCGGTCGTGCACACGGTCATGATCGACTTTGACGGCACGATCTACTGGGACGAGAACGCGCTCCCGAACCTGGAC
>NZ_DASWYS010000031.1:0-4405 GCF_036404855.1 Roseateles sp.
CCGACCAGGGCCAGCTTCAGCGCCCAGGCCTGGGCGCCCCAGGCCAGCGTCACGACGGAAAGCGGCGCGGCGACGAAATGCAGGGCGACATAGGGTGCCAGCGACCGGGCCAACTCGCCTGCGCCGCGCCACTGGGCGCCGAACAAGGTTTCGAAGAGCCAGGGGCCGAAGGCCAGCAGCACAAGCATCAGCGGCAGGGCCAGGGCCGCCAGCAGCAGCAGTTGGCGCCGCACCAGCGCGCGGGCATCGATGCGATTCGGGGTCCGAGTCAGGCGTGGGTAGAGCGCTTGGGACAACGAACCGCCGACGAGGCTGGCCGGCGCCTTCAGATAACGCAGCGCCAGCGCCCAGGCACCAGCCTCGGGGGCGCCCAGCCAGGCGGCCAGCAGCGCGATGGCCAGGGTGTCCTGCAGGGCGCCGGCAAAGGCATGGGGCGTGTTCAGCAGCGGGAAGTCGCGATGCTTCAGAGCCATGGCCCGCAGCGGCTGCGGCGCGAGCAGCCTTCGCCAGCCGCCCGCGGGCGAGGGCCGGGCCTGCACGACGGCGGCGACACCCGTGGCGAGTGTCGCGCCAGCCATCAGGCCCCATGGACCAGCCTGCAACAGGCCCAGGCCCACCTGGGCCAGCGCGCCGCCGCCCCATTGCGCGACGCGTCCCCAGGCCAGGACCGCAAATCGCCCGGCGCGCGCCGCCCACTGGCCCAGGGCCTGGCTGGCTGCCAGCGCCAGCACGGCCAGTGGCAGCGCGGCGGCGACATGCAGGCCGGTCCAGGCCATCCACAGCCCCCCGGCGAGCACGGCCGCGGCCACGACGGCCGCCAGCACCCGCAGGCACAGCGCCAGCAGCGCGGCAGCGCCCTTCTCCCCCGTCTCCAGCGCCAGCGCGAATTCGTAGCGTGCGCAGCCGACGACGGCCAGATTGCTCGCCACCGTCCACACCAGCGAGAACTCCCCGTACTCCGCCGGCGTGTACAGCCGCGCGATCCAGGGCCCCAGCAGGAGAGGCACGGCCTGGGCCAGCGCGCTGCCCGCGATCAGGGTGAGAGTGGCGCGCGTCAGGCTCATAGGGGCGCGAGATTCTAGAATCGACGGTTCGACTGAAGGCCCGCAATGACTCAAGCCCCTCCCACCCCGACCATCGACGACAACCAACTGATCGCCGAGCGCCGCGAAAAACTGGCCGCGCTGCGGGCCGCCACGGCGGTGCCCTTCCCCAACGACTTCAAGCCCGAGCATCGCGCCGCCCCCCTGCAGGCGCAGTACGGTGAGGTGCCCAACGAGGAGCTGGAGCCGCAAGCCGTGAAGGTCAGCGTGGCCGGCCGCATGATGCTCAAGCGCATGATGGGCAAGGCCAGCTTCTGCACGCTGCAGGACGCCACCGGCCGCATCCAGCTGCGCGTGACCATCGACAACGTCGGCGCCGACGTCTACGACGCCTTCAAGAAGTGGGACCTGGGCGACATCCTCGCGGCCGAGGGCACGCTCATGCGCACCAAGACCGGCGAGCTGTCAGTGGCCGTCACGACGCTGCGCCTGCTGACCAAGAGCCTGCGGCCCCTGCCGGACAAGTTCCACGGCATGACCGACCAGGAGCAGAAGTACCGCCAGCGCTACGTGGACCTCATCACCGACGAGGATGCCCGCAAGCGCTTCGTCGCGCGCAGCCAGGGTGTGTCGGCCATCCGCAGCTTCATGGTGGAGCACGGCTTCCTGGAGGTGGAGACGCCCATGCTCCACCCCATCCCCGGTGGCGCCAACGCCAAGCCCTTCATCACCCATCACAACGCGCTGGATCAGGAGATGTTCCTGCGCATCGCGCCGGAGCTGTACCTGAAGCGGCTGGTGGTGGGCGGCTTCGAGCGCGTGTTCGAGATCAACCGCAACTTCCGCAACGAAGGCATCTCTGTCCGCCACAACCCCGAATTCACGATGATGGAGTTCTATGCGGCCTATTGGACGCATCACGACATCATGGACTTCACGGAGGCCGTGCTTCGCCATGCGGCCATCGCCGCCACCGGCAGCGCCGCGCTGACCTATGCCGGCAAGCCCGTGGCGCTGGACAAGCCTTTCGCCCGCGTGTCCGTGCGCGACTCGCTGATCCAGTTCGCCGGCCTGACCGCCGACGAGGCCGACAGCCCCGAGGTGCTGCGCGCCAAGATCGTCGCCGCCGGCGAGCAGGCGCCCGCGCGCTGGAGCCTGGCCGAGCTGCAGTTCGGGCTGTTCGAGGCTGTCGTCGAGGAAAAGCTCTGGGAGCCCACCTTCATCATCGACTACCCCGTCGAGGTGTCGCCGCTGGCGCGCGCGTCGGACACCGACCCCAAGATCACCGAGCGCTTTGAGCTCTTCATCACCGGTCGCGAGTACGCCAACGGCTTCTCCGAGCTGAACGACGCGGAGGACCAGGCCGCGCGCTTCCAGGCCCAGGTGGCCAACAAGGACGACGGCGACGAGGAGGCGATGTATTACGACGCCGACTTCATCCGCGCGTTGGAATACGGCATGCCGCCGACCGGCGGCTGCGGCATCGGCATCGACCGGTTGATGATGCTGATCACGGACTCGCCGTCGATCCGAGACGTGATCCTCTTCCCCGCGCTGCGCCGGGAAGCCTGACGCACAGCCCCTGTCCGGCCCGGCCTGACGACGTGCAGGTCGGCGCCTGTGGCGCCCATGCAGGCAGACGGCCGGCATGGGCGCTTTGCCTTGGGCGCAGCATTGCCTTTTTCGTCTTGCACCGCGCAAATACTGTGTTTTTGCACAGTATCATCGGGTCGATTCGTCAAGGAACTTCGCGTGCGCAGCCATCACGATCCCGTCATCGACGCAGCCCGACTGCTTTCGGCATTCGGCGTGACCTTGCCGGCCGGCGTCGAGCTGGATCCGGGCAGCGCCGACGGCACGGCAGCCTTCATCGTCCAGGCCGGACAACCGGTCACCGACGCACTGGGTGACGTCCGTGTCGGCAGTTGGGGACGGCCTTCCGCTTTCGCGCAGCAGGCCGGCCCGGCCGCGCAGGCGCGTCACTGCCGTGTCGAAACCATGAAGTCGGACCCGACCTTCCGGGAAAGCTGGTGGTCCGGCCGACGATGTGTCGTGCCGGTGGAGAGGCTCACCGAGTGGTGCTATGTGTCGGGCCGGCTGGGCCTGTGGGGCATTCGGGGCGAGAACGAAGCGCCGATGGGGTTGGCCGGCCTTTGGAAGGTCTGGACGCACCCGACGGGCGACACCGCACTCTCGTTTTGTGTACTGACCCTCAGCGCCGACGGGCATGCCATCTTCGATCGCCTGAAACACCCGGCCCATGACAAGCGCATGCCCGTCATCCTGTCCTCCCAGGCGCAGCGGCAATGGCTGCACGGCTCGTGGGCACAGGCGGAACGGTTGCTCGTTCGCTGCCCTGCCGAACAACTGCATGCATTTCCGCTGGAGCCCGCGAGCGGGCCGGCACGGCTGGACGGTCCCGACGAAGCGGACATGTTCGCGGACGAATGGTGGGCCACCACGCCCCACGTGCCAAGCAAGAAGCGCATCGCCGTGCGGCGCAAACCGGTCGATGCGCCCCTACCAACTACCGGCGACCTCTTCAGCTGAAGACGCTCAGCGCTTTCCCAAGGCCTTGATGCGCGCCCAAAGCCGGGCCTTGGACAGCGTCGTCATCTGCATCGCACCCATGCAGGCGTCGAGCCGGTGCGGGCACGCGCGGATGCGCTGGCCCAGCGCTTCGAGCTGGGTCGCAACGGTAGGCGGGATGGGCGGCGCTTTCGCAGGCCTAGGCCTCTCATTTCAGTCAAGGAATGACCTTGAACAGAATGAGAAACCATCAAGCGCCCGCAGCCGCCGGCGCCTTGCCCGCAATGATCATTGCCAGCACCTCGTCCTCGTCGACGTCGGCCGTGCGGCAGACGCCCACCAGCCGGCCATTCTTCATGACCATCAGCCGGCTCGACAGCGCAAACACGTCCGGCATGTCGTGCGTGACGAGCAGGATGCCCACGCCCTCGGCGCTCAGCCGACGGATGAGGTCGTGGACCATGGTCGTCTCTGCCGGTCCCAGCGCCGCGCAGGGCTCGTCCATGATCAGCACGCGGGCCTGGAACTGCAGCGCCCGCGCAATGGCGACCACCTGCCGCTGGCCACCGGACAGGGACATCACCGGATCGGCGATGTTCCTGAAGTTGGGGTTCAGCCGCGCGAACAGTGGCACGGCGGCGGCGCGCATCGCGGCGTCGTCCAGCAGGCCAAAGCGCGTGCGCAGTTCCCGGCCGAGGAAGAGGTTGGCCACCGAGTCGAGGTTGTCGGCCAGGGCCAGCTTCTGGTGGATGGTCTCGATGCCAGCGGCGCGCGAGTCGGCCGGGCTGGCGAACTTGACCGGTTGGCCGTTCAGCAGCAGCTCGCCACCGTCA
>NZ_DASWYS010000032.1:0-5712 GCF_036404855.1 Roseateles sp.
CACCCCCGTGCCGCGCCAGGCGCCGATGGACGCGACTGCGCTGATCCGCGGCATGTTCGAAGCCGACGCCGCGCGCTCGCCCGGCCTGGGCACACTGCCGGCTGACTGGCTGGACCCGACGCTGCTGCAGTCCGCGCTGCGCCGGCTCAACACGGCCGACGCGCTGGCGGTGCAGGTCAGCTACGGCGACCCGAACGGCGACGCCCGGCTGCGCGCGGCGCTGGCGCAGCGGCTGGACGACCTCGGGATCCACGCCAATCCGGCCCACATCCTGACGACCAACGGCGCCACGCATGCGCTGGACCTCATCATCCGCACCCAGCTGCAGCCCGGCGACGCCGTGCTCGTCGACGACCCGGGCTGGGCCATCATTTTCGCGCGCCTCACGCAGGCCGGCATCCGGCTGCTGCCGGTGCCGCGCGCCAGCCAGGGCGCGCAGGGGCCTGACCTGGACGTGCTCGCCGCACTGGCGGCCCAGCACGCACCCCGCGCCTACCTGACCGTGTCGGTGCTGCACAACCCCACCGGCCACAGCCTCAATCTGGCCACGGCGCACAAGCTGCTGCGCCTGGCCGACGAGCACGATTTCTTCATCGTCGAAGACGACAGCTACGGCTTCCTCGCGCCTGAGCACCTGCCGCGCCTGGCAGCCCTGGATGGGCTGCGCCGCGTGATCTACGTGTCGGGTTTCTCCAAGGTGCTGACGCCGGCCTGGCGCGTCGGCTACCTGGCCGCCTCGCCCGAGCGCCTGCGCGCGCTGACCGATACCAAGCTGCTGGACGGCCTGACCAGCTCGCCGGTGCTGGAGCGGGCCGCCGCGCTGTGCCTGGAGCAGGGCCGGTTGCGCCGCCATGCCCAGCGCCTGCGCGAGCGGCTGGCCACGGCGCGCCAGCGCATCGCGACCCTGGCCACCAAGCACGGCTTTGAATGGGCCGCACCACCGGATGGCCTGTTCGGCTGGCTGGACGTCGGCGTCGACACCGAGCGCCTGGCCCAGCCGCTCCTGGACGCCGGCTGGCTGATCGCGCCCGGCGCCCTCTTCAGCGCCACGCGCCGCCCGGGCTCGCTGATGCGCATCAACATGGCCACCTCGCAGGACCCCGCCTTCTGGCGCGCGCTGCGGGCCGCCGTGGACGACATCCGCAGTCCGATGCCCTCTCCCTAGTCCTCCCTAGTTTCTCCCCCCTCATTCACGGGACAGGCCACTGGCGCCCGGCTCCGGCGACGAGTCCACTCGGCACTCGGCTCATGCCAGGGAGGGTTTATGCGGTTCGCTTTGTCCCCCGTTCGCAGCCTCTGCGCTGCCACTGCCGGTGCGTTGCTGGCCATGTGCTCGCTGTCGGCGCACGCGGCGTTCGCCAGCGACATCACGCTCAAGCTGATCGCCCCGGGCGGCATCAACGATGGCAGCTCCATCGACACCACGCCCGTCAGCGCGCAGCAGACCGTGGCCCTGGCGGACCTCGTCAACGGCGTGCACGCCGGCGACGGCGGCGCCATCGGCTCTGGCTGGATGCTGGACGGCGAGAAGGTCTTCTTCGAAGACGACAGCATCAAGCTGCGCGTGGGCGTCGGCAACGACACCACCGGCGGGGTCTACACGACGGGCTATCTGGGCCTGGGCGGCAGCCACGCCCTCTATCAGTTCGACGGCCTCAGCATCGTCGGCAAGACCATCGTGGGCGTGAGCCTCTTCGCCTGGGACGGCTTCGGCACCACCGACGCCGGCACCGGCAGCGGCCTGGGCAATCCGGCCGTGCTGGGCAGCCTGGCCCACTTCATCGATGGCGACACCGTCACCTTCGACCTCGACACGCTGGAGATCGCCGCGCGCATCGCCGGCAGCAGCAACAACTTCGCCGAGTTCCGCATCCAGCTCATCACGCGGGACAACGGCACCGGTCCCGGCAACGAGTTGCCCGAGCCGGCCACGCTGGCGCTGTTCGCGCTCGCGGCGATGGGCGCCCGGGTGGCGCGGCGCCGTGCCTGACGGTGCGCTCACGCTGGCGTGCTTCGAGCCGCTGGTCGGTAGCGAGTTCTCGCTGCGGCTGGACGACGCGGCCGAACTGCCGGCCCGGCTGATCGAGGCTCGTGCCGGCCTGGGCGCCGGCGCGGCGGGTCGCCAGCCCTTCTGCCTGACCTTCCAGGCGCCGGCCGATCCGGCCCTGCCGCAGCGCATCTACCGGCTCGAGCATCCGCAGCTCGACGCGATGGACCTCTTCCTCGTGCCGGTGGCCCGCTCGGCCGCCGGTCTGCACTACGAAGCCGTGTTCGGCTAGGAGACGCTCATGGCCACTCCCTTCCTCGGCGAACTCAAGTTGATTGGCTTTACCTTCCCGCCCAAGGGCTGGGCGTTCTGCAACGGCCAGTTGCTGCCGATCAACCAGAACCAGGCCCTGTTCTCGCTGCTGGGCACCACCTACGGCGGCGATGGCCGGGTGAACTTTGCGCTGCCCGACCTGCGCGGTCGCGCGCCGCTGCACTACGGCGGCAATGAAGGCATCGTGCTCGGCCAGCGGGCAGGCAGCACGGCGGTGACGCTGACGGGCTCGAACCTGCCTGCCCACACGCACACGCTGACGGCGACCAGCGACCTCGCCAATGCCAGCGTGCCGGGCGGTGCGGTGCCGGCCGCCAAACCCCGCGGGGGCATGAACCGCTACGCCCCGGTGGGCAACGACACGGTGATGAGCGCCGGCTCGCTCGCCTCCGCCGGCGGCAGCCAGGCCCACTCCAACATGCAGCCCAGCCTGACCATGAATTGGGTCATATCGCTGGTGGGCATCTTCCCCAGCCGCAACTGAACGAGGAGACCGCCATGTCCGATCCCTTTGTGGGCGAGATCCGCCTCTTTGCCGGCAACTTCGCGCCGACCGGCTGGGCGTTCTGCCAAGGCCAGTTGCTGCCCATTGCCGAGAACGACGTGCTCTTCACCCTGATCGGCACGATCTACGGTGGCGATGGCCAGTCCACCTTCGCGCTGCCCAACCTGGCCGGCCGCATCCCCATGCACGTGGGCCCGGGATACGTCCAGGGCGAGCTGCTTGGCAGCGAGACCGTCACGCTGACCGCTGCCCAGATTCCGCAGCACACGCACGCCATGCATGCCAGCACGAGCACGGCTGACGGCACGACGCCCGGCGGGGCCCTGCTCGCCGGCACCAGCGTCCCCAGCTACGACACGGGTCCCGGGACCACGGCCATGGCCGCGGGCGCCATCGGCCCGGCCGGGGGCTCGCAGCCGCACGAGAACATGGCGCCGACGCTGACGGTGAACTACATCATCTCGCTGTTCGGCATCTTCCCGTCGCAGAACTGAGGAGCGTGACATGTCCACCCCCTTCCTCGCCGAGATCCGTGTCATGCCCTACAACTTCGCCCCCCAGGGCTGGGCGCAGTGCGATGGCCAGTTGATGCCCATCAGCCAGAACACTGCCCTGTTCTCGCTGCTGGGCACCAACTATGGCGGCGACGGTCGCACCACGTTCGGGCTGCCCAACCTCAGTGGCAAGTTCGCCATGAGCTCGGGCCAGGGCCCCGGGCTCAGCCCCCGCACGGTGGGCGAAAGCGTCGGGCAGGGCAACGTCTCGCTGCTCGTCAGCGAGATGCCTGCCCATGGCCACGCCTTGATGGCCGGCGTCGCCCCCCTCTCCACCAGCCCGGCCGGCAATGTGATGGCGCCGACCGCGGTCGGCGGCGGCAACGTCTACCGCGCGCCCGGCGCAGCTGCCCCCATGGCCGGCGTTGCGATCAGCGCCGCCGGCGCCGGTCTCCCGCACGAGAACCGCCAGCCCTATCTAGCGCTGAACTTCTGCATCGCGCTTCAGGGCATCTTCCCGTCGCGCAACTAGAGCCCCGGCCATGGATTACCGCCTGCGCCCGGCGACGCCGGCCGACGAGGCTTCGCAGCTGGCCATCTACGCAAGCACGCGCGCCGACGAACTGGCGCTGACCGGCTGGCCCGTCGAGCAGTGCGAAGCCTTCGTGCGCCACCAGCACGCCGCGCAGCAGCAGCACTACCGTCACCACTTCCCGGACTCGCGCTGCCACCTCATCTTGGTCGACGGCGACACGGTGGCAGGCCGGCTCTGGCTGGATGAACGCCCTGACCGTGTACACGTCCTGGACATCGCGCTGCTGCCCGCCTGGCGCTCCCGGGGCCTGGGCACGCGTTGCCTGCAGGCGCTGGCCGCAACGGCCGACGGCCGCCCACTGAGCATCCACGTCGAGACGCACAACCCCGCCCGGCGGCTCTACGAGCGGCTGGGCTTCGTCGCCGATGGCGCACCGCATGGCCTCTACCAGGCCATGGTCAGGCCCGTCGGCGCCTGCCATTCGCAACCCGAGGAGTGCCTGCCGTGATCAACAAGCGCGATTTCCTGAAGAGCGGTGGCGCCGTGATCGCCGCCAGTGCCGGCACGACGGCCTCGCTGGCCGCGGTGCGGCCCAGCCTCGGCGCCCAGGCCGGGCTCGCCAGTTGGCAGGCCCATGTCGGCCAACGTTTCGATGTCGACGGCCATGTCGTCACATTGCAGGCCGCGAGCGCCTGTCCCGGCCGCCAGTCGGGCGAGCAGTTCAGCCTGCATTTCGCCGGTGCATTGCCGGCCGGCATGGGCGACACCATCCATGCCCTAACCCACGAAGGCAGCGGCACCCAGCCCCTTTACCTGGCACGCACACCCGAGGGCCTGCGGGCCGATTTTTGCCGCCTGCACGCTGACAAATAGTTCTCGCTCCCACCGGGGTTCTTCGGCGCCCTGACACATCGCTGCATGCAGAATCCGCGTCGCTTGGCGGCACCGCGGCCGCGGCATCCGATGTGGACATGCGCGATTCCCTGAAATTTCTCGTTGTTGACCCTCTGGCCGGCGTGCAGACCTTTGCGCGGCAGATGCTGCTGGGTTACGGCTTTGCGGTCGACAACATCCTCTGCTGCGCCGACCCCGACACGGCCCTGATTCAGGGCCTGGTCTTCAAGCCCCACTTCCTGGTCACGGACTGGTTCCCCAAGTCGGCGCTCACCGGCATCCAGCTCTGCCAGCGCCTGCGCGAGGAACAGCCGTCGCTGCACCTGTCGCTGCTGAGCTTCGATTGGACGCCGGAGCACCAGGCCGTGGCCAAGGCCCATGGTGCCCGCTTCCTGCTCAGGAAGCCCTTCACCGCCGAGCAGTTCAGGGCCGAGATGACGCGGTCTCTCGAGGCGCTGGCCTGGAAGACGTCCGGCCCGGCACAGGACGCGAAGCACAGCACCCGCCCCCTGGCGCGACCGATGCTGCCGCCCCAGCTCGTCGTCAAGCCCGGGGACCAGGTCCGCTTCAACGGCGGCCTGCACGTGGCCCAGCATGTCGTGCACCGCAACGGCGGGACGGTGGTTCAGCTCAAGGGACAGAGCAGCTTCGTGCCGCTCGACAAGCTGCAGCCGGCCTGATTCAGATCGCCACGACCAGCCCCATCAGCAGGGGATAGGGCAAGGCCACCGTCGGACGCAGGGCGCTCTTCAGGTATTGCGTCAGCAGCGCCAGGCCATGCGGCCGACGCGCCAGCCACTCGCCGTGCAATTGCATCGCGACCACGCCCTCGCCCGCCTTCAGGCCTGCCTCGACGACGAGCAGCCGCTCGCCCAGACGGCCCTGGAAGGTCTTGAGCACGGCCTCCTGAAGCCACAGCAGTGCCAGCAGCGACAGCGCCAGCCCGTTGTCGGGGACCAGCACC
>NZ_DASWYS010000033.1:0-6556 GCF_036404855.1 Roseateles sp.
CATTCCGCGGCTCCCAGCCCGGGATGGCGGTGGCCGTGGCCGGCGCGGGGCGGTTGAGCCAGGCGGCATCGGCGCCGCGGAAGGGCGCGCCCGGCATGGTGGCCGGCTGGCCGTCGGCGCGGGGCTGCTCGATGAAGAAGCCGCGTGCGGCGTGCTGCGGTTCGGCCAATGCCTCGGGCATGGAGGCCAGGTACGACCAGGCCAGCCGGTGCTTCTGTCCCATGTGGAACAGGTCGCGCTTGGTCTGGCGCTGCAGGAAGGGCTTCATCAGCTCCTGCGTCTCGGCCCGGTTGGCCATGCGCCCACCCATGGTCTGCAGCTTCTCCGACAGCAGCTCCGGCGCCTCGAACAGAGGGGCGGCTCGCAGCCAGTGGCGGATGGGGCCGCCGATGATGGCGGCCTCGCCGTCGGCGCAGGGGTAGGTGCGCCAGGGCACCATGTTGTGCTCGTCGCCGTTGCGCCGCGCCACCTTGCCAACGTTGAGGAACTCGGCGATGGCGGCCTCGTAGTTCTCCATCGCCGCTTCGCGGATCGACAGGTCCACGGTGGCGCCGCAGCCGTCGCGCTCACGGCGCAGCAGGCCGATGATCGCGGCGCAGTAGGCGTTCATGCCGGCGGTGAGCTCGGCCATGCGCGGGCGGGCGTTGAGCGGCTCGCGGGCGCCGCTGCCGGTGCTCTGCATCAGGCCGGAGAGGCCGTAGAGCGTCAGGTCGCTGGCCTTCCAGGCGGCCTGGGGGCCGTCCTGCCCGAAGGGCGTGACCTGCACCAGCACCAGGGCCGGGTTCAGCGTGCGCAGGCGCGCGGCGTCGAAGCCGGCGCTGGCCAGCACGCCCAGGCCCCAGCCGTCGAGCAGTACGTCGGCGCCGCGGACCAGGGCGGCAAAGGCCTGCGGGTCCTGTGCCGGGTCCAGCGCCAGGCGCTGCTTGGCGGTGTGGTACCAGGCCTGCTCGTCGGCGCCGAGCGCGAAGCCGGGCAGGGTTGCCGGCGCGGGCAGGTGCAGGACCTCGGCCCCGAAGCCGGACATCAGCTTGCCGCAGAAGGCAGCGGCGACGTGGCCGCTGAGTTCGATCACCCGGATCTGGTCGAGGCTGGACATGTGCGTTCCTGTGGCGTTTACGAGCTGCGCAGCAGCGCCTCGACCTCGGCGCGGACCTGCGCCGGGTGGGTGACCGGGAAGAAATGGCCGGCCTGGGGCAGGCTGACCAGCCGTGAATTGGGCAGCAGCGCCTGGAGGCGGCTGGAGGTGGCACCCGAGCGCGAATGGCTGGGGTACATCAGCAGCGTCGGCTGGCGCAGCGCGGCGTAGGCCTCGGCCTCGGCGCCGGGCACGCGGAAGTCCTGGCGCAGGCTGGTGTCGTCGAGCAGGGCCAGCCATTGCTTGGCCGCGCGCAGCGCGCCGCGGCCCTCTCCGAAGGGGACGAACTCTCCGCCGGCATCCAGTTCCACGCCGGAGACCTTGTTGCGCGCTGCCACTTCCAGGAAGCGGAAGCCGACCTCCGGCTCGCTGGCCCAATCGCCGCCGTCCTGGCGGGCGGCGGCCTGTTCGAAGGCGGTGAGCTGGCCCACATCGTGCAGCCGCAGTTCCGACTGCAGGCGCTGGATGCGGGTGTCCATCAGGGCCAGGTGGCTGAAGCGCTGCGGCTGCAGCAGCACGGCTTCGAGCGCGGCGGCACCGCCGTAGCTGTGTCCGATGACGGCGGCCTCTTCAAGGGCCAGTTCGTCCATCAGGTGCAGCAGATCCTGCCCTTGGTCGGTTGCCGTATAGCCGCTGGTCGGTCGTTCGCTGTAGCCGTGCCCGCGCAGGTCATAGATTGTGACGCGGTACTGCGACGACAAGGCCGTCGCCAGGGGGTACCAGAACGCGCGATTGGCAGCCAGGCCGTGCACCAGCACGACATCAGGGCCGCTGCCGAATTGCTGATGCGCCAGTTTGGGTCGGGTGGTCACTAGGGATTCCGGTGAGCGGACGTTCTTCACGAAACCGACGTGAAGCCGGGATGAAGCTTGGGATTCAAGGCGGACAGGAAGTCATGCAGACGACGCATACACAGGACGTGGCGCGGCACTACACGCGACGTCACGAGCAGCGAGGCGAGCTGTTCGGCAAGCAGCCCTTTGCCAACTACGGCTACTGGACGCGCTCCGGCATGACCATGGAGCAGGCGGCCGAGGCGCTGACGCTGCTGGTGGCTTCCGCCGCGGGGCTTTCTGCGCAGGACCGCGTGCTCGACGTCGGTTGCGGCTACGGGGCCGGCGCGGTGGCCTGCCTGCGGCATTTCCAGCCCGCATCCATCGTCGGCATCGACGTCACCGAACTGCGCCTCGACTACGGCCGGGGCTACGTGCGGGAGCAGGGCTTTGCCGATCGTATCGACCTGCGCCTGGGCGATGCCACGCGGATGGAATTCGGGGATGCCAGCTTCGACAAGCTGGTGTCGGTGGAATGCGCCTTCCACTTCGACACCCGTGCGGACTTCCTGCGCGAGGCGGCGCGCGTGTTGCGCCCGGGCGGCACGCTGGCGCTGACCGACCTGATCCCGCGACGTGGGGTCGATCCGTCGGTCTACCTGCAGGGGGCGACGGCGGTGGGCACCGGGGTGTGCCTCGACAACCGTGACAACGCCTACGACGCCGACGTCTACGCCGGGCACCTGCGGGCGGCGGGCTTCACGGCCCTGCGCATCGAGTCGATCGTCGACTGGACGCGCATTCCCTTCATCGACGCCTTCGAGCGTGCCGGGCTGCAACTGCAGGGCGAACGCGCGGCCGAGGTGAGCCGGTCGGTGGCGCGCCTGCGCGGCCTGATCGACGCAGGCGAGGACTACGTGCTGGTGGTGGCGCGCAAGGCCTGACCGCGCCGCCGGCATGGCTTATCCCGGAATGTTCGCGGCCAGGAAGTCGGCGATCTGGCCGATGGACAGGTCGTCGACGTAGCGGCCGTCCTTCATCAGCAGCTTCTCGAACGGCAGCTTGCCGCCGACGATGTCTTCCTGGATCGCCACGATCAGCTGGATGATGTCGATGGACTCGAAGCTGAGGTCGCCCAGCAGCTTGCTGCTGCGGTCCATTTCACCGTCGAATTCGTTGTCCCAGTCCTGGGTGAAATCCTTCAGCAGCGAGATCAGCTTGGTGACGTAGATGTCGGACTTGCTCATGGCGTGGGGCGTGTTGTCGTAGTTGATTTCAGGGCCAGGTGTACAGCGGCTGCGGCAGGCGCTCCGGACGGAACTTCACCTGGTAGCGCACCTTGTGCAGGCGCCAGGTCTCCGGCTGCAGCTCCTGCAGGCGGCCCTCGGCGAGGCGCTGCTCCAGGCCGTCCAGCGAGGCCTCGATGCGGCTGTAGTCCAGCTCGTTCTTGTGTGGTGCCAGATTGTAGCGCCACCACTGCAGCTTCAGCAGGCGCTCGACGGTCTTCTCGTCGAAGCGCAGGCGGGTGACCTTGGCCGGCTGGCCGACCACGATGGAGTAGGGCGGCACGTCGCGTGTGACCAGCGCATGCGCCGCCACCACCGCCCCGTCGCCGATCTTCACGCCGCGCTTGATGAAGGCGCCGGCGCCGATCCACACGTCATGGCCGATCTCGGTGAACTCGCGGTTGACCTCGCGCTTGGACACCGTGGTCAGGTCCTTGAAGTCCTGGAACACGGCGAAGGGCGGGAAGTCCTCCGGCGAACAGAAGGCGAAGGTGTGCGTCGACAGGCCGTCTGTGGGGTGCTCGTAGGGCCCTACGATGGCGGCCTCCGCGATGGAGCAGTAACGGCCCACGCGGGTGTCGTACAGGCTGCTGGTGTACATGCCGTTGACGTAGGAGAACGCGCCGAAGCTGCAGTTCTTGATCCGCCGCGGCGCGAACATGTAGCTCGGCCGCTCGAAGTCGATCACGCCATAGAGGCCGGTGGCCCCCATGGCTTCCATGCCGAGATCGAGCAACTGCTCCGACGTCAGGGTTCCTTCGTCGGAGGGCTTGGCGGCTTCCGCACTCACTCCATGTAGCCCAGCATCTGCAGCTGTTCGATGATCTGCTGCTTCTCGCCCTGGTCCATCTCTTCCTTGAGTTCCTTCTTGGCCGGCGGCTTGGTGCGGGCGCCCTTCTTGATCGGGTGCGCGGCGAGCCATTCGGCCTCGAAGAAGGTCTCGGCCGGCTTGCCCTCGAAGTCCGTGGGGATCGCCAGACCGAGGCTGTGCAGCAGGGTGGGGGCCACGTCCACGATCTGGCGGCGTTCGACCATGCCGCTGGCGGCGATGCCGGGGCCGCAGGCCATGAAGATGCCGTCCGGGTGATGCGTGCCGATCGCGGCCGGGCGATGGGCCACCACCGGCTCGAAGTTGCGGATGGAGACGAAGCCGTGGTCGCTCAACACCAGGGTCAGGTCCGGCGCGCGCTTCATGTGCTGGCCGGCGAACCAGTCCTCGCGCTTGAGCACGTCGATCACCACCGGCTTGCCGGTCTTGGGATCGGTGATGGTGTAGAGGTCGGCGATCAGCTTCTCGCGGAAGGACTCGTAGTCCTCGGGCTTGATGCCGGCGTCGCCCGGCTTCTCGGCCACGCGGATGACGATGCCGTTGGACGACGGCGTCTGGCAGTAGGCCAAGGTCTTGGACCAGTCGAGGTTGGCGAAGTCGGAGGCGTCGCGGCGCACGGCCTGCTCGCTGCCGTCGTTCTTGCCCCAGGTGAGATAGCCCTTCTCGCCGAGGAAGGTGTTGATGCGCAGCACGAAGTTGCTGGCGGTGAAGCCGTGGTCGGAGGCGAAGAACACCTGCGTATCCGGGCCGGCCATGGTCACCAGCTTCTCGATGTAGCCGTCGAGGTTGTTGAAGTACTCGAGGCAGACCTCGCGCATCTCCTTGTCATGGCCCTGCGGGTCCTTGGGCAGCAGGTCCTTGTCCAGCCAGGGCCAGGCCTGGTGCTGGATCTTGTCGGTGCCGTCGAACATCACCGCCATCAGGTCCGGCTTGTCGCTGCCGAGGATGTACTCGGCGACCTTGAACCACTGCTCCTCGCGGGGCAGGTGGTAGCGCACCCACTTGGCGGTCTCGGTGGCCGAGAGCGATTCCATGGCCTGCTTTTCCTTGTCGAAGTCCCAGGCCAGTTCCTTGGGATCGAAGCCCGGCACGTCGGTCTTGATGCGCTCGAACAGCTCGCGCGGATGCGTGTTGCGGCGCAGGTGCTTGGCGGGGATGAAGCCCGGCACGATCGAGCCGTTGATGCCCTCCGGCGCCGGCGCGGTCAGCGGGAAGTTCAGCGCGGCGATCTTCTTGTCCTTGCGCGAGGCGATCGACCAGATCGTCTCGGCGTCGACGTCGCGCGCGTCATACAGTGTCCAGTAGACCTCGGCGCCGTGGTCCTCGGCGCGGATGAACTCGAACACACCGTGCTCGCCCGGGCCCTTGCCGGTCATGATGCTGGTCCAGGCCGGCGGGGTCAGCGGGTTGGGCGTGGAGCGCAGCTTGGCGCGCACGCCCTTCTTCATCAGCGAGGCCAGGAAGGGCATGGTCACACCCTCGCCCGGCAGGTCGCGGGTCATTTCATCCAGCACGGTGA
Source organism: Roseateles sp. (assembly GCF_036404855.1). Taxonomy (GTDB): domain Bacteria; phylum Pseudomonadota; class Gammaproteobacteria; order Burkholderiales; family Burkholderiaceae_C; genus Pelomonas. The sequence continues at coordinate 5,543 of NZ_DASWYS010000033.1, forward strand.
AGGTGCAGCCGTCGAGGCCAATGAACAGGGTCGTCGTCATGATCGTGTCTTCGGAAAAGGAAGTTCTGTAGGAATGTTCAGGCTGCCGGCCATGTTGCTGCCCGTGGCGCTGCGGTGACGCACAGCGCCAGCATGGCCTGACCGGCTTCGGCATGCAGGGCGATATCGTAATCCTGACCGTTGTAGCGCACCCGCGCCATCTGCGGACCACCCAGGCGGTTGTCCAGGTGCGCGGCAACCACTTGCCAGTCCTGTGGACGGCCGTTCAGTCCCGTGCCGGCAGCCTTGGCGGCGGCTTCCTTGGCGCACCACAGGGCCAGCACGATACGGCTGCGCTCGGCCCCTTCGGCACCCTGGAACCAGACCTGTTCGGCGGCTGAGAAACCGCCGACGGCCACGTCCTCGGTGCGCAGGTTGTCGGCGCGCTGGTAGTCCAGGCCCAGGGCCACGCTCGGGTCGCTGGCCACGGCGTAGGCCCAGCGCTGGCTGTGCGCGATCGACAGCGCCGGCGCGGCCATCTGCGGCAGGGCCGGGCAGCGCACCAGCGGCCGGCCGTTGGCGTCGGAGTCGATCTCGACGTCGGCCGGCGACAGCTCGGTGCCGCCGCGCAGGCGGTACCAGTCGCGCGCGGCGTCCTTGGCGGCGAGGCGGCCCATCAGCCACTCCTCGCGGCGCGGGCCCTGCTGTGGCAGCGCGTTGAAGATCGCGCGCTCACGGCGGCTCAGCACCATGTGGGCCAGCATGCGCTTCCAGATCGTGCCGCCTTCATCCAGCGTGCCCTCCGGCAGCGGCTCGATGCGGCGCAGGCAGAGTTCCGCCGGCAGCTGGCCGGCCATGGCCTGCTCCGACAGACGCGCGTGCGCCGGGTCGAGGCGGAAACCGAAGAAGCGTTCGTCGCCGCTGAACACGCGGTCTTCCCAGCCTTCGGCGCGCAGGATCAGGCGGCCGTCGGCACCGAACACGTCCCAGCGCGCCTCCAGCAGCTGCGGGCCGGGCAGGGTGATGGCGCCGTGG
>NZ_DASWYS010000034.1:0-3820 GCF_036404855.1 Roseateles sp.
GGCACCGCTTTCCTGGCCTGGATGCCGGGCACGCTCGCGGTGACGGGGCGGCAGGGCAGCGACCCGCCCGCCGCTTTCGCCATCAACTGGCGCGACCGCGTGGTTGCGCCGCCGTTGACGCCGCCTCGCGGCTGATCCCGCACCCGGCGCCACCTGCTGCGCCGCCAAGCCCCCCCTCCATAAATTCGCCCGTCATGGCAAGACGGGCGGTGGCTGCGCCTGCGCTGCAGGCCGGCTTCAGAACAACTCAAATCCAATGACAAAAGTCCTTTCGCCGCTGTGGCGGCCATCGCGGGGCCGCACGCCCGCGTCCTCACGATCCGTCGGCACGTTCAGGCCGGCGCTGCTGGCCACTGCCAGCCTGCTGGCGATGGCGTCCGCCCAGGGCAGTCAGCCCGAGCCGTCCGCCAGTGCGGTGGCAGAGCTGGAGCGCGTGGAGGTCAGCGGCCGCCACTACGACAACGCCGTCGGCAGCTCCGATGCCGCATCCCAGGGCGCCGTCCGCGCCGAGCTGCTGAAGAGCCGCCCCGCGTTACGTCCCGGTGAGGTGCTGGAGTTCGTGCCCGGCGTCATCGTCACGCAGCATTCGGGCGACGGCAAGGCCAACCAGTACTTCCTGCGCGGCTTCAACCTTGACCACGGCACCGACTTCGCAACCACGGTCAACGGCTTGCCGGTGAACATGCCGACGCATGGCCATGGTCAGGGTTACTCGGACCTGAACTTCCTCATTCCCGAGCTGGTCGACCGCATCGAGTACCGCAAGGGGCCGTACTTCGCGAAGAGCGGCAACTTTTCCGCAGCCGGCTCGGCCGACATCGCCTATCGCAGCACGCTGGACGAGAGCTTCGCTGCGCTGGCGCTGGGCCAGCGTCAGTTCCAGCGCTTCGTCGGCGCTGGCTCCACGACCCTCGGCGGCGCCCTGCAGGTGCTTGGTGCCGTCGAGGTGCAGCACAACGACGGGCCGTGGACGCTGCCCGAGCACCTGCGCAAGAGCAACGGCGTGCTGACGCTGTCCGGCGGCACGCGCGCCCAGGGCTGGAGTGCCAGCCTGATGGCCTACGACGCCCGATGGAACTCGACCGACCAGGTGCCCGAGCGCCTCATCGCTGCTGGCACCTACGACGGCAAGCCCTTCGGCCGCTTCGATGCCATCGACGTCAGCGACGGTGGCGAAACGCGGCGCACCAGCGTGTCCGGCGAATGGCATCGCACCACCGAGGGCGAGGCCACGCGCGTCGCGGCCTACGCGATGAACTACCGGCTCCAGCTCTTCTCCAATTTCACCTATGCGCTGGAGCGGCCGGACGAGGGCGATCAGTTCTTGCAGCAGGACAAGCGCAGCGTCTACGGCGTCAGTGCCAGCCACGCCGTCGAGCACCGCCTGGGCGAGCTGGTGGCGAGGAGCGAGGTCGGGATGCAACTGCGCCACGACCGCATCCGAGTGGGCCTGCATGACACAGTGGCGCGTCGCGTCGTCGGCACCACGCGAGACGACGTCGTGCGAGAGACCCAGCTCGGCGCCTACGGCCAGACGTCCGTCGAGCTGGCACCGTGGCTGCGTGGCGTGGTCGGCCTGCGGGCGGACCAGGCGCGCTTCAAGGTGGACAGCCTTCGCGATGCCGCCAACTCCGGCAGCGCCTCGGCCCACCTGTTCTCGCCCAAGCTGTCGCTGGTCGCCGGACCGTGGGCAAAGACCGAGTTGTTCTTCAACGCCGGCCGAGGCTTCCACAGCAACGACGCGCGCGGCACCACGGCCACCGTCGACCCCAGGACCGGCGATGCCGTCGACAAGGTGCCGGGTCTCGTCGCCGCGCGCGGCCTGGAGCTGGGGGCACGCACGGAATGGCTGCCGGGCCTGCAGAGTTCGGTCGCGCTGTGGAAGCTGGATTTCGATTCCGAGCTGGTCTATGTCGGCGATGCCGGCGCCACCGAAGCCAACCGACCCAGCAGGCGGCACGGCATCGAATGGAACAACCGCTACGTGCCCGTGCCCTGGCTGCTGGTCGATGCCGACCTCGCGTGGACGCATGCACGCTTCAAGGATGCCGACCCGGCCGGCAACCGGATCCCCAACGCGGTGGACAAGGTGGGCTCCATCGCCGTCACCCTGCGCGAGCTGGGGCCCTGGTCGGCCAGCCTGCAGTGGCGCTACCTGGGTTCGGGGGCGCTGATCGAGGACAACAGCGTGCGCTCGCGCTCGTCGCTGACGACCAACCTGCGAGTCAGCCGCAAGCTTTGGCGCGACAGTGAGGTCACCTTTGACGTGTTCAACGTGCTGGACCGCAAGGTCAATGACATTGAGTACTTCTACGAATCTCAGCTGCCCGGTGAGGCGGCGCCGGTGGCCGACCGGCATGTCCACCCTGCCGAGCCGCGCACGGTCCGCGTGACGCTCAAGCTGGGGTTCTGACGGGGCATCATGCGCGGGACGCTGCACGCGCTGCTTTTGTGGCTGCTTGTGCTGGCGCTGCCGGTCTACGGCGCGTCCAGCACCAGCCTGCGCGTGCTCGGGCCGGCGCACTGGCACACGGCGCCGGCGACCGGGTTGCAGACCGAATGGCTGCAGCCAGCGCTGCAGCTGGCGCAGCGGGTGGCCGAGCGCCTGCAGGCGCTTCGCGCCGAGGCTCATGTGCGCGTCCACGCGCTGGGTGCGCGCCACGAGCACCATGGCGTGCAACGTCACTGGCATGAGGCGGCCGATGGCGGCGTGCACAGCGTCGGCAGCGTCCATCCCGTGGTGGACGACCTCGTTGCCAGCGCCGCCGTGGGCGGTGCGGCGCTCACGCTTGGCACCCCCGTGCCTCCATTGCGCATCCCCGCCACGGCCGTCAACGGCCGCTGGCCCGCCGGGCCGGCACCGGCCTGGGCGGACGCCCCCCATCGCCCCAAGCCGCCCCCACCGCGTCGCTGAACGCCACCCACGCCGACCCGGCCTTGTGCCGGAATGCATATGCCCGCCCCGGGGACGACGCGGTAGCCTGGTGCGGGCCTTCGGGGATTCAGATGATCGTCATGGAAACCATCGACCCAGTCGAGGCAGGGCGCCGCCTCGGCCATGATCTGCATGGGCTGAGCCGCATCGGGCTGCAGCCCGACTGGCCGTCCGCCGTGCGCGAGGGCTTTGAGGCAGCCGCCGCCCGGCACGGCACCCGCCCGCGCCGGGACGACCGCTTCGCGCGCAAGTGGCTGCAACTGCGCCTGGGCGCGCTGGCGCGTGGCCGTGCCGTGGCGCCCGACGTCACCGTCGAGCTGCTGCGGCGCCTGGACGTCAGCCATTGCCCGGTCACGCGCGAGCCCCTGACCCACGCGACGCGCCTGGGCAGCGATGCCTCGGTGGACCGGCTCAACAACGACGGCGCCTACGCGGCTGCCAATCTCGCGATGCTGTCGGCACGCGTGAACCGCGCCAAGGGCCGGCGCGGCTTCGATGAGGTGTGGGCACTGTCCCTGCGTGACGAGCCCACGGCAAGCCTCGCGCCCGTCGAATGGCTGCGCCTGGCCGTACTGATGTTGGGTCCGGCGCATGCGACGCGCCCGCTGGACGTGCCGGCCCTGCCGCTGTGCGCACCGCTGCCGGCCACATCGGCCCGCACGGCGTTGCAGCAGGTGCAGCGGCTGCTGACCCTGAATGCCGGTGTCGCGGCTGCGCGCAATCGCCTGCTGCGCGGCCTGCTGCCAGCTTGCGGCACTGCGTCCGCCGAGGCGAGGCTGCGGCTGGTGGCCGACGCGGTGCACGCCGGATTGAAGCGGCTCGGCGCCGAAGAGGAATGCTGGGACGTGTGGCTGCAGCCGGGGCTGATGCAGGCGCTGATGGCAT
>NZ_DASWYS010000035.1:0-2172 GCF_036404855.1 Roseateles sp.
TCTCGGCATCCACATGACACGCGCGATCGCGCCGAACTGGCGCAACGCGCAGATGGTCCGCCTGGGCGAGAAGGGCTGGAAGGGCCTCTACACCTTGGTGTCCCTCATCGGCTTCGGGCTGATCCTGTGGGGCTTCTCGCAGGCACGACTGGAGCCCGTCGTGTTGTGGCCCGCTATCCGCGGCATGAACCATGCGGCGGCGGCGTTGATGCTCGTCGCGATGATCCTGTTGGCCGCGGCCTATGTGCCGCGCAATCACTTCAAGGCCAAGCTACAGCATCCGATGACGCTGTCGGTGAAGGTCTGGGCCTTCGCCCACCTGATCGCCAACAACACGCTGGCCGACGCCATGCTGTTCGGCAGTTTCCTTGTCTGGTCCATTCTCGTCTTCCGCGCGGCGCGGCGCCGGCCGGCGCCTGCCACGGCGCCCGCCACCCTGGTCGGCACGGCGTCCCCCGTCGTCGTGGGCATCGCGCTGTGGGCCTTCTTCGCCTTCTGGGCTCACGCAGCCTGGCTGGGCATTGCCCCGTTGGGGCGGTGATCCGGCAGGTCACGGCGGCGGATGAATCCGCCTTCACCGCCGCCGCCCGCGCTAGCCGCAAGCTGCACCGCCCCTGGGTACAGCCGCCTTGCGATGCCGCTGCGTTTGCGCGCTACCTCGCCCGCTTCGATGGCGCCTCCCATCTGGGCTTCGTCGTGGTCGAGGGCGGAGAACTGGCCGGCGCCATCCACCTGACGAACATCGTCATGGGCGCCTTCCGCAGCGGCTATCTCGGCTACTACGCCTTCACCGGCTTCGAGCACCGCGGGCTGTTGACGCGAGGCCTTAACGCTGTCGTGCGGCATGCATTCACGGACCTCGGGCTGCACCGCGTCGAGGCCAACATTCAGCCGGGCAACACCGCGTCCATCGCGCTGGTCCAGCGCTGTGGCTTCGAGCTCGAGGGCTACTCGCCCCGCTACCTGAAGATCGCCGGCCGCTGGCGCGACCATGAGCGCTGGGCCCGGGTCAAGCGCTAGCCACACAGGCCGCGCCGCAATCGCCCTCAAACCTAAGGATCCGCGCTGGCCGTGCGCTTGTCGCGGCTCATGTGCCCGGCCATCATCCGCCCTCACCCCGAGGAGCCCACCATGGCCACACAGACTCGCAAACCCGCGGCCAAGGCCAAAGGGAAGGCCGGCGCCAATGCCGTGCCCACGCCCACGCTGGATGCCCGCCCCGACCGTCTTGACCTGCGCGACCTGGTCTACCGCGCGCCGCTGCGCTCGCTGCCGCCGCGCTGGCCGCTGGACACGGACCTGAAGCGACTGCTGCCCGCCTACGTGAAGGCCGGCCGCATCCTCAACCAGGGCAACGAGGGCGCCTGCACCGGCTTCGGCCTGGCCTGCGTGACCAACTACCTGTACTGGCTGCGCCATCTCACCGCGCCACGCAGCCGGGCCCTGCCCGAGATGGTCAGTCCGCGCATGTTCTACGAGCTGGCCAAGCTCTACGACGAGTGGCCCGGCCAGGACTACGAGGGTTCGTCCTGCCGCGGCGCCCTCAAGGGCTGGCACAAGCACGGTGTGTGCTCGTCCGCGCTCTGGCCCTATCCCCTCGACAGGGACGGTGCGGGCGTCTTCGAGCGCCCTGCAGCGGGCTGGGACGCCGACGCCACCACGCGGGCGCTGGGCGTCTACTACCGGGTCGACAAGAAAAGCATCGTCGACATGCAGGCGGCCATTTACGAGATCGGCGCCATCTATGTGTCGGGCGACGTGCACGACGGCTGGACCCTGGACGAGAGCGCCATGCCGTCCAGCCATGACAAGCTGCCGCGCATCGAACGCGTGGCCCGCAAGAGTGGCGGCCATGCCTTCGCGCTGGTGGGCTACAACGAGCGCGGATTCGTCGTGCAGAACAGCTGGGGCACCGGCTGGGGCGCAAGCGGCTTCGCCGTCCTGAGCTATGAGGACTGGGTCACCAATGGCACCGACGCCTGGGCCGTGGCCCTGGGCGTGCCGCAGGACCTGTCGGATATAAAGAGCCGCCAGCCACCGGCAGCCAAGGCAGCGAAGGCCGTCAAGGGCTCCAAGACCGCGCGCGCGGCGGGTGGCTTCCGCGTCATGGCCGGCCGCGGGCTGTCGGACGTGGGCGCCACGCTGCGCGTCGACGACAACCCCCGCGACGAC
>NZ_DASWYS010000036.1:0-30126 GCF_036404855.1 Roseateles sp.
CAGCAGGCCACGATCGACTACCACGCCAGCCGCGGCGAAGCCGTCTATCCCGATGCCAACAGCACCCTGCGCATTAGCTTCGGCAAGGTGCAGGGCCGCACACCCGGCAGCGACGGCAGCAACTGGACGGCCTTCACGACACTGCGCGGCATCGTCGCCAAGCACCGTGGCCCGGACGAGGCCGGCGGCGAATTCAATGCGCCGGCCGAGCAGCTCGCCGCGATCAAGGCACGCAACTTCGGCAAGTACTACGTCAAGTCGCTGGACTCGGTGCCCGTCAACTTCCTGTCCACGCTGGACACGACCGGCGGCAACTCCGGCTCGCCGGTGCTGAACAAGAAGGCCGAGCTGGTGGGGCTGCTGTTCGACGGCACGCTGGATGCCGTCATCTCCGACTGGGACTTCAATCCCAAGCTGGTCCGCAGCATCAGCCTGGACGCGCGCTACATGCTGTGGCAGATGAGCACGGTCGACAAGACGACTCGCCTGTTGGACGAAATGGGCGTCAAGTAGTCCTCCCCGCCTGCACGCCTCGCAAACCGGCCCTACGTGGCCGGTTTATTCATCCTGCGCGCGGCAGGCGCCCCCCTGGAGGGCGCAGGCCCATCGCCTGTCGAGCGCGACGAACGGGGTGAAGCGTCACTGCATGAGCGCGCCCGGCCGCCGCAAACGCAGGTGTCCAGCAAGACGATGCATGGCGAGGAACGTCATTCCTTCGCCACGGCCTCCACCTGGATGCGCAGGCCCACGTCCATCTTGAAGCCGTAGTCCTTGCCCGCCGCAAGGCCGAAGTCCTCGCGGTTGAAGCTGCCGGAGGCGTCCGCGCCACACCAGTCGCGTTTGAGCATGGGGTGGGGCAGGCACTTGAGCTGGTGGATGGCCAGCGTCACCGGCTTGCTGCGACCGTTCAGTGTCAGCTCGCCCACCAACCGGCTCGGCACGCCGCCGGCCGGACCCTCGAATCGGCCTTTGAAGCTGGCGATGGGGGACTTGTTGTCCAAGTCGAAGAAGTCCTTGCCGCGGGCCCAGGCGTTCATCGCCTCCAGGCCAAAGTCGATGCTGGCCAGGTCCAGCTTCACGTCCACACTGCCACTGCCGTCTGCCTTGTCATAGACGATGCTGCCGCTGCTCTTGTTGAGCTTGCCGCGCCAGAACGACAGGCCCATATGGTCGGCCTCGAAGCTGGGGTAGGTGTGCGTCGGGTCGATCTCATAGCCGATGGGGGCGGCCTGGGTGAGGGACGTTGCCAGCAGGGCAGAAATCAGGGGCAGGCATTTCATGGAGTCTCCTTGGATGCGGGATTCAGAAAGGACGTGGGCAGTTGCCTGACACTACGACGAAGCGGGCGCCGCGAATTCGACAGGCGCCCGCCACCTTCTGTGCACACATGATCGCCCGCTTCCTCCTTCCCCTGCTCGCGTTGGCCCTGGCCGCCTGCGCGCCGTTGACGCCCCAGAAACCCGCCGAGAAGCGCTACACCGCCACCGAGCTGCTGGCGCTGCGGCCTGCGGACTTCAGCTGGCCAGCCAGTTCGACCGACGGCGAACGCGCGCTGCGAGATGGCGTGCTGGCCGACATCCGCGCCCGCATCGCGTTGCCGCCTGGCCCCGAGCGTGACGCAGCCCTGCCGCGGCTCTTCGATCTGGTTGCGCAGTACAACCTGGAGATCGACGCCGCCCGGCCGTTGCTGCTCGAGGCCCTTCCGACGCTGGGCCGCCGCGACCCTGACACCCAGCGTGCGTTGTTGACGGCTGCCCACGCCCTCTACGCGGCCGATGCCGAGCCTGCCCTCCTGACCCTGTTGCCTGAACTGCAGACCAGCAAGCCCTTCGCCATCGCGGCCTACACGCTGATCGCCGCGCGCCCGAGCCACGCCGTGGCCATAGGCGGCCTCGTGCCCCGCCAGTTTCCGCAGTGGCGCGACGACCCGCGGCTGCTGGCGTTGATGGACGCCATCGCACCGGTGCGTCAGCAGCCGCCGCTGAGCGACCTGCTAGCCGCGCCGTTGCGCCCAGGCTACCCTGCGCTCTACAGCCTGCAACGCCCCGGCCGCAACGACATGGGCCTGGTGCTGGTGCGCGATGCCGACGGTCGCTTCGTGCGCGACACTGCGGGCCAGCTCTTCGCTTCACCCCAGCTCGCACTCGCCCGCACCGGCCTGCCGGGCACCATCACCAACGGCAACACGCCGCAAGGACTGTTCACCATCGTCGGCGCTGGTACGGCCACCAACCCCAACATCGGTCCCACCCCCTATCTGCACAGCAAGCTGCCGTTCGAGGCGACGCCGGCCGAGTTCCAGCATGGCGATGCCGCGACCGAGTGGAGCGAGGCCTTCTACGACAGCTTTCTGCCGCCGAGCTGGCAAGGTGCTGCAAGCATCAAGGAGGCCTGGCTGGCTGGCCGCGCGGGCCGCGACGAGCTGCTGGTCCATGGCACGACCCTCAATCCCGCCTATTTCGCCGGCAGCCGCTACTTTCCCGGCACGCCGCAGCAAGGCTGCATGATCTCCAGCGAGGACTGGGACCCCGCCAGCGGCCGCCTCGTGGCCAGCCGCCAGCTCACCTTGGCACAGACCTATGCAGCAGCGGGCCGGCGCGATGACCTGGCGGGCTACCTCATGGTCGTCGAGCTGCCCGGTGAGGGCGCGGTGACGCCGGCCGAGGCGCTTGCGCTGGTGGTGGCGGCCGGACGCTGAGGGAGGATGTCGTGATGCAGTTCCGTTTCACATTCATCCTGCTGGCGGGCTTGAGCCTGGCCTGCGTCGTCCGGGCCGCGGAATCGGGCGCACCCGCGCCCGCCCTGGTGCCCAGCGCTGACGGGCTGGAACTGCTGGATGCCGCCAGCGGTCGCGCCTGGTCACGCTGCGTCGAGGGCATGCGCTGGGACGGCCGCAGCTGCCAGGGAAAGCCGGCGTTGTTCACGCACGCCGAGGCGCTGGCGATGGCACGTGCGCGCAGCGAGGCCGAGGGGCGCGCCTGGCGCGTGCCGCGCGTGCCCGAACTCAAGCATTTCGGCGACCGGCTGACGCACGGGCCAGCCTCGCTCGCGCCCGCGGCGCCCGCCGGCTGGCACTGGACCAGCTCCGCCCGCATCGACAGCGAGGCTGCGAATCCCTACGCGTATCGCAACGTGCAGCGCGGCGCGACCGAGGTGCGTACCGACCAGCTCAGGGTCCAAGTCGGCTGGGCGGTGGACCCGCGCAACGGCGACGCGCGCGGCGACATGCCGCGGCGTGAACGGCTCCCGGTGCGCCTGGTGCGCGGCGTGGCGCCGTAGCCGCGCCGGCCGCTCCAGTCCGCGTGCACGGCAGCCACGTTGCCGGGGGGGCGACGCGAGCTCGGCCAGTGTGTTGGGCTATGCGTGGGCGGATGTGCCGGGTTTCATGGTGCTGCTCGCAGGCCCGCGGCTGCGTCGGACCTGAGGCGAAGGCCGCGGCCTACAGCGTGCTGGTCGAAAACGGCGCAAGATTGGAGGGTCATGCGCACCATCCTTGCCCGATCCATGCCCTTGTGCGGATTGTTGACCGCACTGAGCGGCGGTGCCGTGCGGGCCGAGGAGCTGCCCAGGTCAGCGGCCTGCCACACGGCGCTGCAAGCGCTGGAAGCGGCCGAGGATGTCATCGCCGCCACGGCGCCCGCGTCGGCGGCTGCGGCGTCGGATCTGCAGCGGCAACGCGTCGTCGCCGCGCGGCTGCAGCCTTTGCGAAAGCGCGTGGCCGATGACTGCCTGGGCGCGTTGACGACATCGCCACCGCCATCGCAGCACACCTGGGTCGTGCCCCCGCTCCCGATCCGGCCCGGCCCGGCAGCGACGCCCCCGCCGGCCACGCCTGCGGTGACCGTGCCGCAGCCGCGCCTGGAGCCCCTCGTCACGGTGACTCAGTGCACCGCAGCGGCTTGCATCACCAGCGACGGGTCCACGCTGATCCGCATGGGGCCCACCCTGGTCGGGCCGCACGGCGCATGCACGGTGCAGGGCAACTTCGTGCGCTGCCCCTGAGGCGCTGGACTGGCCTTTCGCCGTTCTCTGTCACAAACTCCGGGTCCGTTTCGTCTGACAGGGAAGACCGCTGACGACCCTGCCATGACCGACGACCACTCGCCGAACGCCCGCGCGCTGCGCTTTGACCGTGACCACGCCCGCCGACTGCGCGCGCTGGCCTACCGCATGCTCGGCTCACGGGCCGAAGCCGAGGATGTCGTGCAGGAGGCCTGGCTGCGCTGGGCCGAGGTGGACGAGTCCACCATCGAGCATCCCGGCGCTTTCCTGTCGCGGCTGGCGACCAACCTCTGCCTGGACCGCCTGCGCTCCGCTGCCGTGCAGCGCGAGCACTACGTGGGCGTCTGGCTGCCCGAGCCGCTGCTGGAAGAGCAGGAGGCCCTGTTCGGGTGGGCACCCGGCCCCGAGAAGCAGGCGGAGTTCGCGCAGGACGTGTCCATCGCCTTCATGCTGGCGCTGGAGCGGCTGTCGCCGCTGGAGCGCGCGGCCTTCCTGCTGCACGACGTGTTCGACATGGACTATGACGAGATCGCCCGCCATCTGGACCGCAGCGAGGCGGCTTGCCGCCAACTCGTCAGCCGCGCGCGCAAGAACATCAAGGCCGACTATGCGCGGCGGGAGGTGGCCAGGGAGGAGGCGCAGCGCCTTGTCGAGGCCTTCATGGAAGCCGTGCGCAGCCAGGATGTCTCGGCGCTGGCCCGGCTGCTGGCCGAGGATGCCGTGATGATGGCCGACGGCGGTGGCAAGGCCAGCGCCGTGCCGCGGCCATTGCGCGGGGGGGCCCAGGTGGCGCGCGTCTTCATTGGCTTCGCGCAGTTGCCCACCAGCCACGGCTGGCGGCTGGTCCCGGCCCGCGTCAACGGCTTGCCGGGCGTGCTCATCGTCGATGACGCCGCAGGCGGCCGCCTTGTGCAGACCATCGCGCTGGCGCCGGCCCGCGAATCCGGCCAGGTGGGGGCCGTCTACATCCAGCGCAACCCCGACAAGCTGGTTGCCATCGCCAGCGATGTCACAAGCGGGGCGGGCGCTCCGTCTTGAGGTGGTGGGCGGCGTGGCCGCCCCGCAATAACCTCAGCCAAGGATCCCGCCATGAGCACGCAGCAAGCCCGTCTCGACTACACCCAGCAGTCCCCCCAGCTCTTCAAGAAGTACCTCGACTTCAGCATGGCCATCAAGTTGGACGAGACGCTTGCCCTGCTGGTGGACATCCGCGCCTCGCAGCTCAACGGCTGCGCGTTCTGCCTGGACATGCACGTCAAGCAGGCCAGGATGAACGGCGAGCGAGAGCTGCGCCTGCACCATGTGGCCATCTGGCCCGAGTCCCAGCTCTTCACGCCAAGGGAGCGCGCGGCCCTGGCCTGGACCGAGGCGCTGACGCGCATCGCGCCTTTGGGCGTGTCCGATGCCCTCCATGCCGAGGCGCGCGAGCAGTTCTCGGAGGAGGAGTTGTCCACGCTCACCTGGCGCGTCGCGGCCATCAATGGCTGGAACCGCATGAACGTGGCTTTCCGCAACCAGCCCGGTTCCAAGGACAAGATGTACGGCCTCGACAAGGCGGGACTGGCCTGAGGTCCGGGGGAGGGCGGCTGGCCTATGCTGGCCGGTCCCTACCTTCCTGCACGCCATGAAGACCGCTTCCTTTGCTGCCTGCCTGCTGCTCGCCTCGCTGGGGGCCACGTCGCCGGCGTCGGCCCAGCCGCCGGCCGACCCCGTCGCCACCCTGGTCGATCATCTGGAACTCGAGAAGTACAAGGCCACCATCAAGGGGCTGACGCAGTTCGGCGACCGTCGCCAGGGCACTGCGCGCAACCGGGCGGCGCTGGACTGGATCGAGGCGCAGCTGAAGCGCTACGGCTGCACCAACACCGAGCGGCTGCGCTACGACTTCACCGAACCCAGCAAGCGCGGCCCCGTGCAGTTGCAGCCCGTGCGCGCCGGCGGTCCTGCAGCACAGGGCGGCGGCACCTTGTTTGGCAAGCGCGCGCCGATAGGCGTCAACACCGACCCCATGTCCCAGCCGGACGAGCGTCTGCGTGCGTTGAACGCGGAGCAGACGCCGCTGGGCACCTCGCCGCGCGAGAGCGTCTACTGCACCAAGGTCGGCGCCACCAGGCCGGACGAGATGTACATCGTTTCCGCCCACATGGACGGCATCGGCTTCGGCGAGGCCGCCAACGATGACGGCTCGGGAACGGCGCTGGTCATGGAACTGGCACGCATCTTCAGCCTGCCCGGCGTCACCACGGAGCGATCCATCCGCTTCATTCTCTGGAACAACGAGGAGACAGGGCTGAACGGCGCCTCGGCGTACGTCGCCCAGCGCAAGGAGCTGCAGGGCATCGAGTCACCCAAGGGCTCGGGTCGCTATCCTGAGCCCAGGTGGCTGGGCATGATCCAGCATGACATGCTGCTGTTCGACCACGGCATGCCGGTGCCCAAACTGGACGGGGCCGGCAAGCCCGTGCTGGACGTCCGCGGCCAGCCGGTCTACACCGCGCCCAAGGAGCAGCGCGCCGAGGCCGATGTGAATGTCGAGTTCCAGGTGAACGCCAAATTCGCGGAGGGCGCTGCCAAGCTGGCCTGGCATCTGCGCGCGGCCAACGAGACGTACGCGACCGACTACCCCGTGGCCGTCGGCAACCGCATGACCAACACGGACTCCACGCCCTTCATGGACCACGTTCCGGCCATCTCCGTGCGCGAGAACGAGCGCGGCATGCAGATTGGCGCCGGCTGGAATCCGCACTGGCACCAGCCCACCGATCTATACGCGGCCTACTCGGACAAGGACTTCCTGCTCGGCCTCAACGCGGCACAGACGACGCTCGCGGCGGTCGCGCAACTGACGGGCGCGAGCATCAAACCCTGAATTCGTGACGTATTTCCGCCCGCATCCGCGGGGATGCATTTCTGTTTCAACTAGATACAGTTATGCCTATCGCGTGGCTGCCAACGGCATATCTGCGCGGGCATAGATGTCGCCGAACCGGTCAAGTTCGAAGCGCACGCAGGAGGAGCCCGGCCGGCGGAACCCATCCGCCAGCCGCCAGGGAGTCCATCGTCGACGGTGGGCTCATTCCGTTTTTCCCTGCCGTGCGGACATCCGGGTGCCAGGCGCTCCAGCAGCGCCATGCCCGTTCGTTGCGGCGTCTCGCCTGCTCGCAACGTGGACTCCAAGACTTCTCTCGCCTTCGCCCCTGACCTGACGCCCGAACCCGCTCGCGATGCTGCCGACCTGCTGGTCGATGCGCTCGCCGCGCTCGGTGTGGAGTACGTTTTTGGCGTGCCCGGCGGTGCCATCGAGCCCCTTTACAACGCGCTGGCCCGCAGCGCCCGCCGCGGCGGCCCGCGGGCCGTCGTGGCCCGCAACGAGCAGGGCGCGGCCTACATGGCCGACGGGTATGCCCGTGAGACCGGCCGGCTGGGCGTCTGCATCGCCACCTCAGGGCCGGGCGCCACCAACCTGATCACCGGTGTGGCCTGCGCCTACGACAACAACGTGCCCATGCTGGTGATCACCGGCCAGCCACCGATCAAGAATTTCGGCAAGGGCGCGCTGCAGGAGTCCAGCTGCACGGGCATCAACACGATGGCGATGTTCCGCCCCTGCACCCGCTACAACTCGCTGGTCTCGCATGTGGAGCAACTGCCCACCAAGCTCTTCAACGCGCTGATGCAGGCCCAGCGCGCGCCCAGCGGCCCCAGCCATCTGTCGCTCCCGGTGGACATCCTGCGCACACCGCTGCCGGAAGACCTGGAAATGCCCGACTTCGCCGGCCTGTTGCGCCGTGCGCCGGCCCTGGTGGACCTGCCGGCGGTGCGACAGCTGGCCCGTCTGCTGTTCTCTGCCCGCCAGCCGGTCTGGCTGATCGGCGACGGCTGCGCCGACGCCGCCAACGAGCTGATGCAGCTGGTGCAGCGCACCAACGGGAACTTCATCACGACGCCCGACGGCAAGGGTTTCATCAACCCACGCCACCCGCGCTACCGCGGCGTGTTCGGCTTCGGTGGCCATGCCAGTGCCGCCGCCCTGCTGCAGGACGAGCCTGACCTCGTCATCGCGCTGGGCACCGGCTTCGGTGAGTTCAACAGCGGGGGCTGGTCCACGGCGTTGCTGAACAGCCGCCTCGTCCATGTGGACGACAGCGATGAGAACCTGATGCGCTCCCCGATGGCCCGCCTGCATGTGCGCGGTCACGTCAAGTCGGTCTGCGAGCAACTGATCGCGCTGCTCGCCCCTGCGCGCCGCGCCCAGGAAGCGCAACTGCTGCCCTTCCTGCACCCGCAGGTGGCCCGCCAGGCCTACGAGGCCATGGTCGACCGCCCGCAAGCCCTGCATGGCGACAGCGGGATGGTGAAGCCTCAGCGTTTGGTGGCACGGCTGGGTGAACGTTGTCCGCCGCAGACGCGCTTCGTTGCTGACGCCGGCAACAGCGCGGCCTGGGCCGTCCATTACCTTGCGCCGCAGGACCGGCGCCGCACGCCTGATGCGGCCTATCCGTCGGCCGGCAAGGACCGGCGCACGCGCGACTCCAGTTGGCTGCGCGTGACCATGGACTTCGCCCCCATGGGCTGGGCCATTGGTTCGGCCATCGGCATCGCGATGGCCAACCGCAGTTGCCCAGTCGTCTGCCTGACGGGCGACGGCA
Source organism: Roseateles sp. (assembly GCF_036404855.1). Lineage (GTDB taxonomy): Bacteria > Pseudomonadota > Gammaproteobacteria > Burkholderiales > Burkholderiaceae_C > Pelomonas. Next base: position 8,652 of record NZ_DASWYS010000036.1, read on the forward strand.
GCTACCTGATGAACGGCCAGGAGATCACCGTGGCCGCCGAGCTCGGCCTGCCGGTGCTCTACGTCGTGCTGAACGACGGTGCGCTGGGCATGGTCAAGCATGGCCAACGTCTGGCCGGCGCCGAGCCCATCGGCTTCCAGCTGCCCAAGGTCGACTTCGCCGCCATGGCCGCGGCCATGGGCATTCCTGGCCATGTGGTCCGGTCGCCCCAGGAACTCGACGCGCTTGATTTCTCCGCGCTGCTGTCGCGCCGAGGGCCGACGCTGCTGGATGTGCGCATCGATGGAGAGGAAGTGCCGCCGATGAACCTGCGCATGAAGACCCTGGGAACAGCGCGATGAGCGCGCCCGCGATGCCGACGCAACGCATTCACACGCGCATCTGGCTGGAGGAAGCCGAGCCCGGAAACGCCTTTGCCACGCACGCCGCGCATTGCCATGGTTACGATGTCTTCGGCGAAATGCTGGGCCAGGCACGCTGGGTGGAGATGCTGTTCCTGCTGTTCCGCGGCGAGGCGCCGACGCCCGTCCAGCGTGAGCTGTTGGAAGACCTGGCGCTCGCTTTGGCCAACCCCGGCCCGCGCGACCCGTCCGTGCATGCCGCCATGTGCGCCGGCACCGGTGGCTCGACGGCTGCCGCCAGCCTGATGGCCGCGTTGGCCGTTGGAGCCGGCCGGCAGGGCGGGGCGCGTGAAGTCTTCCATGCGATGCAGCTGTGGCACAGCTGCGGCACGGATCCTGCGCGATGGGGGCAAGCCTTGCTGGCGTCCGATGAAGCCGTGGCCGGCATCTGGCCGGAAGGCGATCGCCCGGCGGGTTTCGATGCGCATGCCTCGCACATGGCGCCCCTGGCGCGACGGACGCTGACCCATCTGGCCCGGCTTGGCGGCCCCCGCCTGGCCTGGCTTGATGATCACAGGCCTGCGCTGGAGGCCGCCGCCGCGTCGCCGCTGGCCATGACGGGCGTGGCCGCCGCAGCGCTGGCCGACCTCGGTTTCACGCCCGAGCAAGGCGAGATGCTCTTTCTGTTGCTGCGGCTGCCCGGTGCCGCCGCGCACGCGCTGGAGCAGCGTTCCCTCGGGCCCAAGCACTTCCCGTTCTTCGAGTTGGATCTGCTCGACGATCCCCGAGAGGAGGCCGCGGCATGAACGGTCCCCAGCTGTTGCGCGACAGCGCCGACCGTCTCCAGACCCGCGCGGGCAAGGCCTTCGTGGGCACCCGGGCGGTGTTTCTCGGCCGCGACCTGCACGCGGACCTGCGGCATGCGGACTGGGTCGATCTCTACATGCTGTCCATCACCGGCAGGCGCTTCGGTGAAAGCGAGTTGCGCCTGCTGCATGCGATGTGGGTCTGTACCAGCTACCCGGACGCGCGGCTGTGGAACAACCGTGTCGCTGCGCTCGCCGGCAGCGCGCGCAGCACGCCCGGTCTCGGGGTGTCGGCGGCACTGGGCATGTCCGAGGCGGTGGTTTACGGCGGCCATCCCTGCGTGCGTGCCATCGACTTTCTGACCGGCGCACAGCGTCGCGTGACTGCGGGCGAGGCGCTGGTGGACGTCGTGGCGCAGGAACTGGCGCAGCGACGCATCTATGGCTATGGCCGGCCCATCCACGCGACCGACGAGCGCCTGCCCTGGTTGCTGGGCATCGCGCGCGAGCGTGGGCTGGACGGCGGCCCGCACCTGGCGTTGGCGCACGAGGTGGAGCGCTTGCTGGTGGAGCGCGATCCGGCACTGAAGATGAACTACGCGGCCATGACCGCCGCGCTGGCGGCGGACCTCGGACTGTCGGTCACCGAGTTCCACCATTTCCAGTTGCCCATGTTGCTGGCGGGCATGACGCCCTGCTACATCGAGGCCGCGGAGCGGCCTGCCGGCACGCTGTTCCCGCTGTCCTGCGAGCACATCGCCTACGAGGGCGTGGCCAAGCGGCGTTGGGGTTGCGAGGGCTCGTGACGCTTCGGCAGAGGCCCTAGAACCTGTAGCTGGCCTGGGCTGACAGCGAACGCCCTGGCATCGGCAGGTCGTTCGCGATGGCGGCGCTGGGCAGGCTGGGTTCGCGCACGTCGGCGTCGAAGGCATTCATCAGCGTGACAGACAGCTCCCAGTTGGTGCCGGCGAGCAGAGACCTGAGGGTCAGGTCCAGCGTCGTGTAGTCGGGAATGGGGGGCCTCGCATCGCCGAAGGCGCGCAGGCGTGAGCGCACGTGATTGAGCCGTCCGCTGAGCAGCGAACCATTCGCGAACGACCAGTCCAGCCGGGCATTCAGGTGATGGCGCGGCGCGTAGCCGGCGTCGCTCTGATTCAGCTCGTCGATGGAGCGCTGGTAGGCGTAGCTGCCGGCCAGCCGGAGATTGCGCCGTGCGTCCCAGATCCATTCGATCTCGCCTCCGTGGCCGCGCTGCGAGCCGGCGTTGCGGAAGGTGGCGCCGGGCGCAGGCGCCGGGTTGGGCGTGGTCTTGATGATGTCTTCCATCGTGTAGCGGAAGACGTTGACGTTGAGCTGCAGCTCGCGCGCGGCATGCCATTGCAGCGCAGCTTCCACGGTGCGCATGGTCTCGGGCTGGATGTCGGCATTTCCGCCGGCCACCGGGTTGACACCGTACTGCTCGTTGAATGACGGTGCCCGGAAAGCGCTGCCGTAAAGCAGCTTGGCCGTGAGGTCCAGGCTGGCGTCCCACACCAGCGCGATGCGCGGGTTGGTCGTGCGGCTGAAATCGGAATAGCGGTCCTGGCGCACACCGGCCGTCAGCGTCCAGTCCCGCGCGAAGCTCCACTCGTCCTGCATGTAGGCGTAGTTCACCCGGCGACGGTGCGGCGCCAAGAAGGAGTCGTGCACCGGCGCCTCGATCAGCTGGCCGCCGGGCAGGGGGATGGGCATGCCGGTGAGGGGGCCGGAGGTGATGACGTCGAAGTTCTTGAACTCCCGCGTGCGGTACAGATCGAGGTCGTCGCGACCCACACCGAGGCGCCACTGATGCCCAGCCCAGCCGCTGTAGGTGACGGCGGTGGACAGGCGCAGTTGCCGCTCCCAGGTGTTGGGCGACCCGAGCACGCCGTTGGGAAACGCGCCGCCGAAGGCCCCGCTCGGGAACAGCTGGACCGGCACGGAGAGCTTCTGCATGTAGTGCAGCCAGCTCCCGTTCATGCTCAGCCGCCAGCCCGGCGCCAGGTCGACGTCGCTGATGCCCGTGTCCAATTCCACGCGCTGCGAGCCCATGCGGCCCACGGGGTCGAGGGCGCCGGCGATGCCCACGCCTGTGCCCATGTCGTTGCGCCGCTTCAGGCCCGCATGCATGCGCCACTTCCCGTGGGCCAGTTCCAGGCCGCCGTCGACGGCGTGATAGCCGGTGTTGACGGGCCCTGGCGCCAGGCTGGCACGGGTTCCGAACAATGCGTCCATGCCGGTCTGGGCGTCCGATTCGACGGTCTCCCTGAAGCCGTCGCTGCGGCCCGTGCGCAGAAACGCCGCCACATCCAGGGGACCGAGCTTGCCGCCGTGCTGAATCCAGGCGTCCATGGTGCCGAAGGAGGCCGCGCGAACGCCAAGTTCGGTGCCGGACACTTCCTGTGGGCCTTTGGTGATGATGTTGACGACACCTGCGTAGGCATCGGCACCGTACAGCGCCGAGCCCGGGCCGCGGATGACTTCGATGCGCGCAATGTTCTGCACCGGCAGCCCGCCCCAGATGAGGCCGCGGCTGCCGACATAGAGGGTGGTCATGGGCACGCCGTTCTGCAGCATCAGCACTTGGGGGTTGAAGTCGCTGGCGACACCCCGGATCTGGTAGAGCGGTGAATAGGCCACGTTGCTGCGACCGACGTGCAAGCCGGGTACGGTCTCCAGCACCTCGTCCAGGTCGGTGGCGCCCATGGCCGCGATGTCCTGCGCCGTGATGACCGTGGCGACGGCCGGAGCGCGGCGCAGCGTCTGCGGCGCGCCGGTGGCGATGGAGACGGTCGTCTTGTCGCCATAGACCTGGGCCAGCTCTTCTTCTTCGCTCGGTGGCTGCGCGAAGGCCGTCGGCTGCATCGCCCAGCAGACGCCTCCCAGAATCGCCAGGCCGAAGATAGGTCTCATGTGCTGCGTCCCCGAGGTGGAGGGTAGTGGGCGCGTATTGTGCTGTCCCCCAAGCGGGGTTTGAGAACTCACGCGCCAGACGCACAACATGCCGCGTGTTGCGGGATGGCCATCTGCATAATGCGCCACGCCGTGCCTGCTGTCATAACGCAACACTCCGACTCACTTGATCGACCCCGGTAGCCCCTCTGAAGCCACTCGCCGTGCGCTGCTGCGACAGGCTCTTGGTGGCATGGTCGTGCTGGCCGGGGGCTCGGTGAGTGCTGCCGATGCGAGCCGCGCTGTGGCCGTGGTCTATCCCGACCTGGGGGAGCCCTTCAAGCAGATCTTCACGGCCATCATCGAAGGCATCGAGGAGAAGCTGCGCGGCCAGGTCGCGAGCCTCGCGGTGAGCAACGCGGCGCGGCCGGCCGAGATCGCTGAGGACCTGCGGCGGCGCGATGTCAAGGTGCTCATCGGACTGGGCCGCGGCGGCATGCGCATCGCAGCCGCGCTCGCGGGCGAGCTGGCGGTGCTGGTCGGCTGCGTGGTGTCGGTGCAGGAGACCGAGGCGCGCGCGTTCCCCGTCTATACGCTGGCGCCAGATCCGGCGCTGCTGCTGGCGCGACTGAAGCGGCTGATGCCGGCTGCCCGGCGCGTGCACCTGGTCTACGACCCGCGGCTGAACGCCTGGCTGGTGCGGTTGGCGCGGGAGGCCGCCCGCGCCGAAGGCCTGGAACTGTTGGCCCAGGAAGCTGGCGATCAGGCCGGCGCGCTGCGCCTGTATGCCCAGTTGCTGGGCTCGGCCGATCCGACGCGAGACGCGCTGTGGCTGCCGCAGGATCCCACGACGGTGGACGACAACGTCGTGCTGTCGCTGGTGCTGAGGGAAGGCTGGAACCGCTCCATCGCTGTGTTCTCCAGCCACCTGGCCCATGTGAAGCGGGGCGCACTGTTTTCGCTCTATCCCGATAACGCCGAACTCGGGCGGAGCCTGGCGATGTCGGCGCTGCGCCTGCTGGGCAACCCGCGGGCACTGGCCGCCGGGGTGGCGCCGCTGCGCGACACCCGTGGCGCCGTCAACATCCGCACCGCGGCACACCTGGGACTGGACGTTGCCGCCGCTCAGGCCGGATCCGACCTGGTCTATCCTAACGGCTGAGATGCTGTGAACGACTCCCACACGCCAACCCGTCGCCGAACGTCCACGCCTCATCCGGACGAGGGCGCGAGCGTTGCAACGCGGCGTTGGCCCTGGCCGCTGCGGATGTATGCGCGCTATGCCCGCGAGGCCTCGTTCCGCCGCCAACTGAGCCTGGGCGTCACGCTCGGCGCGCTGGGTCTGGCGCTGATGGTGGCGGCGGTCAACGCCTGGCAGGGTGGGCGCCAGGTGCGCGCCATGCTGATGGAGCAGGGCGGCCGCGTCGCCACCAATCTGGCGTCCAACAGCTCTCTGGCCCTGCTCTATGCCGCCGTCGACAACGCCGAGGAGGCTGTGCGCGCGTCGTTGGCTTTTCCGGATGTCATGGCCATCGAGATTCGCGACACTCGAGGCCAACTGCTGCTGGCGCTGGGGCCGGAACGCGAGCGGTTGCCCGCGGCGGGCGCGCCGCGGGCAACCGCCGCCAGCGAGGCCTGGTTGGACCAGGAGACCGAGGACAGCTGGGCCTTCTCTGCGCCGGTTTGGACCCGCCCCGAGCCCTCGCCCTTCGACGTGACGCTGCGCCCGGCCCAACTGCTGGGCCATGTGCGCGTAGTCCAGAGCAAGTCCACGCTGCACCGCACCCAGGCCTCTCTTTTCGTCGCGAACTTCGGCGTGGCGCTGCTGTTCTCGCTGATCTTCCTCGTCGCAGTGCGCTACCTGGCGCTGCGACTGACACGGCCGCTGGCGGCCCTGTCCGACGCGATGGCGCGGGTCGAGCATGGCGAGAGCGATGCACGCGCTCCAGCCGGCGGACCGCGTGACATCGCGCTCATGGCGCACAGCTTCAATCGCATGATTGCCGCGCTGCAGGAGCGCGAGGCCGAGCTGGGCGCCCACCGCGACCATCTGGAAGATCTGGTGCGCGAGCGCACCCTCGAGCTCAGCGATGCCAAGGAGCGCGCCGAGATCGCCAGCCGCGCCAAGAGCCAGTTCCTGGCGCGCATGAGCCATGAGCTGCGCACACCGCTGAACGCCATCATGGGCTATGCCCAGATCCTCAAGATGGACAGCGATCTGACGGTCAAGCAGCGCAACGGCCTGGACATCATTCACAGCAGCGGCCAGCACCTGCTGACGCTCATCGTCGACATCCTGGACCTGTCGCGTATCGAGGCGGGCAAGGCCGAGCTGCGCATCGCACCCGTGGAGCTCGCGACACGGCTGCATGCCGTCGTCGACATCGTGCGGGTCATGGCCGATGACAAGCAGATCGGGCTGAACCTTGAGCTGGACCCTCAACTGCCTGGCGTCGTGCTTGCCGATGAGAAGCGACTCAACCAGGTCCTGTTGAACCTGCTGGGCAATGCCGTCAAATTCACGCATGTGGGCAGCGTGACGCTGCGAGTGGAAAGCATGGCCTCGGCCGACGTGGCGCCCGGCCATGCGCTGCTGCGCTTCGAGGTGCAGGACACCGGGGTCGGCATCGCGGAGGATCAGGCCGTCCGTCTGTTCGAGCCCTTCGAGCAGGCGGGCAGCGCCGAGCAGCGCGTGGGCGGCACCGGTCTGGGCCTGGCCATCAGCAGACAGCTGGTGCGCATGATGGGCGGCGAAGTCCGCCTGGAGAGCCGGCTCGCTCAGGGCAGCCGGTTCTGGTTCGAGATCAGCGTGCCCGTCGAGGCTTGAGGGCCTGTGCGCCGACGTAGTCGGCCAGGTGCTGGCCCGTCAGCGTCGAACGCGCCTGGATGAGCGCGGCGGGCGTGCCCTCGAAGACGACCTTGCCTCCTTCGTGACCAGCACCGGGGCCCAGGTCGATGATCCAGTCCGCGTGAGCCATGACGGCCTGGTGGTGCTCGATGACGATGACGGACTTGCCCGTATCGACGAGCCGGTCCAGCAGGCCCAGCAGTTGCTCGACGTCGGCCAGGTGCAGGCCGACTGTGGGCTCGTCGAGCACATAGACGTCGCCCTTCTCGGCCATCTGCGTGGCGAGCTTGAGGCGCTGGCGTTCGCCACCCGAGAGCGTCGTCAGTGGCTGGCCCAGCTTGAGATAGCCAAGGCCGACGTCGGACAGGCGTTCGAGAACGGTGTGGGCCGCGGGCGTCCTGGCAGGCCCGCTGCCGAAGAAGGCAGTGGCCTCACCGACCGACATGGCCAGCACCTCGCTGATGTCCATGCCACCGAGCTTGTAGTCGAGTACGGCGGCCTGGAAACGCTTGCCGCCACAGTCCTCGCAGACTGTCGAAACGGTTGCCATGGGGCCCAGGTCCGTGAAGATGAGACCGGCCCCGTTGCAGGTCGGGCAGGCACCCTCTGAGTTGGCGCTGAAGAGGGCAGGCTTGACGCCGTTCGCCTTGGCGAAGGCGCTGCGGACGGGGTCGAGCAGGCCGGTATAGGTGGCCGGGTTGCTGCGTCGCGAGCCGCGTATGGCGGTCTGGTCGATGGCGACGACACCATCGAGCGTGGACACCGAACCGTGGATCAGCGAGCTCTTGCCCGAGCCGGCCACGCCGGTGACGACGCACAGCACGCCGAGCGGGATGTCGACATTGACCTTCTGCAGATTGTGCGCGTTGGCGCCGCGCACCTTGAGCACCGCCCTGGCGTTTCGTACCGAGGTCTTGAGCTGGGCGCGGTCGTCCAAATGCCGGCCGGTCAGCGTGGAGCTCTTGCGCAGGCCGGCGACTTCGCCTTGGTAGACGATCTCGCCGCCGGCCGAACCGGCGCCAGGACCGAGGTCGACGACATGGTCGGCGATCGCGATGACCTCGGGCTTGTGCTCGACGACGAGGACCGTATTGCCCTTGTCGCGCAACCGCTTCAACAGGCCGTTCATGCGCTGGATGTCGTGAGGGTGAAGGCCGGTGGTGGGCTCGTCGAAGACGTAGGTCACGTCGGTCAGCGCTGAGCCGAGGTGGCGAATCATCTTGACGCGCTGCGCCTCGCCGCCAGACAGCGTGCCGCTGGGGCGGTCCAGCGACAGATAGCCCAGGCCGATCTCGGCAAAGGCGTCCAGCGAATGCACCAGAGCCTGCAGCAGCGGCGCGACGGTGGGTGCCTTGAGGCCGCGCACCCAGTCGGCGAGGTCGGTGATTTGCATGGCGCAGGCGTCAGCGATGCTGAGCTTGCCGATCTTGCAGGATCGTGCCGCCTCGCTGAGCCGCGTGCCTTGGCACTCGGGGCAGGTCTGGAAGGTGATGGCGCGGTCGACGAAAGCACGGATGTGCGGCTGCAGTGCGTCCACGTCCTTCGACAAAAAGGACTTCTGGACAGACGGGATCAGGCCGGCATAGGTGAGGTTGATGCCGTCGACCTTGATCTTGGTTGCTTCTTTGTGTAGCAGGTCGTGCAGTTCGCGCTTGGTGAACTTGGCAATCGGCTTGTCAGGATCGAAGTAGCCGCAGCCGCGGAAGATGCGCCCGTACCAGCCTTCCATGCTGTAGCCGGGGATGGTGATGGCGCCTTCGTTGAGGGACTTGCTGGCGTCATAGAGTTGGGTCAGATCGAAGTCCGACACCGCGCCCATGCCCTCGCAGCGCGGACACATGCCGCCGGTGCGCGAGAAGGTCTGCTTGACGGCCTTGCTGGCGCCGCCTTTGTCGACTGTGACGACGCCGGTGGCCTGCACGGACGGCACGTTGAAGGCAAAGGCGCTGGGCGGGCCGATATGCGGCTTGCCAACGCGGCTGAACAGGATGCGCAGCATGGCGTTCGCATCCGTCACCGTGCCGACCGTGGAGCGGGCGTTGGCGCCAAGGCGCTCCTGGTCGACGATGATGGCGGTCGTGATGCCTTCCAGCACATCGACCTCGGGCCTTGCCAGCGTGGGCATGAAGCCCTGAACGAAGGCGCTGTAGGTCTCATTGATGAGGCGTTGCGACTCGGCTGCGATCGTGCCGAAGACCAGTGAGCTCTTGCCCGAGCCCGACACGCCGGTGAACACCGTCAGTCGCCGCTTGGGAAGCTCGACGCTGACGTCCTTGAGGTTGTTCTCCCGCGCGCCTTGCACGCGGATACGGTCGTGATGGTCAGCGTCGGCCATTCAGCGCTTCTCCTGGATACGCAGCAGGTTGCCGGCGGGATCGCGCACGGCGCAGTCACGCACACCGTAGGGCTGCATCGTGGGCTCTTCGACAATTTCCGCGTCCTCTGCCAGCAGCTTGGCGAAGGTGGTGTCGAGGTCGGTCGTGGCAAGGATGAGCATGCCAAAGGTGCCCTTGGCCATCATCTCGGTGATGGTGCGGCGCTCGTCATCGGTGATGCCGGGCGTGACCGCCGGTGGGTGCAGCACGATAGAGGTGCCCGGCTGGCCGACAGGCCCGACGGTGATCCAGCGCAGGCCGTTGTAGCCGACGTCGTTGCGCACCTCGAAGCCCAGGGTGTCGCGGTAGAAGGCGAGGGATGCCTCGGGGTCGGTTTGCGGCAGGAAGCTGGCGTGGATGCTGATGTCCATGGCGGGGTTTCCGTTGAATCGTTGAGCCATGGCAGGCAGTCTAGGTTTCGTCTGGAGCCGGCGCTTCTCGATTCCTGATCGGTTTGGTGACCTGGCGTGCTACGCACGCCGGCATGCCCTGGGTCGCCTGGGCCTGCTCGCGCCTGTAGACGCTGGGCGGCTGACCCACCAGCTCGGTGAAGCGCGTGCTGAAGGTGCCCATCGATGCACAGCCCACCGTGAAGCAGACCTCGGTGACGCTCAAGTCGCCGCGCCGCAGCAGCGCCATGGCGCGCTCGATGCGGCGCGTCATCAGATAGCTGTAGACCGACTCGCCGTAGGCGAGCCGGAATTGCCGGCTCAGGTGGCCGCCCGACATGTGCACGCCGCGGGCCAGGGCGTCCACGTCCAGCGGCTGCGCGTACTCGCGATCAATGCGGTCGCGCACGCGGCGCAGCCGCGCGAGGTCACGCAGATGCACTTCGGAACCGGGCTGGATGGTCATGGTCAGCGCGCCGGGGCGAGTGCGCCCTGGCCGTCGACGAGGAGCGGATGGAAAAACATCACCCAGACGATAGCGATGCTGCCCGACAAGTCGAGCCCGGGAAGACGTGGCATGGGAGGCAATTGTGACCAGATGCAGCCCCTCGGCGCCCAGGCGCCGCCGCCAGTGCCCGCGCGGGCTGGCGAAGTGTCAGCCCGCGCGGCGGGCGTCGAGCTGGGCGCGCAGTTCCGCGACCTCGGCGGCCAGGTTGTTGCGGGCCGTGGTGGCACCCACCAGTTCCATCTCGGCGGCCAGGCGTGCGTCGGACACGGCAGCCGACGACGCCACATGGCGCTCCAGTTGCTGGCGAAGGTCGGCGAGCTGGGCGTCCTTGCCCTCGATGGCCAGTTGGTCCTTGGCCTTGCCGACCAGGGCGTCGGACGCGATGTCGCGCGCATGGCGCAGCTCGATGGTCAGCCGCTCGACGCTGGCCTGGCGTTCGGCTAGCTTTGCCAGCGCCTGGTCGCGTTCGGTCGTGAGCTGGGCCAGCCGGGCATCCAACTCCTCGCGCTGGGCCGCCGCCTGCTCGTTGGACTGCAGCATGTCCGCCAGGTCGGTCTCGGTCTGTGCCAGGCGTTCGCGAACGCGGCCGGCAGCGTCTTCTGCGAGTTGCCGTGCCCAGTTGCCCAGTGCAGTCGTCAGGGCTGTCGGCAGCTCCATGTCGGGGGCCGGCTCGGACGTGCTTTGGGTGCCGCGCCAGGTCGTCAGGTGCTGGTGGAGGGTCTGCACGGACGTCGTGCCCAGCGCGCCGCGCAAGCTGTCCATGGTCACCGGCTTGCCTTCGCTCGCCAGGCCCTGGGCCGCGGCGGCAACTTCGTCGAAAGTGATGTCTTGGCCTGCCATGTCGTTTTCCAATCAGGAGCGGGCGGCCGATGCCGCCCACCTCCCCAGGGGAAGGCGACCGCCCCGGGAAGTTCCTTAAATGCCAGCGTGCTCAGGCTGCGAGAAGCTGCCTGAGCACAAAGGGCAGGATGCCGCCGTGCCGGTAATAGTCCACCTCGATGGCAGTGTCGATGCGCAGGGTCAGGCTCAACTGCTTCACCGAGCCGTCAGGGCGCGTGATCGTCATCGTGGCGTCGCCTTGTGGTCGGATTTCGTCGGCCAGCGCGATGTCGATGATCTCGGCGCCGGTCAGCGCCAGGCTCTCCCACGAGTCGCCGGCCTTGAACTGCAGCGGCAGGACGCCCATGCCGATCAGGTTGCTTCGGTGGATGCGCTCGAAGCTCTTGGCGACCACGGCCTTGATGCCCAGCAACTGCGTGCCCTTGGCGGCCCAATCGCGGCTGGAGCCGGTGCCGTATTCCTCGCCGGCGAAGATGACAGTGGGCGTGCCTTCGGCCACGTACGCCATCGCAGCGTCGTAGATCGTGGTCTTGACGCCGTCCTTCAGCGTGTAGCCGCCTTCCTCACGTGAGCCGTCCGGCAGGGCCGGCAGCATCAGGTTCTTCACGCGCACGTTGGCGAAGGTGCCGCGCATCATCACGTCATGGTTGCCGCGGCGGGCGCCGTAAGAGTTGAAGTCGGCTTTCAGCACGCCGTGTTCGGTGAGGAACTTGCCGGCCGGCGTCGTCTCCTTGAACGAGCCGGCAGGGCTGATGTGGTCGGTGGTGATGGAGTCGCCGAACAGCGCCATGATCTTGGCGTTCTTGACGCCGGCCTCCAGCGGCTTGGGTGCCATCGTGAAGCCCTCGAAGAAAGGCGGCTGCGCGATGTAGGTGCTCTTGGGCCAGTCATAGACCTGGCCCTTGACGCCCTTGATCGCGTTCCAGAGCTTGCCGGGATTCCTGGCGACCTTGTCGTAGTTCTCCTTGAATGCCTTCGCGTTCATCGCGTACTTCATCAGCTGGTAGATCTCGTCGCTGCTGGGCCAGATGTCGCCGAGGTAGACCGGCTTGCCCTTCTTGCCGTGGCCCACGGGTTGGGTCATCAGGTCCACGGTCACATTGCCGGCGATGGCATAGGCGACGACCAGCGGCGGGCTGGCGAGGAAATTGGCCTTCAGGTTGGGGTGGATGCGCGCCTCGAAGTTGCGGTTGCCCGACAGCACGGCGGCGCAGACCAGGTCGTTGTCCTGGATGACCTTGTTGAGCTCGGGCGTCAGGTCGCCCGCGTTGCCGATGCAGGTCGTGCAACCGTATGCGGCGACGTTGAAGCCCAGTTTCTCCAGGAAAGGCAGCAGTCCCGCCTTCTCCAGGTACTCGGTGACGATGCGCGAGCCGGGGGCAAGGGAGGTCTTGATGTGCGGCGATACCTTCAGGCCCGCTTCCACCGCCTTCTTGGCCAGCAGGCCGGCGGCCAGCAGCACGCCGGGATTGCTGGTGTTGGTGCAGGAGGTGATGGCGGCGATCAGCACGTCGCCGTTCCTCACCGGGATGCCCGACTCCGTCACATAGGGGCGGGCCAGCTTGTCGGCCGGCTGGTTGAAGCCGTTCTCGGCGACCGGCTTGCTGAACAGCTCGGCGAACTGGCTGGCGAGATGGGTGATCTCGATGCGGTCCTGCGGGCGCTTGGGGCCGGCCAGACTCGGCGCCACGGTGCCCAGGTCCAGGGTGACGATGGAGGTGTAGTCGATGTCTCCGGCCTTGGGGATGCCGAACATGTCCTGCGCCTTCCAGTACGCTTCGAAGGCCTCGATCTCGGTTTGGCGGCGGCCAGTGCCCTTGAAGTAGTCGACGGTCTTCGCGTCGACGGGGAAGAAGCCCATGGTCGCGCCGTACTCGGGCGCCATATTGGCAATGGTGGCGCGGTCCGGCACTGACAGGCTGGCCGTGCCTTCGCCGAAGAACTCAACGAATTTGCCGACGACCTTGTGCTTGCGCAGGATCTCCGTGACGGTCAGCACCAGGTCGGTGGCAGTGACACCCTCGCGCAGCCGGCCTGTCAGCTCGAAGCCGACCACGTCAGGGGTCAGGAAGTAGACCGGCTGGCCCAGCATTCCGGCCTCCGCCTCGATGCCGCCCACGCCCCAGCCGACGACGCCGATGCCGTTGATCATGGTCGTGTGGCTGTCGGTGCCCACCAGACTGTCGGGGTAGTACACGCCGGCCTTGGTCTTGTGCACGCCGCGGGCCAGGTACTCCAGGTTGACCTGGTGCACGATGCCGAATCCTGGGGGCACGACGCCGAAGGTGTCGAAGGCCTGCATGCCCCACTTCATGAACTCATAGCGCTCACGGTTGCGCTGGAACTCGAGCTTCATGTTCAGGTCCAGCGCCTTGCTGCTGCCGTAGTGGTCGATCATGACGCTGTGGTCAACGACCAGGTCCACCGGCACCAGTGGCTCGATGGTCTTGGGGTTCTTGCCCAGATCGGCGGCCACGTTGCGCATGGCGGCCAGATCGGCCAGCAGCGGCACACCGGTGAAGTCCTGCAGCACGACACGGGCAACGACGAAGGGGATTTCGTCGACACGGGCGGCGTTGGGCTTCCAGTTGGCCAGTTGCTCCACATGCTCGGCCGTCACCTTCTTGCCGTCGCAGTTGCGCAGCACGCTCTCCAGCACAACGCGTACGGAAACCGGCATGCGGGCCACGTTCGGGTAGACCTTGGCCAGTTTGGGCAGGGAGAAGATCTGGCCGGACTGGCCGGAGGCAGTCTTGAAGCTGGCCTGGGTGTTGGCGAACGCGTGAGCGGCGGGTTTCGGCATGGTTACTCCTTTAGGATTCCCGACCATTCTGGCGAGCTTGTTGTGACTTGTGTGAATCCCGGCCTTAGGACCTTGCCATGACGGCCCGGGTGGCTCGACCACGTCTGTTTCCGCTGACCTGGCCGCTGCTGCTCGAGCTGCTGCTGGGCATTGGCATCGGCGTCATAGGCACGGCACTGGCGGCCCGGCTGTCGGACGATAGCGGTGCCGCGTTCGGGCTGGCCAACCAGGTTTTCGCGGCCATCTTCGTGCTGTTCCGTGTCATCGGCGCGGGTGTCAGCGTGGCCGTGACCCAGGCCCTGGGGGCAGGCCGGCGCGACCAGGCGGATGCCGTTGCCCGCGCCGTCGTCGGCGCCAGCACCTGGCTGGGGGTGGGGGGGGCCGCCCTGGCGCTGCTGGCAGCCGGCCCGCTGTTGCACCTCGTCAACGCGCCATCCGAAGTGGCGCCGCTGGCCCGTGTCCTGCTGCAGGCGCTGGCTCCGGCCCTGCTGATCGACGCGATGAACGCAACGATGTCCAGCGTCATGCGAGCCCACCTGCGCAGCCGCGAGGCGCTGGTGGTGGTCATCGTCATCCAGATCGTTACGCTGGCCGTCGCACTGCTGGCCATGCCCTACCTGGGCCTGCCCGGCTACGGGCTGGCCTGCCTGTGCGGCCGCGGCACCGGCATGGTGCTGCACATCCTGCTATGGAAGAGCCGGCTGAACCTGCAACTGCGCGGGGAGGACTGGTGGCGGCTCAAGCGTGCGCCGCTGGCGACGGTGCTGCACATCGGCATTCCCGGCGCGGCCGAGAACATCTCCTGGCGGCTGGCCTTCATGACCAGCCTGGCTGCCGTCGCCCAGCTTGGCGCGCTGGCACTGGCCACGCATGCCTACACGATGCAATTTCTGCACGTGATCCTGATCTTCGGCCTGGCCATCGCGTTCGCGGTGGAAATCCTCGTGGGGCACATGATCGGGGCGGGCGAGCTGCACGCGGCCCACAAGCTCGTGCGCAAGGCCCTGGGGTTCGGCATCGTCGTCGCCCTGGTGGTGTCCAGCTGCTTCGCGCTGGCCGGGCCATGGCTGCTGAAGAAGTTCACGGCCGACCGGCACATCATCGAGCTGGGCAGCACACTGCTGTGGTGGACGGTGCTGGTGGAGCCGGGGCGCGTGTTCAACATGGTCGTCATCAACGCGCTGCGGGCCGCGGGCGATGCGCGCTATCCGGTGATAGCGGGCGCCGCGTCGATGGCGCTGGTGCTGGCCGGGGGCAGCTGGTTCCTGGGCGTACACCTGGGCTGGGGCCTGGTTGGAGTGTGGATTGCCTATGCTGCCGACGAGTGGATTCGGGGCCTCCTGATGTGGCGTCGTTGGGCGACACTCGGCTGGCTGCCTCACGCCCGCGCCTCGCATCGCAAGCTGCGTCTCGCCAGGCCCGGGTGAATCGGTATTTTCCTACCCAGTAGAACTTGAGGGATGTTTTCTACAATGCGCCCCTTTCGCCTTGCCCAAGCCAATCCCATGAAGTCTTCTCTGCCCCGCCTTGCCGCCCTGGCCCTGCTCGCCGGTTCCGCGCTGGCCCAGGCCCAGCAGCCCGCGGTGATCTTCGACATGGGCGGCAAGTTCGACAAATCCTTCAACCAGGCCGGCTACCAGGGCGCCGAGCGCTGGAAGAAGGAGTCCGGCAAGACCTATCTCGAATTCGAGATCAGCAACGACACCCAGCGCGTGCAGGCCATCCGCCGCATGGCCGAGCGGGGTGCCAGCCCCATCATCAGCATCGGCTTCGCCCAGGCGTCGGCGCTGCAGCAGGTGGCCAAGGACTTCCCGAAGACGCGGTTCGCCATCATTGACGCCAAGGTCGACATGCCCAACGTGCAATCGGTCCTGTTCAAGGAGCAGGAGGGCAGCTACCTGGTGGGGGCCATGGCTGCCCTGGTCAGCAAGACCGGTAAGGTCGGCTTCGTCGGTGGCATGGATATCCCGTTGATCCGGAAGTTCCAGTGTGGCTACGAGCAGGGCGCCAAGGCGACCAACGCCAAGATCGAGGTGTTCTCGAACATGACGGGCACGACGTCCTCCGCCTGGAATGACCCGACCCGCGGCGGCGAGCTGGCCAAGGCCCAGTTCGCAAAGGGTTCCGACGTGGTCTTCGCCGCCGCCGGCGGCACGGGCGTGGGCGTCTACCAGGCGGCCAAGGACGCCGGCAAGCTCGCCATCGGCGTGGACAGCAACCAGAACCACCTGCAGCCCGGCACCATGCTGACTTCCATGGTCAAGCGTGTGGACGTGGCCGTCTACAACGTGCTGAAGGGCTGGAAGCCCGGCGTGCAGGTGCTGGGCCTGAAGGAGGCCGGCGTGGACTACGCGGCCGACGAGCACAACGCCAAGCTGCTGACCCCCGCGCTGAAGACCAAGGTCGACTCCGTCAAGGCCGACATCATCGCCGGCAAGGTGAAGGTGGCGGACTACATGGCGGACAACGCTTGTAAGTTCTGAGCGGCATGGCGCCCGCCGTCCGCCTCCAGGCGATTTCCAAGCGCTTCGGCGCGGTCCAGGCCAACCGCGAGGTCAGTTTCGACATCGCGGCGGGCAGCGTGCATGGCCTCGTCGGCGAGAACGGGGCCGGCAAGAGCACGCTGATGGCCATCCTGTACGGCTACTACCACGCCGACTCGGGCCACATCGAGATCAACGGCCAGCAGGTCCACATCGCCAACTCGCAGCAGGCCATCCACCTGGGCATCGGCATGGTCCACCAGCACTTCATGCTGGTGGAGACGCTGACCTGCCTGGAGAACATCATGCTGGGCGCCGAAGGCGGCTTCTTCCTGACGCCCTCCAAGGCCAGGGTGAGGGCCAAGCTGGAGGCGCTGATGGCCGAAACCGGCCTGCAGGTCCACCTGGACGCCCTGGTGAGCGACCTGCCGGTGGGCGAGCTGCAGCGCCTAGAAATCCTGAAGGCGCTGTACCGCGGCGCCAAGATCCTGATCCTGGACGAGCCCACCGCGGTGCTGACACCGCAGGAGACCGACCAGCTCTTCATCACGCTGCGCAAGCTGCAGCAACTGGGCACCACGCTCATCCTCATCACGCACAAGCTCAAGGAAGTCATGAGCCTGTGCAGCGCCGTCACGGTGATGCGCCAGGGCCAGGTCGTCGAGACAAGGCCCATCGCACAGTGGAGCGAGGAGGCGCTGGCCGAGTCCATGGTGGGCCGCAAGGTCACGTTGGGGCGGCCCGAGGGCATGGAAGTGCATGCCGGCGAGGTGCGTCTGCAGGCCGCCGGTCTCAACCTGAAGCATGCCAACGGCGTGGCGGCCCTGAAGGATGTCGCCCTGACGCTGAGGGCCGGCGAGATCGTCGGCGTGGCCGGCGTGTCTGGCAACGGCCAGAGCGAACTGCTGGAGGTGCTGTCCGGCCTGCGGGCGCCCGAAGGCGGTCGAATGGAACTGGGCGGTCAGGTCTTCACGCCCGATGCCTGGCTGGACACAGCCCAGGCCCGTCCGCTGCGGCTGGCCCATGTGCCGGAAGACCGGCATGCGGTCGGCCTGGTCATGAGCTTTCCGGCCTGGGAGTCCGCCGTACTGGGCTACCAGGGCCTGCCCAAGTACCGCAAGGGCGCTTCCATGAACCATGCCGCGATGCGTGAGGCCACCAGGCAGATGCAGGAGCGTTTCGACGTGCGACCGCGCGACGAGAACCTGGGTTCCAGCAAGTTCTCCGGCGGCAACCAGCAGAAGCTGATCCTGGCCCGCGAGATCGGCGAGCAGCCGACCGTGCTGCTGGTCGGCCAGCCCACGCGCGGCGTCGACATCGGTGCCATCGAGTTCATCCACCACCAGTTGCGCGCGCTGCGTGACGCCGGCTGCGCGGTGTTGCTGGTCAGCAGCGAACTGGACGAGATCCTGGCGCTGGCAGACCGCGTCGTCGTCATGAACTGCGGCCGCATCACCGGCGAACTCGCCATCGAAGACTGCGACGAACGTCGCCTCGGCCTGCTGATGGCCGCGCAAGAAGAACGAGCCGCGGCATGAGCCAACCCCTGCAACTTCCTCGCTGGATCGACATCGGCCTGCTGCCGCTGTGGAACCTCGCCATCGCGCTGGTCGTGGCCGGCCTCGTCGTCATGCTCATCGGCCACAGCCCCTGGCAGGCGCTGACCGTGCTGCTGGACGGGGCGCTGGGTAGCGTGCGCGGCCTGGGCTATTCGCTTTACTACGCGACCACCTTCATCTTCACGGGCCTGGCGGTTGCCGTGGCCATCCACGCCGGACTGTTCAACATCGGCGGCGAAGGCCAGGCGACGCTGGGCGGCGTGGGCGTGGCTCTGGTGGCGTTGTGGCTGGGCGCCAAACTGCCGGCCATCGTCATGCTGCCGCTGTTGGTCGTCGCCGCGGCTGGCTTTGGCATGCTGTGGGCAGCGCTGCCGGCCTACCTGCAGGCCTGGCGCGGCAGCCACGTCGTCATCACGACCATCATGTTCAACTTCCTCGCCGCTGGCCTGAATGGCTATCTGCTGGTGAATTGGCTGCGCCCAGCCGACAGCATGGCGGTGGAGTCCGCCGAGTTCGCCGAGAGCGCCCGCATGCCGGCGCTGCACCAGATCGCCGCGGCGTTTGGTGTCGAGCTGCCGTCTTCGCCATTGAACCTCAGCCTCGTCATCGCGCTGGTGGCCTGCGTCTTCGTCGGCTGGTTCCTTTGGAGGAGCGCTGCCGGTTATGCCGTGCGTGCCGTCGGTAGCGCCCCGCGCGCGGCCCACTATGCCGGCATCCGCCCGCGCGCCCAGATCATGCTGGCCATGGCCATCTCCGGCGCGCTGGCCGGCATGGTCGGCATCAACGAGATCTCCGGCGTGCAGGGCAAGCTGACGCTGGACTTTGTCGCGGGCGCCGGCTTTACCGGCATTGCCGTGTCGCTGATGGGCCGCAACCACCCCTTCGGCATCGTGCTGGCCTCGCTGCTCTTCGGTGTGCTCTACCAGGGCGGCGTGGAAGTGTCGTTCGAGCTGCAGGGCTTCTCGCGCGAGATGGTTGTCACCGCCCAGGGCCTGATCGTGCTGTTCTCCGGCGCGATGGCCACCGTCAGTGCGCCGCTGTTCGCCCGCATCTACGCCAAGGTCAAGGGAGGCCGCTGATGGATGAAGTCCTGATCGCCTCGGTGCTCGCGTCCACGTTGCGCGTCAGCGCGCCGCTGCTGCTGTGCGCCATGGCTGGTGTGCTGTCCGAGCGCGCCGGCGTCATCGATCTGGGCCTGGAAGGCAAGATGCTGCTGGCGGCCTTCGCCGCGGCAGCCGCGGCCTCGGTCTCGCATTCCACCGCCTGGGGGCTGCTGGCGGCCATCGTGGTTGCCAGCTCCGCGTCGATGGTGCATGGGTTTGCCTGCGTGACGAACCGCGGCGATCAGGTCGTCTCCGGCGTGGCACTGAACATGATCGCCGCGGGCCTGACCGTCGTGCTGGGCATCGCCTGGTTCCAGCAGGGCGGCCAGACACCCCCGATCGAACCCGACGTGCGCCTGACGGCCGTCGCCCAGGGCTTCGCCGAGCCTCAGGCGGGGAACTGGTTCGCGTCAGTCTTGGGCCACGGTCTGCTGAGCCACAACGCGCTGGTCTACACGGCCTTCCTGATGGTCGCGGCGGTGTGGTTCTTCCTGGAGCGGACCCGCCCGGGCCTGCGCCTGCGCGCGGTCGGCGAGAACCCGGCCATGGTCGAGGCGGCCGGCATGTCCGTGCAGGGCCTGCGCTACCAGGCATTGCTGATGAACGGGGTGCTGTGCGGTCTGGCAGGTGCCTACCTGACGCTGGCGCAGAACGCCTCGTTCTCGCCCAACATGACGGCAGGCCGCGGCTACATCGCGCTGGCCGCCATGATCTTCGGCAAGTGGAAGCCGCTGCCCACGCTAGGCGCCTGCCTGCTGTTCGGCTTCCTGGACGCCGTGGCCATCCGCATGCAGGGCGTCGCGCTGCCGGGCATCGGCGAGGTGCCGGTCCAGTTGATCCAGGCGCTGCCCTATATCCTGACGGTCGTGCTGCTCGCCGGCTTCATCGGTTCTGCCGTCGCCCCCCAGGCCCTCGGTCGGCCGTATGTGAAGGAGCGCTGAGATGGAACTCTCCCAAGACCTGCTGGACCGCCTGCTCGCCGAGTCGTTGCGCGCCCGCGATTTCGCCCACGTGCCTTACTCCAAGTACAAGGTCGGCGTGGCCATCCTTGACGAGCAGGGCCGCATCCACATCGGCGCCAACATGGAGAACGCCTCCTACCCTCAGGGCTGGTGCGCTGAACCCTCGGCGCTGACGGCCATGATCATGGCCGGCGGCAAGCAGGCCAAGGTGGCACTGGTGACCGGCCCGGGCCCCGAGGTCATCACGCCCTGCGGCGGCTGCCGCCAGAAGCTCCGGGAGTTTTCCGTGCCCGAGGAGCTCATCGTCATTGCCGGCGACCCGGGCGGCATCCGCCAACGCTGGACCCTGGCCGAACTGCTGCCCCACAGCTTCGGGCCCAGTCATCTGAACTTCTGAGGTTTCCCATGATCGATAACAACAAGCTCGACGTCGCGATCACCGCGAGCGTCGACAAGCTGCAATCCCTGTTCGGCACGGCCCCCGAGGTTGCCGTCGTGCTGGGTTCCGGTTGGGCCGGTGCTGTCAGCCATGTGCAGGAGGCCAAGAACCTTCCTTACACGGAGTTGCCCGCGTTCCCTCAGCCCAAGGTGGAAGGCCACGTCAATGAGATCGTCGTGGGCCATATCGGCGGCCAGCGCGTCATCTTTCTGCGCGGCCGAGCCCACACCTACGAGAGCGGCGACTGCACTGGCATGGCCGGCGCGCTGCGCACGCTCAAGCGCTGGGGCGTGAAGCTGCTCCTGCAGACCAACGCTTCTGGTTCGCTGCGCGGCCACATGCCGCCAGGCAGCCTCATGCTGATCGCCGACCACATCAACGCACCGCAGCGCAGCCCGCTCGTCGGCGAGCAGGGCAGCCACCGCTTCGTCGACATGGTCAACGCCTACGACGCCGAGCTGCGCAAGCACGCGCTGGCCCTGGCCAAGCGCGAGAACCTGATGCTGGGCGAAGGTACCTACTGCTGGGCGCTGGGACCGCAGTTCGAGACGGCCGCCGAGATCCGCATGTTCGCCGCCTGGGGCGCCGATGCCGTCGGCATGAGCACCGTGCCCGAGACGATCCTGGCCCGCCACGCCGGCCTCAAGGTCATGGGTATCGCGCTGATGACCAACATGGCCGCTGGCCTGTCCGCCGAGGCGCTGACGCACGATCTGACGCTGAAACAGGCGCAGATGTCCGGCGAGAGGGCGGCGTCCTTCCTGGCCGCGCTGATTGCGAGCTTCAAGGACGTGACGCTGTGACTGCCGACCTGCAAGCCGCGGCCCGCACGGCGCTGGCCTGCCTGGATCTGACCAGCCTCAATGACGCCGACACGCCGGCGGACATCGCCGCGCTGTGCCAGCGCGCGCAGACAGCCCATGGCCCCGTGGCTGCGGTCTGCGTCTGGCCGCGCTTCGTCGCGCAGGCCCGAGCGGCACTGCCAGCCGTCATCAAGGTCGCGGCCGTGGCCGACTTCCCCGATGGCGCGCTTGACCTGCCGCGCGCGCTGGCTGACATCGCCGTGATCGCCCAGGCCGGCGGTGATGAGGTCGACGTGGTGCTGCCGT
>NZ_DASWYS010000037.1:0-6132 GCF_036404855.1 Roseateles sp.
GGTTCATGAAGACCAGCTTCTCGAACAGGCTCACGTCCTGTTCGTTCTTCAGCAGGGCCCCCACCAGCGGCGGCACCGACACCTTGTTGTCCTGGCTTTGCAGCGCCGACAGCGGGATGTCCTCGGCCACCAGCAGCTTGAGCCAGTCGAGCAGTTCGCTGGTCGAGGGTTTCTTCTTCAGGCCGGGGAGATTGCGCACGTCGTAGAAGGTCTTCATCGCCACCGTGAGCAGCTCGCTCTTGAGGGTGGGGAAGTGCACGTCGACGATCTTTTTCATCGTCTCGGCTTCGGGGAACTTGATGTAGTGGAAGAAGCAGCGGCGCAGGAAGGCGTCGGGCAGCTCCTTTTCGTTGTTGGAGGTGATGAACACCAGCGGCCGGTGCTTGGCGCGGATCATCTCGCGCGTCTCGTAGCAGTAGAACTCCATGCGGTCGATCTCGCGCAGCAGGTCGTTCGGGAACTCGATGTCGGCCTTGTCGATCTCGTCGATCAGCAGCACGACAGGCCGGTCGGCCTCGAAGGCCTGCCACAGCACGCCCTTGACGATGTAGTTCTCGATGTTGCGGACGCGCTCGCTGCCCTCGATGCCGGCGAGCTGGCTGTCGCGCAGCCGGCTGACGGCGTCATATTCATAGAGGCCCTGCTGGGCCTTGGTCGTGCTCTTGATGTGCCACTGCAGCAGCGGCATCCCGAGCGCCGACGCGACCTCCTCGGCCAGCATGGTTTTGCCGGTGCCTGGCTCGCCCTTGATCAGCAGAGGGCGTTGCAGGGTGGCTGCGGCATTGACCGCGAGCTTCAGGTCGGCGGTGGCGACGTACTGGTCGGAACCTTGGAATTTCATGGGGAAAACCGGGGCTTGAACGAGGCCGGATCAGTATAGGAGGCCTCCTATAATCGCCGCCGCTCAAGAACACGACACCAACACGAGACCACTTGGGACCATGAAAAAACTGCTGCAGATCTCGCTCGCCCTGGCCGCTGCCTTTGGCGCCGTTGCCGCCCAGGCTCAGGATGTGAAGGCTGGCGAGAAGAAGATCGCCATGTGCATTGGCTGCCATGGCATCGCCGGCTATCAGGCCAGCTTCCCCGAGATCCACAAGGTGCCGATGATTGCTGGCCAGAACGCCAAATACATCGTCACGGCGCTGCAGGCCTATGCCAAGGGCGATCGCAAGCACCCGACGATGCGTGGTATCGCCGGCTCGCTGAGTGAGCAGGACATGAACGACATCGCCGCCTTCTACGAGCAGCAGGCCAAGCTGCCGGCAGTGGCCGACAGCGTCCCGGCCGCGCCGGCCAACGTCGCCGAGCTGCTGACCAAGGGTGCTTGCGTGTCCTGCCACGGCGCCAACTTCAGCAAGCCCATCGACCCGAGCTATCCCAAGCTCGCTGGTCAGCACGCCGACTATCTGAGCGTCGCGTTGAAGTCCTACAAGACCGAGAACAACAACAATGTCGGCCGCAGCAACGGCGTGATGGCCGGTCAGGTCAAGCAGTTCAGCAATGCCGAACTGAAGGCCATCGCGGCCTACATCGGTTCGCTGCCGACCGAGATGGCAACCGTGCCGCAGAGCAAGTTCCGCTGAGCGCGCCTGCGCCCGCGACCGAAGCCGCCCCAGGGCGGCTTTTCTTTTTTTGAGCGAGGCGGGTTCGGTGTGCATTGCTGCACGCACCGGGCCGGGTCCCGCGGGGATACTCGCCCCGCGAGTGCAGGCCATGCTCAAAAAAATACCAGCCTCTGAAGCAACCTTAGGGATGTTCCTCCAGTCCCTGGAGGGTTCGTGGCTGTCTCACCCGTTCTGGAAGACGAAGTTCGTCCTGGCCGACCCGGCCGACCTGGCCGCGCTGAAAGCCAGCGGCGTGCCGGCGATCTGGATCGACGTCAGCAAGGGCTGCGATGTCGCGCCGCCGCTCCCGGTCTCGGCGCCGGTCGAGGCACCCCAGGTTGAAGTCGTGGCCGCACCGGCACCCGGACCGGCGCCGGCACCTGTGCCGCCTGAGCCTCGCGCCTGCTTCGAGGACGAGCTGAGCCGCGCGTCCCAGGTGCTGAACCGCTCGCGGCTGGCCGTCACGGCGCTGTTCAACGAGGCACGCTTGGGCAAGGCCATCGATGCCGAGGTCTGCCTGCCCATCGTGGGTGAGATCGCATCCTCCCTCGCGCGCAACCCCTCGGCCTTCCTGAGCCTGGCCCGGCTCAAGACCCGGGACGACTACACCTACATGCATTCGGTCGCCGTGTGCGGCCTGATGGTGGCGCTGGCCCGCCACATGGGCCTGCCCGACGAGCAGGCCCGCGAAGCCGGCCTGGCCGGGCTGCTGCACGATGTCGGCAAGATGCAGATGCCGCTGGAGGTGCTGAACAAGCCCGGCGCACTGACCGATTCGGAGTTCAAGGTGATGCGCAGCCACCCCGAACGCGGCTGGGAGCTGCTCAAGGACGGCGCCAAGGTGCCGCCGGTGGCGCTGGATGTCTGCCTGCACCACCACGAGAAGATCGACGGAACCGGCTACCCGCACAAGCTCGCGGGTGATCAGATCAGTCTGATGGCGCGCATGGGCGCGGTCTGCGACGTCTACGACGCCATCACGTCCACGCGCCCCTACAAGGCCGCCTGGGACCCCGCCGGCTCATTGCAACGCATGGCCCAGTGGAAGGGGCAGTTCGACCCCATCATCTTCCAGGCCTTCGTGAAGAGCGTGGGCATCTACCCAACCGGCACGCTGGTGCGGCTGCAGTCCGGCCGCCTGGCTGTGGTCGTGGAGCAGAACCCGGCCTCCCTGATCTCGCCGCGCGTCAGAGTCTTCTTCTCGACCAAGTCCGGTATGCCCATCCCGGTGCAGCTTCTCGACCTTGCCGCCCCCGGAACCAGCGAACGCATCGTCGGCCGGGAACCCCCGGAGAACTGGAACTTCGGCCGCCTCGACGAGTTCTGGAATCCCAACCCGCGACGCTGACTAAGGGTATTGCGGCCCCTCCTAAACTGCGGTCAATGCAGTTGGGAGAACAGCAATGAAACGATGGATTGGCGTGGCCTTGCTGGCGCTCGCTTGCGGCGCATCGGCCCAGACCTTGCGCTGGTCCAGTCAGGGTGACCCCCAGACCATGGACCCGGATTCGCAGAACGAGAGCCTGACCAACATGGTCAATGGCCAGATCTACGAACGACTGACCAACCGCGATGCCAAGCTGGGGCTGGTGCCGGGTCTGGCGACCTCTTGGACCCAGACCGGCCCGCTGACCTGGCGCTTCAAGCTGCGCTCGGGTGTCAAGTTTCATGATGGCACGCCGCTGACGGCAGACGATGTCGTCTTCTCGGTGCAGCGCGCCAAGGAGCCGACCTCGCAGATCGCCGTCTGGGCCAACGCCGTCGGGGTGCCCAAGCGCATCGACGACCTGACCGTGGACTTCCAGCTGGCGACCTTCAACCCTGTCTTCCTGCAGCACATCGATCAGCTTTGGATCATGAGCCGCAAGTGGTGCGAGACCCACCGCGTCACCAAGCCGCTGGACTTCAAGAACAAGGAGGAGAGCTTCGCGGCGCTGAACACCAACGGAACGGGCCCCTTCATGCTGGCGAGCCGCCAGCCGGGCATCCGGACCGTGCTGAAGCGCAATCCGAACTGGTGGGGCAAGTTCGAGGGCAACGTGCAGGAGGCCGTCTACACGCCCATCGCCACCGATGCGACGCGGCTGGCTGCACTGGTGTCGGGCGAGATCGACTTCGTGCTCGACCCTGCGCCGCGTGACATCGCCCGGCTGCGCAACACGGCCGGCGTCAAGGTCATCGAGGGGCCCGAGAACCGTCTCGTGTTCATTGGCATGGACCAGTCGCGTGACAAGCTGCTCTACGGCAAGGTCCCCGGCGACAAGAACCCCTTCAAAGACCTGCGCGTGCGCCGCGCGCTCTACCAGGCCATCGACATCGACGCGATCAGGAGCAAGCTGATGAGCGGCCTGTCAGTGCCCACCGGGGCGCTGACGCCGTCCGGCAACGCGTCCTTCGACGACCCCGCCCTGCAGACCCGCCTGCCGTACGACCTCGCTGGCGCCCGCAAGCTGATGGCCGATGCCGGCTATGCCGACGGCTTCGAGGTGACGCTCGACTGCCCCAACAACCGCTACATCAACGACGAGCAGATCTGCACGGCCCTCGCCTCGATGTGGGCGCAGCTCAAGGTCAGGGTCAAGGTCAATGCCATGCCACGCGTCCTGTACTTCCCCAAGCTGGAGAAGTACGACACCAGCCTCTACATGTACGGCTGGGGCGGCTCGGTGACCGATGCGGAGGCCATCCTGACCCCGCTCTACCGCAAGCGCGGCGACAAGGGCGTGGGCAACTACAACTTCGGGGGCTTTCGCAACGACAAGGCGGATGCGCTGGCGGCGCAGTCCAGCGTCGAGCCGGACGAGAAAAAGCGCGAGCAACAGATCCGCGGCGCGCTGGCCGAGCTCCGCGAGCAGGTCAACGTCATTCCGCTGCATCGCCAGGTTGTACCCTGGGGTGCCCGCGCCAACGTCACGGCCGTGCACCGGCCGGACAACTGGCTGGAACTGGCCTGGGTGAAGGTGGGCCGTTGACAGCGCCGCCGACTGGCGGAAGCGGTGAGATTCGAACTCACGGAGACCTCGCGGCCTCGGCGGTTTTCAAGACCGCTGGATTAAACCACTCTCCCACGCTTCCTCAGGGCGCGCATTCTACGGGCGCTGGCTCAGGGGCCCGGTCGCTGTGCCTGCGGGCAATCGACCTGGATGATGTCGCGACGCCCGCCATCAACGCGCGCCGCCGTCAGCCGCCCGCCCCAGACGCAGCCCGTGTCCAGCCCCAGCAGGTCGGGACGGTCCAGCAGCCCAAGCGTGGACCAATGGCCGAAGGCGATGGGAGTGCCCGCCGTTTGCCGGCCCGGCACCTCGAACCATGGCATGAAGCCGGCGGGCGCGGCACCGGCACCGTCCTTGGTCTTGAAATCCATCTTGCCGTCGGCGTTGCAAAAACGCAGCCGGGTGAGTGCATTGACGGTGAAGCGCAGCCGGTCGGTGCCGGTGAGACCGGGATCCCAGCGCGCTGGCTCGTTGCCGTACATGGCGTGCAGGAACTCGGGCAGGGCCGGACCGCGCAGCACGGCCTCCACCTCGCCGGCCAGCGCCAGGGTATCGTCGCGGCTCCACTGCGGGGCTACGCCGGCATGCACCATCAGCCAGCCAGCCTCGAAGACTGCCATGCGCTGCTGACGAAGCCAGTCCATCAGCGCCTCGCGGTCCGACGCTGAAAGGATGTCGTCCAGCGTGTCGCCGCGGTGCGGCTGGCGCACACCGTAATGGGCGGCGAGCAGGTGCAGGTCGTGGTTGCCGAGCAGGCAGGTGGCCGCGGCCCCCAGGCGGACCAGGCGACGCAGCGTGGCGAGCGAGGCCGGCCCGCGGTTGACGAGATCGCCCAGCAGCCAGAGACGGTCGCGCGACGGGGAGAAGTCCAGGCGTTGCAGCAGTCGCTCCAGGGCGTCGCAGCAGCCCTGGACGTCGCCGATCAGATAGTTCATGGCGTGATTGTCCCGGCCCCCGGTCGAGGGATCGCACGATGGGCCGGAGTTCCGCCTTCTGATAGGCTGCCGGGCTTCGTTTTTGACCCCGCGCCGGTCCGGGTTTTCCCTTGATCTGGCGCCTTCGATGGACACTGCTCTCGTTCTCTTCCTGATCCTTCTCAACGGCTTGTTCGCGATGTCGGAGATGGCGCTCACCGCCAGCCGCAAGGCGCGGCTGCAGGTGATGGTGGAAAGCGGCGAGGGCGGCGCGCAGGCCGCGATGGACCTGCACGACAACCCGACCAAGTTCCTGTCGACGGTGCAGATCGGCATCACCGGCATCGGCGTGCTCAACGGTATCGTGGGCGACGCGGCTTTCTCGGGCCCGCTGTCGGCGTGGCTGAGTGCCACGTTCTCGTTGAACCCCAATGCCACGCAGATCGCGGCGACCGCGCTGGTGGTGATCATCATTACGCTGCTGACAATCGTCTTCGGCGAACTGGTGCCCAAGCGCATCGGCCAGATCTATCCGGAGACCGTGGCTCGGCTGGTGGCGCCGACGATGACGTTCATTTCGATCATCGCCCGCCCGCTGGTGCGCACGCTGAGCATCTC
>NZ_DASWYS010000038.1:0-21308 GCF_036404855.1 Roseateles sp.
TCAGGCACGATTCAACCCACCCAGCTCGGCGAGCCGCTCGCGGCGTACGAAGTGGCAATCGAAGTCGATCAGCAGAGGGAAGTGCTCAGGGTTGTGAGCGGGAATCAGCGAGGGCAGATAGCCCAGCGACTCGATGTGGCCCAGCAAATCGAGGTAGTGAGGCTGGCCCTCGTACAACGGCACGACGCTGAGTTCGGCCTGCATCGCCGCGACGCGCGGCAGGCTGGCCGGCGCGCCGTTCAGGACTTCGCGTTCATAGCCCTGCACGTCGAGTTTGAGGTAGATGTTGCGGCAGTGCGGCGCGGCGGCCAGGACGGCGTCCAGCGTCTCGACGCGGACGTCCAGCGTCTGTTGCACGGTATTGAAGTCAGCGAGCCGCGACGTGGCCTGCGTGGAGGGCGTCAGCAACGAACTCATCGGTGAGCTCTGCGCGATGTTGAAAGGACGGGTCTCGGCCCGCGCGCCGAGCGCCGTGGCGTGGACGGTCCAGTGCGGGTCGCTTTCCGCGCGCCGCGCCAGCTCGCGCGCCAGGGCGGGGATGGGCTCGAAGCTGATCATCGCGCCGCGGTAGCCGACGCGCCGTCGGATGAAGTCCGCGTACTGCCCGCGGTTGGCGCCGACATCGATGACCAGGTCGACCTGCAACAGCTCGAACAAACGGCGCAGGTAGTCGGCCTGCTGATGCTCGCCAAGCCTGTGCCAGTGCAGGCACCGGTAGTCCAGCGAGCGGCGCAGCCGCCGCAGCGCGCGCCGCCAGAGCGACGGGCGATCATCGGGAGTGGGCGTCGTCGTCATGCGTCTGCGCGGATGCCGAACGGGGAGAACAGGGCCAGGATGAGCGCCTCATGCCGGCGGCGTCGGCCATGGCGCAGCAGTTGCAGCGCGCTCAGATGGGCTGGCGGCTGGGGTTGCTGGCGCTGCTGGGCAACGATGCGCGAGACGCGGATCGCATGCCGGATCTGCTGGTGGTAGCCGCCACGCAGCAGCTCGTGCAGGCGCAGCAACACGGCCTTGGGGCCGGCGTTGGCACCCACCTCGTTGTGTGGGTGCTGGCGGTAGAACATGCTGCTGGCGTTCTCGACGTGCCAGCGGTAGCCGCTGGAGCGCGCAACGAGGTAGATGAACCAGTCGTGCTTGGGCAGCGGCCCGACGCCACTACGCTCCAGCTGTTCGATCCAGTCCGCGCACTCCAGGGCCAGGGCGCGCGTCATCAGGAAGGTGCAACCCGGTCCGGGAGGTTCGAGCAGATGGTCCCAGCGCCGCTGGGGGTGGGACTTGCGGATGTACTTGCTGCGCCCGTTGGGCCAGAACGCGATGACGTCGGAGGACACGCCGGCGGCGCCCTGACTACGCGCCAGCGCGATGTGCCGGGCCAGCTTGTTCGGCTCCCACACATCGTCCTGGTCGGCCAGTGCGATGTAGTCCGCGGTGCAGTGCCGGGCCTGCTTGAGCAGGTGATAGAAGTGGGCGGCCGCCGAGCCTAGCCGCTTGTCGCTGGCCGTGACCGTGATGCGCGGGTCGGTGGCGGCGCGGCGGCGCAGCGCCTGCAGCGTGCCGTCGCTCGACGCATCGTCGCCTGCGGTGACGGTGAGATTGACGCCTTGCTGGCTGAGCAAGGTGTCGAGCTGGTCGTCCAGCCAGGTCTCGCCACAGTAGGCGGCCAGCAGCACGTGCACGGTGGGCAGGCCTTCGACCGGGTGTAGCACCGGCGCACTGATGCCCGCGCCCGGCATGGCGACCGGCGGTGTGGGATGGCTGAGCAGGCGCAGGTACTGGTCGATGACGAGGCGCTCGTCGAAGACAGCCTCGGCCAGAGCCCGGCTGCGCAGTCCCATCGAGCGTCTCTGGCTCGGGTCGAGGGTGATGAAGCGACGCATCGCCTGCGCCAGCGACGCCGCCGAGCGCGGCTGGCACAGGTAGCCGTTGTCGCCGTCGACCACGGTGTCGCGGCAACCGGGGGCATCGGTCGTGATCAGCGGCTTGGCCATGGCGGCGGCTTCGAGCAGGCTGCGGGGCACGCCTTCCCGGTAAGAGGGCAGCACCACGCAGTCGGCGGCGTCGATCAGAGGACGCACGTCGTCCAGATGTTCCTGATGCTCGACAAGTCCGGCGGCCTTCCATTCGCGCAACTGCGCGGCACTGACTGCCGTGGGGTTGTCCGAGGTGGACGAGCCCAGCAGCGTGAAGCGCAGAGCCGGAAATTCGTGTTTCAGCAGCCGGGCGGCCTCGGCGAACTCGACGGCTCCTTTGTCCTTGAGCAGGCGGCCGACGAACAGGAAATGCGTTTGCGGCCCGTCGCCGGGCAGGCGTCCCGACGGCGTGAAACGCCGCAGATCCACCCCCGAGCCCGGCACGCGGACGGCACGGCCGCGCGTGATGACGCCCCGGGCGGTGAACACGCCGAGGTCGTCCATGTTCTGGAAGATGACGCGCTGGGCCTGCCGCAGTGCCAGGCGGTAGAGCTGGACGACCAGCAGCGTGATCGCCGACGGCCGGATGAAAGCCCGTCCCAGTCCGGAGATGTTGGGCAGGAAGACGGTGTTCTGGCCCCACAACGCCAGGCCGCTGTAGATGTTGGCCTTGGGCGTGTAGGCCAGCAGCGCATCGATCTGCCGGTGCATCAGCAGCTTGCGCAGGCGCCAGACAGAGCCCAGCTCGGCAAGCGGATTCATGCCGGCGCTGGCGACTTCCCAGTTCAGGTGCTCAAACCCCGCGGCCTGCAGCTTCTTCACGTAGGCATCCAACGGGCTGATGAACAGCACCTGATGACCCGCCTGCTGCAGTTCCTGGGCCAGATTGAGCCGGAAGTTGTGCAGGTACCAGGCCGAGTTGGCAATGATGGCGACCTTCATGGACGCCCCGCCTGCCACTGCAGGAACATCAACACCGGCCAGAGCTTGCGGGACCAGTCGCGCCGCCCGCTCTGGTGCTGCTGCCAATGCTCGCGCAGCACGGCGCCGCGGAACAGGCCGAGCTCTTCGGTCCTGCGCTCGAACAGCAGCCCCTCGGCCCAGTCTTTCAGCTCGCCGCGCAACCAGGGCCCGATGGGGGCGGTGAAGCCCTGCTTGGGGCGATTGATGATGTCGTCTGGCACGTGGCGCGAGAGCAGCGCGCGCAGCGGCCATTTGCCTTGCAGCCCACCGGGGCCGGCACGCAGCTTGCGCTCGATGGGCAGGCCCAGCGCGAACTCGACGATGCGATGGTCGAGCAGTGGTGTGCGCGTCTCCAGGCTCACGGCCATGGCCGCCCGGTCCACCTTGACTAGGATGTCCTGCGGCAGGTAGTCGAGGACGTCATGGCGACTCATCGCGTCGGCCCGGCCGAGGGCGGTGCCGTCGTCGGCCATGCGGCCGTAGCCCGGTGCGAGGGAAGCAACGGGCGCGAGCAGCAGCTCCGCCGGGTCGCGCCACAACGACGCGAACGCCTGCGCGAACTCAGGGAAGCTGTCGGCGCCAAGCAGCGGCAGCGCTTTGTGGAGGCGGTCGCCCAGCTGCGGGCGGCCCAGGCCGCGCCCGAGGCGGTCGAGCAGCGGGCCGCGGCCATGGCCCAGCAGGCCGGGCAGGGCGCGGCGCAGCGGGCCGGGCAGGCGGCGCGTGGTGCTGTAGCTGGCAGGGTATTGCTGATAGCGCGCGTAGCCGGCGAAGAGCTCATCGCCGGCATCACCCGACAACGCCACGGTGACATGGCGGCGTGCGGCCTGCATCAGCAAGGCGGTCGGCAGCGCAGAGGGGTCGGCGAAGGGCTCGCCGTAGATCGCGGCCAGGCGCGGCACCAGGTCGAGTGCATCGCGCCCGCTGACCTGCACGGCGCTGTGCTCGGTACCGAGGTGCCGAGCCACGGCGGCGGCGTGGGGGGCCTCGTTGTAGGCGGCCTCGTCAAAGCCGATGGTGAAGGTCCGCAAGCGGCCGTTGGCGCGTTTCTGGCCGAGGGCGGCAATCAGCGATGAGTCGATGCCGCCGGACAGGAAGGCGCCGACCGGCACATCGGCCATCAGCTGCAGGCCGATGGCGTCTTCGAGCAGGTGCTCCAGCGCGTCGAGCAGTTCGGCGTCGCTGGCGTCGTTGGCCTGAGCCATGGCGGGCGGCGACCAATAGCGATGCGCGCTCAACGTGCCATTGCGTGCGATGCGCAGCCATTCACCCGGCGGCACCTGGCGTGCGCCGGCCTCGATGCTGAGGCCGCCCGCGATGTAACCGTTGCGCAGCAGGCTGGCCAAGGCCTGCACGTCCACCTGGCCGCTCAGGCGGCTGCTGGCGCGTAGTGCCGGCAGCTCGGACGCGAACGCCAGACCCGCGGAGTTCTGGGCGTAGTACAGCGGCTTTTCGCCGGCGCGGTCTCGGACGAGGTAGAGCGCCTCGTCCTGTGCGTCCCACAGCGCGATGGCGAACATGCCGACGCTGCGTTGCAGCGCCCCTTCAAGTCCCCAGCATTCAATGGCGGCAAGCAGGGCTTCGGTGTCGGAGTGGCCGCGCCAGGCCGTCGGCTGGAGGTCGTCCACGGCACTGCGCAGCGACGCATGGTTGTAGATCTCACCGTTGAAGACGAGCGTGTAGCGACCCGTGACGGAGGCCATGGGCTGCGCCCCGGCCGGCGACAGGTCGACGATGGCGAGGCGTCGGTGTGCCAGGCCGATGCCGCGCGCCGGGTCGCACCAGAAGCCGTCCCCGTCAGGGCCG
This sequence comes from Roseateles sp., assembly GCF_036404855.1. Classification (GTDB taxonomy): domain Bacteria; phylum Pseudomonadota; class Gammaproteobacteria; order Burkholderiales; family Burkholderiaceae_C; genus Pelomonas. The sequence continues at coordinate 4,677 of NZ_DASWYS010000038.1, forward strand.
CGGTGGGCAATGGCGCCGGCCATCTGCCTCAGCCGCGCCAGCGTGTCGCCTTCACTGCGCCGGGCCTGGAAGTCCCAGTCGCCTGCAATGCCGCACATGGTTCAGCCTCCGTGCCGCGCTTGGCGCAAGGCGCGCAGCGCAGAGCTGCTGATGGCGCGGGCCGCCGGCGCCAGCAGGCGCGGGGCGTGGGTGCGACGCGCCTCGTCGAAGCCGATGAGGCGGCTGGCGTTTTGCGTCATGAAGCGCAGTGTGGCGGCGAGACGGGCATCGCTCATCGAGTTGACGTGCAGGCACAGCGTGTAGATGCCGAAGCCAACGTGGCGGGGTGTGCTGAACAGCTGGGGGACCAGGGTGATGCCTTCAAGTTCGTAGGGGTACAGGCCGTAGCCGTCGGTGACGGCCTCGAAACCCAGCTCGTGCAGTGCTCGCAGCGTGTTGTGGTCGAAGCTGTGCGACGGGGCCATGAAGCAGGGCTGCCAGACGCCCTCGCGCTTCAGGATGGCCTGGCCGCGTGCCAGCCTCTCCCGCTGCGCGTCCAGCGGCAGACCCGCGAACTCGCTCTTGGTGCCCACCCCCAGCAGGCCGCCGCCAGGCTGGCTGTACTCGTGCGTGGTGCCGTGCTGGGCCAGGGTCCAGCCGCGTGCATGCCATTGGCGCACCAGGTCCCAGAAGTCGGCGCGCGGCGGCGCCACGTCGAGCTTGGGGTCACGGTTGTCGGGCACGACGCCGAGCAGCGGCATGACCTTGGGATGGCGATCGAAGAAGTCCAGAAAAGGCTGGAAGCGTGCCCAGGCCATGCCCGGGCAGACGTCGTCGAAGCGGATGACGAAGCGGCTCAAGTTTGCCCTCCCAGCAGGCCGGGAGCGAGGGCTTCGTAGGTGGCCCGGTAGAGCTGGGCGATGCGGTTCATGTCGAATTGACTGGCGACGACTGCGCGGTTGGCGGCGATCTGTTGCGCCCGGCCCGCGGGTGGCAGGGCCTGGAAGGCGAGGATGCGTTCGCACATTGTCGAGGCATCGCCGGGTGGGATCAGCGAGGCCGGGTCGGCCAGCAGCGCGCGGGCATCGCCGACATCGGTGGACAGGCTGCCGCAGCCGTAGAGCGAGGCCTCGGCGACGACGTTGGGGAAGCCCTCGGAGCGGCTGGACAGCACATGCAGGTCGAGGGCGGCGTAGAAGCGCCGCATGTCGCCCTGCAAGCCCAGTGGCAGGCATACGCCCTCGAGGCCATGGTGGCGGATCAACGCTGCGATGGGCTCTTCGTCGGTGCCCTTGCCGCACAGCAGGAGGTGCAGGTTGGGGAGTTGCTTGCGGGCCAGGGCCACGGCCTGCAGCAGCGTGCCGTGGTCCTTGTAGATGTCGGTGCGCGCCGCCATGCCGACCACGAAGGCGTCGGGCGCGAGCCCCAGCTCAGCGCGCAGCGCGGCGCCGGCTGCTGGGTCGGGCTCGAAGCGATCGATCTCGTAGCCGTTGGGAATCAGGTGCAGACGTTCGGTTGCGTAGCCGAGCGCACGATGCGCTTCCAGTGCCTGCTGGCCGCAGCAGACGATGGTGGCCGGTCCGCGCGAGGACAGCCAGGGGTTGACGCGCCGGGCGAGCAGGCCGGTGAGCCGTTTGCCGCGGGCGCCGTGACTGCTGCGGATGCCCCAGACGACCGGCTTGCCGGCGCCCAGCACCGCGGCCAGCGTGTCGGACAGGTAGAGCCAGCTCTGGATCAGGCGGGTGTCCTTGTCGGCCAGCGTGCGACGCAGCGCCAGCAGATGGCCGGGCAGGCGCAGATTGGCGGCCAGCGGCAGTTTGAGCACCGGCACGCCAAGGGCTTCGAACTGCGCAGACAGCGCATCCAGTGGCCGGATCGAGACGATGCGGGAGGCTTCGCGCAGCCGCGGGTCGGCGCGCAGCAGGCGCAGCAGAAAGGTCTCGGCGCCACCGGCGCCGAGACCGGCGACGACGTGCACGAGCGGGCGGGGCGCGCTCATCTCGGGTCGCCGCGAAAGCGTCGAACCGCCTGCGCCAGCCGCAGCACGCGCAGGGCCAGCCGGCCCTTCCAGCTGACGGGCAGCAGGCAGTTGTACTCGCGGGTGAGCTCGCCGCCGAAGGACTGCTTGAAGTCGTCGATGGCCTTCAGTGCCTCGCCCATCGAGATGCCGCCCATGTCGTAGAGGGCCAGGCCCTCGGCCTTGAAATGCTGCAGCGCGCGCCAGTGCAGCAGCTTGTTGGCGCGACCCACGCGCTGGCGATCGGCGCCGTCGGCCGCCGTGCTGGCGGAGTGGTACAGGCGCGCGCGCCGCCCGTCGACAAGGTAGAGATGGGCAGCCAGCCAGCGGCCTTCTTCGTCTCCGACGATGGCCAGTACCAGGGCCTGACGGGCGGCGAGCGCTGTGAGCTTGGCGCGGTTCGCCGGCGCGATGCCTTTGCTGGCGGCGAAGGCGTCGTAGTGGTCGGCGAAGCGGGTGAGTGCTGGCGCGTCGAGTGCCGCTGTGAATTGTGTGACCAGGCCGTCCTTGTCGGCGGCGCGGCGGATCTCGTAGCGGAAGCCCTTGCTGATGCCCTCCAGCAGCTCGGCTTCATCGCGGCCAAGGTCGATGAGGGAGGTATAGAAGTCGGTCGCACCGTCGCCGGGCGTGGGCGACTGGACGGCGTGGATGAGGTCGATGCCCGATGAGGGCAACCCCTGGCCATCGGCGAAGAACAAGTCGCGCAGGCGCAGGCCGAACCGGCTGCGATCGATATAGAGCGGACTGCAGGGCATCAGGCGGGCGTCGTGGCACGGGGCAGCCGGTACCAGGACTGCACCTTGCCGATGAGCGTGGGCGTCAGCGAGACCATGACCCAGAGAACCACGGCGAACTTGATGATGTTGGCGATGTCCATGATCAGCATCTCGCCGCCGAACGACAGGGCGAGGGCTCTGGCGACGTAGGCGTAGAGCAGCAGCGCGAAGATGTTGCGTGGCGTGGCCAGCCGGTGCAGGCGCGCGAGCAGCAGGCTCAACCCGAAGGGGAAGATGAGGAATAGGTACTGGTTCGTCGTCTCGATGTAGGAGCCCAGATAGGTGTAGGTATTGAAGTCGAGGCCCCGGAACCCCGCGCCGGGGTTGAAGAACTTCAGGTGCATGGACGGAAGCTCCACCAGCGGCGCGCGGCCCACGAGATGCAGCAGCGAGTTGGCGATGTAGTAGAACGGGCGCGCCAGTTGCTGCGGGCTGAGGTCGTAGGTCTCTGGGCTGTTCAGATAGAGGTTCAGACCCGCGATGGGCGCGCAGAGATAGGACGTGATGCCCTGGATTGCCGCGACCCAGAGATCCCATTCGTTGGCGTCCTCGGCGAAGGTGTAGTTGACGTAGCGGATCAGGGTCAGGAAGCCGATGATGCCGGCGGCCATGATGGGCAACGTTCCCGAACCGCGGAGTCGCCCGTTGTTCTTGGCGACCAGCACGACGCAAAAAGAGACGGCGAGACTGGGAACCACCGATTTCGAGCCGGTCAGCAGTCCGTAGCAGATCGCCAGGATCATGGCCACCAGCGTGATGAACGTGCCCTTGACCTTCTGACCTTGGAAGGCGATCAGCGACACCAGAGGCAACGCGTAGGAGAAGGGCTGCAGGTTCTTCAGGGGGCTGAAGTCGGTGACGTCCCCTTCGTTCTGCAAGGTTGCAAGCCGGATGGCGGCAATGAAATTGATCTGGGAGTCGTCCGACACCTCGCCGGCGAAGTGCGCGAAATAGGCGGGCAGGCAGGCCAGCAGGATTACGAGCCACAGGATGACGCCAGCGCGCAAAGCGGCATTGAAAGCGGCATTGCCGGGCGCCGGCGCTGCGGTCTCGGGCGCGACCATGGGCCGGGTCCTGACCTCGGCGTTGGCCATCGCGCCGATGAAGAAGACGACCGGGGCCAGCACCAGCAGGATGAGGGTCGACACATCGACCGGATAGAAGAGATCGCCGGAAAGCCAGTACAGCGGGAAGATGACTGCCCAGATGCCGCACAGCAGTGTGGCGGGGTTGTCGGCGCGCCCGGTAATGCGCATGGACGCATAGGCCAGGCCGGCCAGCATCAGGGCGCAGAACAGCGCGAAGTCGTAAACCATGACGTCAGTACCTGGTACGCGGGGCTAAAGATATCGTCGCTGGGCGACGCGGATGAGTTCGCTGGTTCCCAGATAGGCCGCGCCGCCAATGGCGGCGCACAGCAGCAGAAGCGGCAGGGTGGTCTCGATCAGGCCGCCCTGCGACAGCGCCGGCAGCGCCATCAGCTGCGACCGCGTCACCTGCATGCAGGCCCAGCCGGCGAGGACGGCGACGGCGCTGCGGGCGAGGTCGATCCAGACATTGTCGAACAGGCCGTCCACCCGGCCAAACCAAAGGCTCAAGGCGGCGCCCAGCGCGAAGGCGGCGGCCGAGGCGACGGCTGCTCCCCAGGCGCCAAAGCGCGGGATCAACATCAGGTTGAGGGCCAGATTGAGTCCCGCCATCAGCGCGGTGGTCGTGACGTGCAGCCGAGTGGCGCGGCGCAGGTGCAGGGCGATGTCGAAGCAGAAGGCCCGCATGCCGCTGAAGGCAACGGCCAAGGCGATGGCCGGCATGACGGCGGCCGCTTGGGCAGCCACGTGGGCGCCGAGCATCAGCCGGGAAATTTCCGGCGCGAGGCCGGCGAACAGCAACGCACCGAGCGGCGCCAGCGTCAGCGTCGCCCGCCGCAGGGGGGCCAGTGCGGCTTTGGCGGCCTCGTTGCCGTCGCGCTCCCAGGCCGCGATGACCTTGGGGTAGGCGGCCAGGTAGAGCACGTTCAGGGCCGCGCCCAGGATCTGTTGGACGAGGTCGAAGGCCGCGCCATAGGCCGCGACAGCGGCCGGGCCGTGCCAATGGTTGAGCATGAAGCGGTCACCGGCGTCGAGGATGACGATGGACAGGTACGTCAGCGACAGCGGCAGTCCGAAACGAAGCAGCTCGGGTGCCAAGCCCGACTGCGGCTGGGCCGCATCGGACGGGCGGGGCTTGCGCGCACCCAGCAGCGCGACGGCCACGGCGCTCCCGACCAACGTGCCGGCCAACGCGGCGGTGGCCAGCCCGCCGCTCCACACGGCGGCCAAGGTCAGCCCCAGTGCCAGCCAGGCGCGGGATGCGGTCAGCCAGCCGTAGCGCATCACGTCCTGGCGTGCATTCATGAACTGCATGTGCAGGCCGTGCACGCCAAGTGTCACGCCGAGGGCCGCCACCGTCAGCACGAAGCCGGACGAGCCGGCGACCGGCCAGTCCAGCGCCGCGAGGACCAGCGCACCCAGCAAAACAGCGGCGCCGACCACGGCGGCGCAACGTCGCGCTGTGTTGAACAGCTGGTCGGGTGCGACACCACGCGAGCCGTGGAAGCGGCCCACTGACACGTTCAGCCACTGAAAGCCCAATGCGGCGATGACGTTGGCGCCGGAGATGCCGAGCGCATAACGCCCGTACTGCTCGGCGGGCAGCCAGCGGGTCAGCAGCATCAGGCTCAGCAGTGCGACGACGCCGTTGCCTGCACGAAACAGGAAATAGATGCTCGCGTGTCGCAGCACGAGACGACCCGATCTGCGCTAGCCGCTCATGCGGATAGCGGGGCGAGCGACTGCAGGTGTTTGCGCCGGTACCAGAAGCAGGCAAGCAGGAAACCACCGAACATGGCCCCCAGCGCGATGACGCTGCGCTTGGGCTTGCTCTTGCGTTCGGGTGGGGCGGCCACGTCAATGACCTGGAACAGGTTGGCGTTCTTCGCCTCGTCCACCTTGGCCAGTTCGTACTGGCGGGCAAAGATGTCGAACAGCGCTTCCTGGTACTTGTAGTCGCGGTAGGTGGAGACGTAGTTCTGGTCGGACGGACTGCTGCCTGGCCGCTCCTGGCGGGACAGCTGATCGCGCAATCCATTGACGATGACCAGTTGCCGCTGCACTTCGATGGCGTCGTCGCTCATGCTGCGGCGCATGGCCTGCAGCTTGAGCTCGGACACCACCAACTGCGCTTGCAGCTTGGCGTACATCTCGCCGGTGGCCTTGGGTTCGAACTTCAGGGCGGCCGGATTGAAGCCGCTCTTCTGCAGCGCCTGTTGCGCCGTGTTCAGGGCGGCCTGGGTCTGCTTCAGTTGCTGCTCGAAGAAGACGCGCCGCTGCTGGGCCTCGGTGAGCGTCAGCCCGTCGGACAGCGCGCGCAGCTCCTGCAGATAGGTGTTCGCCATCTCGGCCGCGCGCTTGGGGTCGTGGTCATCGACCTCGATGGCAATGATGCTGTCCTTCTTGCCGACACTGAATCGCGCGTTCTCTGCCAGCTCCTTGCGGGCGTCGGCCTTGAACTTGACGTCATAGACATCGACCAACTTGAACTTGTCGATGATGCGGTCGGAGAGATTGACGCTCTGCAGCAGGCTCACGTACTGATCTGCCGGGCTCTTGACGCCGCCGGTCACGGCGCCGGCCAGCCCCGACAGCGCCCCGAGCGAGGCCAGCGCCGCCGCCATGCTGTTCTGCTGCGGCTGGGGGCTGATGAAGGAGGCGCGGGCCGTGTAGGTCGGCGGGATGAGGAAGCTGCCGGCCGCGCCGAGCACGCCAGCCGCAAAGGCTGTCGCGGCGATGGCACGCCAATGAGGGGTGAGGATGCGGAACAGAGATTCCGTCGAGGCGTCGTTGGTCGTCATGTCACTTCCGGATCGCTTGCAGGGCGGCTGCGCCCAGGCCGAACTGGTACAGGATCTGCGTCCATTCCTTCATCGATTGCGTGAAGGTGGTCTTGTCCAGCTCTTCCGGCACGAACACGGTGTCGCCGGGGACGGCGGGCAGGCCGGCGAAGGTGTTGCCACCGAACCAGCCGGACTCCTGCCGTGCACTCACGACGCTGCCGTTCGCGCGCAGCACGAAGGTGCTGGCCGTGTCGGCGCCGCGGGTGGCCCCACCGGCGAGTTTCATCACGTCATCGATGCTGCTGCCATCCCGGTACAGATAGCTGCCTGCGTTGAACACGCTGCCGAAAACACTCACCGTGTTGGGGAGCGCGGGGATGGCCAGACGGTCGCCGTCCTCGATGCGCAGCACCGGCAGGCTGGGACTCTTCTGGCTCATCTGCAGCACCAGGCGACCGTTCGGGCGGACGGCTCGCATCCGTTCGATCAGGCGCGTGACGCCTGCTGCCCGGGCTTGCTGGGCTGCGGCCTCATCGGCGCTGATGGCCCGTTGCGTGGAGGTGGCGCGGGTGAACTCCGTTTCCAGATCGCGCAGCGCGCGGTCGTAGTTCTCCTGCTGGGCGACGCGCACGCTTTCACGAGTGAACTCGGTGCCGAAGACGTAGGCGTCGGCCGTCAGTCCGCCGGCAGCCTGCAGCGCATCCTGCAACGTGGCGTTGGGGGGGAGGATGTACTCGCCGGGGCGATTGACTTCCCCATCGATGCGGACGTGCTTGAACTGCTTGTTCTGCGGCAGCACCGCGCTGATGCTGCTGAACACCCGCATCACATCGCCGTTCTCCAGCGGCTGCTTGCCGTCTGCCGGCAGGTTGAACTCGATCAGGCGCCGGCCCAGGCGTTCGGTCAACCGTTCGGTCGCTACCCGCGTCCGGTCGGCGACCGTGCTGAGGCCCCCCACCATCGCCAGTGCGTCGCTCACCGTCTCGCCGGACTTGATTTCCAGCACGGCAGGCTTGTTGATGCTGCCCAGCACGGCCACCTGCGGCCCCACCGGACCGACGTACAGGACGTCGTTGGCCTGCAGAGGCCGGTCGGCGGACTGGTCGCCCTGCAACAACAGGCTGTAGAGGTCGAAGCGGGCCACGGTCTGGCCCTGGCGGCGCAGTTCGATGTTGCGGAAGCTGCCGGCGGCCGAAGGGCCGCCCGCGCGCATCAAGCCCGTCAGCACCGTGGACAGGCTGCTGACCGAGTAGGCGCCGGGCTGCGCGGTGTAGCCCGTCACATAGATGCGGATGTAGCGCAGGCGTCCGAGCGACGCGCTGACCTTGAAATTGCGGAAGACCTTGCTGACCGGTGCGCTGATGGTGTCCGACAGGTCGGCGTAGCGCACCCCTGCGACGAGCACAGGCCCGACGCGCGGAATTGTGATGCGGCCGTTGCGGTCCACGGTCACGCGGATCTCGCCGGAGACTGCGCCCCACAAGGTCACCAGCAATTCGTCGCCGATGCCGATGCGGTAGTCGGGCGGGATCTCGCGAGCCGTGTCCGTGCCGCGGATCGAACCGGTTTCGTCGAGCATCAAGTCAGCACCGAGCCGCCGGATGGGAAGGTCGACCGCAGGCTGCTTAGCGTCACCGTTGCCGGGCTGTCCCGCCGCCTGCAGAAAACGATCCACCTGCGCAGGGCTGACCAGCCGGTTGACATAGAGCTCGAACTCGCCCGGCTTGTAGGGCTTGGGGGCGCGGGCCTTGATGAGGCGATCCAGGTCCTCGTCGGTCAGCCGCGGACTGGTGGACATGTACGGCGTACCCTTCAGCTGCACCAAGCCATCGCTGCCGTCGATGTCCGATGTCGAGCTGGAGCTGTCGCGGGTGTCGCTGCTGTCTGTCTTGCTGCGGTCGTTGCTGTCAGCTGCCGAGGCCCATCCGGCTGCGCCCATCAGCCCGAAGCAGAGGGCTGTCCAAGCAAAGATCTGGCGGGCGCTGGAGGTGTGGCGAACGCGAAAATGCATAGTGAGACCTGGGTGGCGGAACTGGGTTGCAAGGGTCGCCATGGGTCCTGGGAAGGCTCCCGAGAAAGCGCCTCGGCTGCACCGGATCGTGGATGCGCGAAGCTGCATTTCTGCGGCGCGATTGCCAAACCCATCATTGTACGGGCCGGTAAACTGTCGCCAGATGCTGTATTTCGTCCTTCCTTTCGCCGTGTCCGCGGCCGTGACCCTGGCTGTCGTGCATGCGGCGGGACGTGACAGCCACCGGTGGACCGACCACGATCTGTCGGGGCCTCAGAAGTTCCATGTGCGCCCCGTTCCGCGGGTCGGCGGCGTGGGCATGTTCCTGGGGCTGGTTGCCTGCGTGGCCGTGGCTGCGTGGGCGCACCACGCCACCTGGCGGCTCGGCGCTCTGATGTTGGCCTGCGGGCTGCCCGCCTTTCTAGCGGGCCTGGTCGAAGACATGACCAAGCGGGTGTCTCCCGCCAAACGCTTGCTGGCGACGGCGGTTTCTGCTGCGCTGGGCATCTGGCTGATTGGCGCGACCATCACGCGCACGGATCTGCCCGGCCTGGATTGGCTGGTGTCGACGGCGCTGGGGGCGTGGGTGGCCACCGTGTTCACGGTGGCGGGTGTGGCCAACGCCGTCAACATCATCGATGGCTTCAATGGCCTGTCGTCCATGTGCGTGAGCCTGATGCTGCTCGCCTTCGCCTATGTGGCCTACCAGGTGGGCGATGTGACGCTGGCGCTGTGGGCGCTGGCCGGCGTCGGCGCGGCTCTCGGGTTCTTCGTCTGGAACTTCCCTGCGGGGCTGATCTTTCTCGGCGATGGGGGGGCCTATTTCCTGGGCTTCTATCTTGCCGAGATCGGCATCTTGCTGATCAGCCGCAACGCCGAGGTGTCGCCGCTGTTCCCGCTGATGGTCTGCATCTACCCGGTCTTCGAGACGGTGTTCTCCATCTATCGGCGAAAGATCGTCCGTTCCGTGCCGCCGGGGCTGCCCGACGGCATCCATCTCCACTCTCTGATCTACCGACGGCTGATGCGTTGGGCCATCGGCGCTCGCGATGCGCGGGTCCTGACCCGCCGCAACTCGATGACCGCGCCCTATCTGTGGATGCTGTGTCTGACGTCGCTGGCGCCGGCCCTGCTGTTCTGGGATTCGACGCCGATGATCGTGGCGTGCATGGTGGCCTTCGGCCTGATCTACGTGATGCTGTACAGGCGAATCGTGCGTTTCAAGACGCCCAAATGGATGGTGGTTCGGCGCTGAACGCGTGCAATTTGCGGCCCGGCGATAATCGAGGGCTATGAGCGACACAGTCTCTTCGCCCCAGGGCGCTACCGCAGTCGACGCGCCCCCCGCGATTCCTGCCCGTTTCGACACCTTGCCACTGGACGCCAAGCTGCTCCGCGCGGTCGCCGATTCCGGCTATCTGACCATGACGCCCATCCAGGCCAAGGCGATTCCGATCGTCCTGGAGGGGCGCGATGTCATGGGCGCTGCGCAGACCGGCACGGGCAAGACGGCGGCCTTTTCCATTCCGCTGCTTCAGCGCATGCTCAAGCACGAGACCGCCAGCGTCTCGCCAGCCCGCCATCCGGTGCGCGCCCTGGTGCTTGCGCCCACGCGTGAACTGGCCGACCAGGTGGCCGACAACGTCAAGAAGTACGCCAAGCACACCCAACTGCGCTCAGCCGTCGTCTTCGGCGGCGTCGACATGAAGCCGCAGACCGCCCAGCTCAAGGCCGGCGTCGAGGTGCTGATCGCCACGCCGGGCCGCCTGCTGGACCACATCGAGGCCAAGAACTGCGTGCTCAACCAGGTCGAATACGTCGTGCTCGACGAAGCCGACCGCATGCTGGACATCGGCTTCCTGCCCGACCTGCAGCGCATCCTCAGCTTCCTGCCCAAGGCACGCCAGACGCTGCTGTTCTCGGCCACGTTCTCGCCCGAGATCAAGCGCCTGGCCCAGAGCTACCTGCAGGAGCCCATCCTGGTCGAGACGGCGCGGCCCAACCAGACCGCGTCCACCGTCGAGCAGCGCTTCTACAGCGCGACCGACGACGACAAGCGCGCCATCATTCGCCAGATCCTGAAGGATCGCGCCATCCGCCAGGCCATCGTCTTTGGCAACTCCAAGCTCGGCGTGGCCCGCCTGGCGCGCGCCTTTGAGCGCGACGGCCTGCGAACGGCCGCCCTGCATGGCGACAAGTCGCAGGACGAGCGCCTGAAGTCGCTGGATGCTTTCAAGCGCGGCGAGGTGGACGTCCTGGTGGCCACGGACGTCGCGGCCCGGGGGTTGGACATCGCCGACCTGCCGGCCGTCTTCAACTACGACGTGCCCTTCAACGCCGAGGACTATGTCCACCGCATCGGCCGCACCGGCCGCGCTGGCGCGTCCGGCCTGGCGGTCACGCTGGTGACCAAGGCGGATGCCCGCCTCGTCGCCGACATCGAGAAACTGATCAAGCGCAAGATCGACCTCGACGCCTTCGAGCTCGAAGGTGGCGATCGCCCGCGCTTCGAGCGCCGCCGCCGCGACGAGGGTGGGGAGCGCGACGAGACGGCGCAACAACGCCCCGCGCGCCCGGCCTACCGTCCGCCGGCGCCGCCTGCCGATCCCTTCTTCGACAAGCCCTACGAAGCCGGTTCGCGCGATACCGCCCCCGCCTGGGAAAAGGCCAAGACGGTCGCGCCATCCGGTGTGGGCAAGGGCCTGTCCAGCTATATCAAGCCCAAGCGCCAGGTCGCGGCACTGTTCGGCGCCAAGAAGGCCGTACCCGTCGACTCCTAAGCCAGCAGCGCGAACACCGCCGGAATGCGGTCAGGCAGGGCGCTGGTGGCGCTGCTGCCCCGTTTCCAGTCCGACACCGTCGCGGTGCGTGTCCAGCCGCCTGGCAGTGTCAGGCCGACACTGATGGACAGCCGCGTGGTCGGCTTCAGCGTCGCCAGCAGCGCCTCGCGCAGCGCTTCGTTGCGGTAGGGCGTTTCGATCAGCAGTTGAGTCTGTCCGGCCCGGGCCGACAGTGTCTCCAGTTCGCGGATGCGGGCTGCGCGCCCGCCCGCGTCCACCGGCAGGTAGCCGACGAAGGCGAAGCTCTGGCCGTTCAGTCCGCTGGCGGCCAGCGCCAGCAGCAGGGAGCTGGGGCCGGACAGCGGCAGCACGTCGATGCCGGCCTCATGGGCCAGGGCGACCAGGCGTGCGCCCGGGTCGGCCACCGCGGGCAGGCCAGCTTCGGAGATCAGCCCCAGATCATGTCCGGCGAAAGCCGGCTCCAGCAGCGCGCGCCAGGCGGCGTCGTCAGCCGTCGGCTTGCCGGCCGAATGCCCCCCCTTGGGCGGACGCGGGAGCTCGGTGATCTGCACCGCCTGCAACGGTTGGGCCAAGGGCGTCACGGCATCCACGCGCTTGAGCAGCGCCCGGGTCGTTTTCGCATTCTCGGCCGCCCAATGGCGGAGCGAGGCGGCCTGCTCGATGACGCGCTGGGGCAGCACCTCGCGCAGGTCCAGGGAGTCGTCCACGCCGAAGTCCAGCGTGTTGGGCATCAGGATCAGCCGGCCTTTCGCCGAGCTCATGCCAGGGGCTCCAGGCCGGCGCGGCGCAGCAGCGCGCAGGTGCGGATCAGCGGCAGGCCGACCAGGGCCGTCGGATCGTCGGACTGCACCGCTTCCAGCAGCGCAACGCCCAGGCTCTCGACCTTGGCGCTGCCGGCGCAGTCATAGGGCTGGTCAGCGCGCAGGTAGGCTTCGATGGCGGCATCACCCAGCTCGCGAAAACGCACGCGCACCTCGGCGCGCTCGATGGCGGCGAGGCCGGGGGCGACGACGGCCACGGCAGTCTGGAAGACCACTTCCCGGCCGCTCATGCGCCGCAGTTGCGCCGTCGCGGCCTCGTGCGTGCCCGGCTTGCCGATGGTTTCGCCGCCGAGATCGGCGACTTGGTCGGAGCCGATGACGACGGCGCCCGGCCGCAGCGCGGCGACGGCCCGGGCCTTGGCGAGCGCCAGTCGTTCGGCCAGCGCTGCTGGCGCCTCGCCAGGCAGGGCGGTCTCGTCAACCTCGGGGGCCACCGCCTCGAACGGCAGGCGCAGCCGGGTGAGCAATTCCCGTCGATAGCGGGAGGTCGAGGCGAGGATCAGAGGGGGCATCAGGGCATTCTCCCCCGCCTAAACTCCTGACCATGAAATCGCGCGCCTTTGTTCCCGAGAAGCTTGACGTCGCCGCCCTGGCCCATGACGCAGCCAGCCTGGCCGGCGAATGGCCGGCGGCCTCACTGGAGCGTCTGGCCGATGCAGCAGCCCCCGAGGCCCCTGCCAGCGGCTGGCCGGCGCTGGGCTGGAGCCTGCAGGGAGAAATCCGCCAGCCCAAGGGCGGCAAGCCTCAGACCTGGCTGCACCTGACCGCCGCGGGCCAGGTGGCGCTGACCTGCCAGCGCTGCCTGAAGCCGGTGTTCGAGGACATCGACATTGACCGCTGGATCCGCTTCGTCGACACCGAGGCCGAAGCCGCGGCGCTGGACGTCGACAGCGATGACGACGTGCTGGCGCTGCCGCGACATCTGGATGCCCGCGAGCTGATTGAGGACGAAATGCTGCTGGCGCTGCCGCTGGTGCCGCGTCATGAGGTCTGCCCCGAGCCCTTGCCTCAGGTGGACGACGAGGCGGAGCTCGAAGTCGAGGAGCGCCCGAATCCCTTTGCCAAGTTGGCCGCGCTGAAGCGGAGCGACAGCTGACGCCATGGCCAAGTTCGCCATTCCCCGCGGTCAATGCGGCGCGGCTTGGCGAATTGATGATCCGGTGCTACACTCATGGGCTTTTCTGCGGTCTGGAGTTCGAGCCTTGATCTCACTCCCCGGGGTAGTGCCCCAAAGTCCGCCCCCAAACCCCGCAGATTCTGGAGAATTTCATGGCTGTTCAGCAAAACAAGAAGTCGCCTTCCAAGCGCGGCATGCACCGTTCGCACAATGCCCTGGTGACCCCGGGCACGGCCATCGAGCCGACGACGGGCGAAGTGCATCTGCGTCACCACATCAGCCCCACCGGCTTCTATCGTGGCCGCAAGGTGCTGAAGAGCAAGGCCGACGCGGCCTGATGGTGCCGGGTGCCGCCTGGCGCGGCGCCAAACCATCGATGAATCTGCCGACCCGGCCTGCGTATCACGCAGTGCCGGGTTTGGTCTTTGTGGCTCACCGAAACCACTGGAATGACCGCCCCTTTGCGTGATTTGCGTGAATCGCCCGAACCGATCCGCCTGGCCGTCGACTGCATGGGCGGCGACCACGGCCCCTCGGTCACGCTGCCGGCCTGCCGCGCTTTTCTCGACAAGCACCCCGGCGCCGAACTCATCCTCGTCGGCAAGCCCGAGGCGCTGAAGGCCGCCGCGGCCTGGCCTCGCTGCCGGGTCGTCGCGGCCAGCGAGGTCGTCACAATGGAAGACCCGGTCGAGGTCGCGCTGCGCCGCAAGCGCGACTCGTCCATGCGCGTCGCCCTCCAGCAGCTCAAGGCCGACCGCGACGGCAACCCGGCCCAGGCGCATGCCTGTGTGTCGGCTGGCAACACCGGCGCGTTGATGGCCGTCGCCCGCTATCTGCTGAAAACGCTGGACGGCATCGACCGGCCCGCGATTGCCACCGTCATGCCCAACCAGTGCGGCCGCTTCACGACCGTCCTGGACCTGGGCGCCAACGTCGACTGCACGGCGGAGCACTTGCTGCAGTTCGCCGTCATGGGCAGCGCGCTGGTCTCTGCCGTTGACGGCATCGAAGAGCCCAGCGTCGGTTTGCTGAACATCGGCGAAGAGGCCATCAAGGGCAGCGAGACCATCAAGCTGGCCGGCGAGCTGCTGCGCGCAGCGGGCGCGGCCGGTCAGCTCAACTTCTTCGGCAACGTCGAGGGTAACGACATCTACAAGGGCACGACGGACATCGTCGTCTGCGATGGCTTCGTCGGCAACGTCATGCTCAAGACCTCCGAAGGCCTGGCCACCATGATCGGCGCCTTCATCAAGGAGGAATTCAGCCGCAACCTCTTGACCAAGGCTGCTGCCGTGGTGGCAATGCCGGTGCTGAAGGCCTTCAAGCACCGTGTCGACCACCGCCGATTCAACGGTGCAGCGCTGCTGGGTCTGCGCGGCCTGGTGTTCAAGAGCCATGGCTCAGCCGACGCCTTTGCATTCGAGCAGGCGCTGGCCCGCGCTTATGATGCCGCCCGCAACCGGCTGCTTGACCGGGTCCACGACCGCATCGTCGCCACGCTGCAAGCGAAGGCGGGCGATGCTGGAGACAACGCGGCGAGTTCCGTCGCGCAGGCTGCATGAGCCCCACTGGAATCAACACCCCCCGCTATTCCCGCATCCTTGGCACCGGCAGCTTTCTGCCCGCCGACCGGGTGACCAATCAGGATCTGGCTGCGCGCCTTGCAGCCGATGGCATTGAGACGTCCGACGACTGGATCGTCGAGCGCACCGGCATTCGCGCGCGCCATTTCGCGGCCCCCGACCAGACTTCGAGCGACCTGGCCTTCCCGGCCGCGCAGGCGGCGCTTGATGCGGCCGGCATCGTTGCCGAGGAACTCGACCTCATCATCGTCGCGACGTCCACGCCCGACATGGTGTTCCCGTCCACTGCCTGCCTGCTGCAGCGCAAGCTGGGCGTGCACGGCTGCGCGGCCTTCGACGTGCAGGCCGTCTGCTCGGGCTTCGTCTACGCGCTGAGCGTGGCCGACTCCATGATCAAGAGCGGCGCGGCCAACAAGGCCCTGGTCGTCGGCGCCGAGACGTTCTCGCGCATCCTCGACTTCAAGGACCGCACCACCTGCGTGCTGTTCGGCGACGGCGCCGGCGCGGTCGTGCTGGGTGCCAGCAGCGAGCCGGGCATCTTGGCGACCCAACTGCACGCCGACTCGCGTCATGTCGAGGTGCTCTGCACCCCTGGCACCGTCTCCGGCGGCAACGTGCTCGGCAGCCCCTTGCTGAAGATGGACGGCCAGGCCGTCTTCAAGCTCGCCGTCGGCGTGCTGGAGAAAGTCGCGCGCTCGGTCCTGGACAAGGCCGGCATGACGGATGCCGACCTCGACTGGCTCATCCCGCACCAGGCCAACATCCGCATCATGCAGGGCACGGCCAAGAAGCTGAAGATGGACCTGAACAAGCTCATCGTCACCGTCGACGAGCATGGCAACACCTCGGCGGCCTCCGTGCCGCTGGCGCTGGACGTTGCGGTGCGCAGCGGCCGCATCCAGCGCGGTGACACCCTCATGCTGGAAGGCGTGGGCGGCGGCTTCACCTGGGGCGCCGCCCTGTTGAAGTACTAGCGATCCCGGCCTGCCGCGACGGCGGGCCTGGACCGCCATCGAACTGGAACTGAATCTATGACTGCACCTTTTGCCGTTGTCTTTCCCGGCCAAGGCTCGCAGGCCGTCGGCATGCTCGACGCCTGGGGCGACCATCTCGAAGTACGTCGGACGCTGGAAGAGGCCTCGGCGGCGCTCGGCGAGGACATCGCCGCGCTGATCCACGCCGGCCCGAAGGAACAGCTGGACCTGACCACCAACACCCAGCCTGTCATGCTGACGGCTGGCATCGCCTGCTGGCGCGCCTTTGTCGCCGAGACGGGCGCCGTGCCCGTTGCGGCGGCCGGCCACTCGCTGGGCGAGTACACCGCCCTGGTCGCATCCGGCGCGCTGAGCCTGGCCGACGCGCTGCCGCTCGTGCGTTTCCGGGCGCAGGCCATGCAGGAGGCCGTGCCGGTGGGTGCCGGTGCGATGTATGCCATCCTGGGCCTGGACGGTGCGACCGTGCGCGAGACCTGCCTGCAGGTGGCAGCCAGCAGCGGCGAGGTGGTCGAAGCGGTCAACTTCAATGACCCCAAGCAGACCGTGATCGCTGGCAGCAAGGCCGGCGTCGAGAAGGCCGCCGAGATGCTGAAGGCCGCGGGCGCCAAGCGCGCGCTGCAGCTGCCGGTGTCAGCTCCTTTCCATTCCAGCCTGATGAAGC
>NZ_DASWYS010000039.1:0-2251 GCF_036404855.1 Roseateles sp.
CCTTCATCAGCTCGTCGCGGTCCTTGCGCGGGTCCAGGCCCAGCACCTTCAGCTGGCCCTCGAACGGCGTCAGCCCGAGGATGGCTTTGAGGGCGGTGGTCTTGCCGGCCCCGTTCGGGCCGATCAGGCCGATGATCTTGCCCGCTTCGATCTCGAAGCTGGTGTCGTTCAGCGCAAGCTTGTTCTTGTAGGCCTTGCGCAGGCCGTGGGCCGACACCACGGTGTTGGCGATTGCAGCATTCATCACTTGATCCCCTTGGATTGCAGCAACTCTTCGATGGACAGGCCCAGGCGCTCGATACGCTCGGCGACGGCCGGCCACTCCTCGGTCAGGAACCGCTCGCGCTCGCTGCCGCGCAGCTTCCGGGCGGCTTCGTCGGTGACGAACATGCCCAGGCCGCGGCGCTTCTCGACCAGGGCTTCATCCGCCAGTTCCTGGTAAGCGCGCGAAACGGTAATCGGATTGAGCTGGTACTCGGCCGCCACCTGGCGGACGGAGGGCAGCGCGTCGCCCGGCTTCAGGATGCCGTCCAGCATCATGGCGATCACGCGGTCCTTCAGCTGACGGTAGATGGGAGCACCGTCGCTCCATTGGATGGGCGCCATGGGTCAGCTCCTCGGACGCAGGGATTGGCCGAAGGAGAAGTACGGCATGGCCAGCGAGGCCCGGGCACGACGCTTGTGCTGCGCCGGTTCCGCCGCGGTGCCGTCGCCGGTGATCTCGCCGACGTCCGTTTCCAGCGCGCCCACCAGCGTCGCGGGATCCACCTCGGACGTGCGGCCGCCGGACATGGCCGCCAGTGCGCCCGCCGCCAGCAGCAGGCCGCCGACGGTCAGGCTGGGCAGCGTGTGGGTCAGTTTCTGGTTCATGGCATCTCCCCGTGAGTTGGGTGAGTGGTGTTGTATTCAACTATAACACCAAAACACGGGTCGTCAACTGTCCGGGAACGTTTTGTCACCCAACTGAAGGCATACTTGTGATGTTCGCACTAGCGGGGTAGTGAAATGAAGCTCAAGTCGTTGAAAATACTTATGTTTATGGTCCTGGCGGGCGTGTCCGCAGCGGCCCTGGCGGCGGGTTTGCTGGACGTCAGCTACCGTCCGCTGGCGGGCAAGGCGCCGGTAAACCTGAAGAAGGCGTACGCGGGGCAGGTGCTGCTGATCGTGAACACCGCAAGTAAATGCGGGTATACGCCGCAGTACGAAGGACTGGAGTCCCTGCACCAGCGTTACGCCGGCCAGGGCTTCTCGGTGCTCGGGTTCCCGTCCAACGACTTCAAGGGCCAGGAGCCGGGCAGCGAGAAGGAGATCCAGGAGTTCTGCACGCTGACCTATGGTGTCAAGTTCCCCATGTTCGAAAAGGTTGTCGTGACCGGCGACAACGCTACGCCCCTGTACAAGTCGCTCGCGCAGGCAACGGGCACGGCGCCTGCGTGGAACTTCCACAAGTATCTGATCGGCAGGAATGGCCGCGTGGTCGCGAATTTCCCCAGCAAGACAGCGCCGGACGATCCCGCGCTGGTCGCTGCCATCGAGCGCGAACTGAAGGCACCGCGCGCTGCGCGTTGACGCGGTGCCTCGGCAGGTGGCCGGCGTGCCACAATATCGGTTTGGCGCCGCCATCGTGGCGCAGGTTCCAGGAGCAGGAAGGATGAAGCGGTCGGTTCGCGGCGCAGCCGTGTTGTTGGCAATCTCGTTTTCGATGTTGGGAGGCAGCGTGTCTGCACAGGAAAAAACCGCGCTGACCACCGAGCGCGACAAGGTCAGCTACGCCATCGGCGTGGACGTGGGCAACTCGCTGCAGCCGGTCGGGCCGTTCCTCGACACCGCCGCGTTCCAGCGCGCGATCGTCAACACCTTCGAAGGCAAGCCGAACCTCATCTCCGAGCAGGAAGCGCAGGCGACCGACCAGTTGCTGCGCGTCAACCTGGCCGTCGCCGACGGCCAGCCCATCCCGGGCATGCCGCCGGGCAGCGCGCCGCCGCCGGTCGACAAGACCAAGGTGGGTCTGTTCCTGGGCACGTACGTGGTCGGTCCGTCGCTGCTGCCGTTCAAGGACGAGATCGACCCCGCGACGCTGGTGCAGGCCGTGCGCACGATCACCGGCAAGACCGGCACGCCGCTGCTGTCGGTGGAGCAGGCGCAGGCCGAGATGCAGGCCTATCTCTCCAAGCGTCAGGCCACCGCCGGCCAGCGCAACCGCGATGAAGGCGCGAAGTTCCTCGCCGAGAACAAGGTCAAGCCGGGCGTG
>NZ_DASWYS010000040.1:0-43663 GCF_036404855.1 Roseateles sp.
CTGGCGCATCAGCCGCATCGGTACGGGTGCCGGTGAGAGCGTCGTCGAAAAATCCACCTTCGTGCTGCCGCGCTGACGGCGAGGAGAACCCCATGTCCACAGTGAATCCTGATTCCGCCTGGCGCGAGCCCATGGTGTGGCTGGTGGTCGGCGGCCCGGCGGCTGTCGTCGTCGCCAGCTTCATGACGCTGGCGCTGGCGCTCAAGCATCCCGATCCGCCGCTGGACCTGCGCGCCACGTCGCACCAGGCGGCGGACGACGTCGAGCCGGCCGACGTGCGGGCGCAGTCCGGCGACGTGCCGGCGATGCTGGGCCGCAATCACGCCGCGACCGGTCCGGCCGGGGTCAAGCGGTGATCGGCGGGCCTGGCCCCTCGCGCATCGCGCGCTTCGCGATGGCGGTGGCTTGGTCGTCCTTCCTCGCGGCCGGCGTGATGGAGCTGCTGGTGTTCGCCGTGGTCGACCCGGGTGACCTGCGCTGGTTCGGCGCCACCCCGCTGGACCTGCCGGCCCAGGCCATCTACACGATCAGCTTCTTGATCTTCTGGGGCGTCGCGGCGCTCGGCGCCAGCCTGGCGTTGCTGCTTGCCTGCCTGCCGGTGGACGACGTCAAGCCTGCGAGTCGCGCGCCGGGCTGGCCGCGCTAGCCGTCGCGACGACGCGTGCGTGCCGGTCGTGGGTCCAGTAGGCCCATGCCCAGTCCAGCAGCACGACGAAGCGGTTGCGAAAGCCGATCAGGAAATACACGTGGGCAAACAGCCAGAACAACCAGGCCGGATAGCCTGAGAACCGCAGCGGCCCCGCCGGGGTGCCGAGGTCGACGACGGCACTATTGCGGCCTATGGTGGCCAGGTTGCCGTAATCACGGTAGCGGAACGGCTGCGTGGCCTCGCCGCGCAGGCGGCGCAGCAGGTTCGCGGCGGCCTGCCGGCCCATCTGCTTGGCGCCGGGTGACACGCCCGGCACGGCCTTGGGCTCCCGGCCCGGCACATGGCTTTGCGCGGCGGCGAGGTCGCCGATGACCTGGATGGCGGGGAAGCCCGGCACGCTCAGGTCGGGCTCGACGACGACGCGGCCGGCGCGGTCCAGCGTGCAGCCGGTGGCTTGCGCCAGCGCGCGGCCCAGCGACGACGCGGCAACGCCGGCGGCCCAGACGATGCAGCGGCTGTGCAGGCGCTCGGCCCCTGCGGCAGTCGCGATATCCAGCCCTTGCGCATCAATGCCGGTCACGCGGGCGCCGACCCGCACCTCCACGCCGAGCGCGGCCAGTTGCTCGCGGGCGCGCTCGCTCAAGGCTTCGGGCATGGCCTGCAGCACGCGCGGGCTGCCTTCCACCAGCAGCACGCGTGCCTGGCGCGGGTCGATGCGGCGGAATTCGCCGGGCAGGGTGTGTCGCGCGATCTCCGCGAAGGTGCCGGCCAGCTCGACGCCGGTCGGCCCACCGCCGATGACCACGAACTGCAGCAGCGCCGCGCGCCGCGCAGGGTCTTCCTCCCGCTCTGCGGCCTCGAAGGCCAGCAGTACGCGGCGCCGGATCTCGAAGGCGTCCTGCAGCGTCTTCAGACCCGGTGCGAAGGCGGCCCAGTCGTCGCGGCCAAAGTAGCTGTGCGTGGCCCCGGCAGCGACGATGAGGTGATCCCATCGCAGCAGGGCGCCATCCATCAGCTCAGCCGTCCGGCCCTTGGCATCGATGGCGACGACCTCGCCCATCAGCGTCGTCACGTTGCGCTGGCCGCGGAACAGGTGGCGGATGGGTGCCGCGATGGACGGCGCCGACAACCCCGCCGTGGCCACCTGATACAGCAGCGGCTGGAAGAGGTGATGGTTGGTCTTGTCGACGACGGTGATGTCGACGTCGGCGGCGCGCAGGGCGCGCGCCGCCTCCAGGCCGCCGAAACCGCAGCCGATGATGAGGACTTGGGGACGCATGGCCCCATCCTACGCCTGGTCATGCTGCACTGCAGCATCGACCTGCCGACTCCGGGGCGGGGCCGCAGGGCATCGGGACGCAGAAGGCGGCCTGCTCCTACGCGGGCGGCGAGACCGGCATCCTAGGATGCTCGCGTCCGCGCGCGCTCAGTTCGATGCCCCAACACCTCCTAGCCACCACCCCCGCGCTGACCGCCACGACCGCGCCCCCGTCTTCCCCCGACTCGGCCTGGCAGCGCCAGCGCGGCGGCAAGCTGCGCGGCCTGTCCTTCCATCAATGCCTGCTGGCAGCCTTTCTGCTCATCACCGCGGTGCTGGGCGGCGCGGCGGCGCAGGCGATGCTCGCGCTGGAGCATGTCGCGCTGCAGGGCCGGCAGGCCTCGCAGGACGCCGCAGCCTTGACGGCCCAGGTGCAACGCCTGGCCGAGCGCACCGTGGCCATGGAGCGCAGCGCGCGTCAGTTCCTGGTGCTGGACGATGCCAGCCTGCGCGACCGCTATCAGGCCGCCTGGGCGGACGCTCGCGCGACGCAGGCCGCACTGGCCGAGCTGATGGGCGACGCGGTCGCGCAGTCCTTGCTTGCTGAATGGGTGACCCAGGCCGGGAGCGCCTGGGAGGTGCTGCAGGGCCCCGGCCTGGCCCGTGCCCGTAGCGCCGCACTGAAGCGGCTGACGCCGTTGTTCGCCCGCCTGCACCGACTCAACGAGTTGTTGACGGAACACAGCCAGCAGGCCATGGACCGCCGCAGCGATGCCGTGCTGGCGGAGCTGGAGCAGCAGCGCAACCTCATCAGCGGCCTGGTGCTGGGGGCCATCGCGCTGGCCGGCCTGCTGGCAGTGGGGTTCGGCCACTGGCTGCTGCGGCCGCTGGCCCATGTGGAAGCCGTCATCGGCCGGATGGGGGACAACCGCTTCGACGAGCCCATCGCCATCGGCGGCCCGGCCGACCTGCGCCGGCTCGGCCGCCAGTTGGAATGGCTACGCCAGCGGCTCGCGACGCTGGAGTCCGACAAGACGCGTTTCGTCCGCCACATCTCGCACGAGCTGAAGACGCCCATGGCCTCTATCCGCGAGGGTGCGGCGCTGCTGCGCGATGGCGTGGCCGGGCCGCTGACGCCGGACCAGACCGAGATCGTGCGCATCCTCGGCGACAACAGCATGGCCCTGCAGCGCCAGATTGAGGACCTGCTGCGATACCAGACGCTGGCGTCGAACTCGCAGCAATTGCAGCGCCGCGCCACCGACCTGCCGGCGCTGCTGGGTCGTGTCGTCGACGACCAGCGGCTGCTGTGGCAGGCGCGCGGGCTGGACGTGCGTGTGCAGGCTCAACCCTGCACGGCAGTCATCGACGGCGAGAAGCTGGGCATCGTCCTCGGCAACCTGCTCGTCAATGCGGTGCGATTCAGTCCGCCCGGCGGGCGCATCACGCTGGCCCTGGGGCAGGGCGATGGCAAGCTTCGCATCGACTGCCTGGATGACGGCCCCGGCGTGGCACCCGAGGATGCCGCGCGCATCTTCGACCCCTTCTACCAGGGCGGCAACCAGGTGCCCGGCGCGCGCCGCGGCAGCGGCATCGGCCTGTCCATCGTGCGCGAGATCGTGCAAGCCCATGGCGGCAACTGCTGCCTGCTGCCCGCCGAGCGCGGCGCCCATTTCCGGATCGAGATTCCCCATGCGACTTGAGCGACGACTGCCTGCACTGGCCTTGATGCTGCTCCTGGCGGCCTGCCAGACGCCAGCACCGGCCCCCGAGCCGGCGCCCCCGCCGCCCCAGCCGGTCTGCCCGGCACCGCCGCCTGCGCCGCCGCAGGCCGAGGCGTCGCTGGAGGCGGTGCTGGCCTATGCAGAGGACCTGCGCAAGGCGTTGGCCCTGAGCCAAGGGCGCAGCGGCGCCGAGCTGGCCCAGGCCGCTGCGCAACTGGAGCTCGCCGCCAACGCGACCGAGCCGCTGTCCGAGCCCCTGCGGCCTCTGGCGGCCCTGCTGGCCGCTCGACTGGCCGAGCAGCGTCGGCTGCAGGACAACGTCGACAAGCTGACCCAGCAACTGCGCGACAGCCAGCGCCGCAACGAGCAGCTCAACGAGAAGCTGGAGGCGCTCAAGGCCATCGAGCAGACCCTGCCCGGCAAGCCGGGCGCACCGCGATGAAGGAGGGCAGGGCATGACCACGCAAGCCACCATCCTGCTGGTCGACGATGACGCCGACTTGCTGCGCCTGATGACGATGCGGCTCAGCGCCGCCGGTCACACGGTGCAGGCGGTATCCAGCGCCGAGGCTGCGCTGGCCCACCTGGCCGTGCGGCTGCCGTCCCTCGTCATCACCGATGTGCGCCTGCCGGGCATGGACGGCCTGGCCCTGTTCGACGAGGTGCGCGCCCGCCATCCGTCACTGCCCGTCATCCTGCTCACGGCCCATGGCAGCATTCCCGACGCGGTCGAGGCCACGACGCGAGGTGCCCATGCCTACTTGACCAAGCCCTTCGACGGTCAGGAACTGATGGCCAAGATCCACCGCGCGTTGCTTTTCAACGCGTCCGCTCCCGGGACCTTTGATGGTGATGGCGCATGGCGCAGCGAGATCATCAGCCGCAGCCCGCGCATGGCTGAGGTGCTGGCGGAGGCCCGGTTGGTGGCGGCCACCGACGCCAGCGTGCTGATCTCGGGCGACAGCGGCACGGGCAAGGAGCTGCTGGCGCACGCCATCCACAACGCCAGCCCGCGCGCGACGCGGCCCTTCGTCGCCGTGAACTGCGCGGCCATTCCCGAGGCGCTGCTGGAGTCCGAGCTGTTCGGCCACGTGAAGGGGGCCTTCACCGGCGCACAGGGCCACCGTCAGGGCCTGATCCCCGCCGCGCACGGCGGCACGGTCTTCCTCGACGAGATCGGCGACATGCCGCTGGCCCTGCAGGTCAAGCTGTTGCGCGTGCTGCAGGAGCGTGTCGTGAGGCCGGTGGGCAGCAACGAGACGGTGGCGGTGGACGTGCGCGTGCTGTCCGCCACCCACCGCGACCTGGAGCTGGCGATGGCGGAGGGGCAGTTCCGCCCCGACCTCTTCTACAGGCTCAACGTCGTCAAGCTCAGGTTGCCGCCGCTAGCCGAGCGGCGTGAGGACATCGCGCTGCTGGCCCAGCACTTCCTGCTGGCGCTGGCGCAGCGGCACCGCAAGCCGGTCAAGGGCTTCGCGCCCGATGCGATGGAGGCGCTGGTCACGGCGCCCTGGCTGGGCAATGTGCGCCAGCTCTACAACGTCGTGGAGCAGGTCTGCGTCCTGGCCACGGCGGCACTGGTGCCGCTGGCCCAGGTGCAGCGCGCGCTGCAGATGCCGGCGGCCCAGGTGCTGAACTACCAGCACGCCAAGCAGCGCTTCGAGCGTGACTACCTGAACCAGTTGCTCAACCTCACCTCCGGCCATGTCGCCGAAGCAGCACGGCTGGCCGACCGCAACCGCACCGAGTTCTACCGCCTTATGCAGAAGCACGGGCTGGATCCGCAGCTGTTTCGCACCGATCCCTGACGCGCTGGGCGTTTTGCCGATTGCATTGGCGCCAATGCAAGATGGCGGCATGGACACTAAACCTGAACCGGGCCTGGGCGAGCTGCTGAGCCATGTGGGCGAGCTGATTGAGGTCGTGGGCCGAAAGTAGCGCTTCAGGGTCCTCTGCCGCGACGAGCGCGAGGTGATCGGCGAAGGCACGCACGAGCGCTTCGTCATCGACGCCGCGCGGTTCTTGCAGAAGGCGGCGGAGAAGGCCGGGCCACCGGGGGGCGTCTGATCCTGGCGACAAAAAACTGTCAGACAAATCAAGCACTTAGGTCTCTGCGCCATGAAGCTGTCGCCGCCTGGCGACAAATAACAGGCGTTGACTGGCCACGGACGTCTCACCGCACCGCGAAGCGCGTCCCAAGTGCTTGATTCTCAAAGGGAATCTGGAGCTGGCACAGCCCTTGCGCTCAGGGGGCTCGTGGTGCCAACCCGGCGCCGCGTTTGATTCACGCATCTTCAGGAGATCTGCATGCAACAAGCATCCACCATGGCCCGTCTGCTGTCCGCCGCCCTGATGGCGACCGCCGCCACCGCCTCTTTCGCCGCCGAGCCCGCCAATGCGCCCGCCCAGCAGGTCGCGCAGGCCAGCGACGACGCCGCCGTCGCAGCCCAAGCCGCCGCCGCCTTGCAGCAGGACAAGGATCTGCAGGCCCTGCCGCTGACCGTCAGCAGCGCGGGCGGCGGCGTCATCGTGGTGAAGGGCGCCGCACCCAACGCGGAATTGGCCCAGAAGGCCATTAAGCTCGCCCAGGCCGTGCCGGGCGTGAAGGAAGTGCGCAACGAGATCAAGGTCGGCTGATCCCCCCAGCCCCTCGGTCCCGAGGCCCTGCGCGCCCCCGCAGGGCCTTTTCGTGAGGGCACGGGCTCTGCAGCCCGGGCCCGTACGGGCCCCGCTCAGCGGCAAGACCGGGTGAGGGGAATCGGTGTCAGCAGTGGCTGTTGTTGACCAGCGCCTCCAGGCCCGCCTGGTCGAGGATGCGCAGCTGGCGCTGCTTCACCTCCATCAGCCCATCCTCCTGGAACTTGGAGAAGGTGCGACTGACGGTCTCGAGCTTGAGCCCGAGATAGCTGCCGATCTCCTCGCGCGTCATGCGAAGCACGAGGCTGGACGACGAGAAGCCGCGCGCCTGCAGCCGCTGCGTCAGGTTCAGAAGGAAAGCCGCGAGGCGCTCCTCGGCTCGCATGTTGCCCAGCAGCAGCATGACGCCGTGGTCGCGCACGATTTCGCGGCTCATGATCTTGTGGAACTGGTGCTGCAGCACCGTGAACTCGCGCGACAGCTCTTCCAGGTCGCGGTACTGGATCACGCACACGGACGAGTCCTCCAGTGCGACGGCGTCGCAGTGGTGGTGGTCGCTGCTGATGCCGTCCAGCCCCAGCAACTCGCCGGCCATCTGGAAGCCGGTGACCTGATCGCGGCCATCCTCGCTGCCGACGCAGGTCTTGAAGAAGCCGGTGCGCACGGCGTACAGCGCTTCGAAGCGGTCGCCGTTGCGGAACAGGTGGTCACCGCGCGGCACGCTGCGGCGCTTTTCAACCAGACCGTCCAGCTTCTGGAGCTCGCCAGGGTTCAGGCCCACGGGCAGGCAGAGCTCGCGAAGGTTGCAGCTTGCGCAGGCGACGCGAAGCGGCTCAAGCGGGGTGGCGCTGGGTTGCCCCGGCATGTCGGGAGAGATCGGCACGCTCATCGGACGAGGCAGTGGGGTCAGCATGAAAGGCATTGTTTGCGGCGGGACCCGCTGCGGCATTGACCTGGATCAACGCCCGGGCCTGTTCAGGCCGGCACAGTGGCAACATGACTGCTGTCACAGACCGCCCCATCGATGCCGACCTGCTGCGCCGCCACGACGTTGCCGGTCCGCGCTACACGTCCTATCCCACGGCCGACCGCTTCGTCGAGGCACACCAGGCGCCCCAGCATCTGCAGGCGCTTCGCCAGCGTGGCACGGTTCAGCCGCTGTCGATCTACGTGCACATCCCGTTCTGCGAGCAGCTCTGCTACTACTGCGCCTGCAACAAGATCATCACCAAGCACCACGAGCGCGCCCAGCCCTACCTGGCGTCGCTGGAGGTGGAGATGGATCTCGTCGCCGAGGCCGTGGGCGGTCCGGCGCCGGTGTCGCAACTGCACCTGGGCGGCGGCTCGCCCACGTTCCTGTCGGACGCCGAGCTGACGGCGCTGATGGACGCCTTGCGCAAGCGCTTCAAGCTGCTGCCGGGCGCCGAGCTGTCCATCGAGGTGGACCCGCGCACGGTGGATGCCGCGCGGTTGGCGCACCTGCGCACCTTGGGGTTCAATCGCCTGTCCTTCGGCGTGCAGGACTTCGATCCCGCCGTGCAGAAGGCCGTGCACCGCGTGCAGCCGCTGGAATCTGTCGCGGCGCTGATGCGCGCGGCGCGCGACCTCGGCTTCGCCTCCATCAGCGTCGACCTGATCTACGGCCTGCCGCTGCAGACGCCGACGTCGTTCGCTCGCACCATCGCGCAAGTGGCCGAGCTGCGGCCGGACCGCATCGCGATGTATGCCTACGCCCACCTGCCGCAGCGCTTCAAGCCGCAGCGCCGCATCGTGGCCGAGTTGCTGCCCCCGGCCGGCGACAAGCTGGGCATGCTGTCCGGTGCGATCAGCGCGCTGCTGGGCGAGGGCTACACCTACATTGGCATGGACCACTTCGCGCTGCCCGACGACCCGCTGGCCGTCGCCAAGCGCCAGGGCCTGCTGCACCGCAATTTCCAGGGCTATTCGACCCAGCCCGACTGCGACCTCGTGGGCCTGGGCGTGTCGGCAATCAGCCGAATCGGCGCCACCTACGCGCAGAACGCCAAGACCTTGCTGGAGTACGACGACGCGCTGCGCCAGCGCCAGTTGCCCATCCAGCGCGGCCTGGCGCTGACGCGCGATGATCTGCTGCGTCGCGCGGTGATCATGGCGCTGATGTGCCAGGGGCGGCTGGAATTCGAGTCCATCGCGGCGTCCTACCTTGTCGACGTCCCGCGCTATTTCGCGGCCGAGATGGAGCGACTGGTTCCGCTCGAGCAGCAGGGGCTGGTCGTCATCGAGCCGGACGCCATCCAGCTCACGCCGCTGGGCTGGTACTTCGTGCGTGCGGTCGCGATGGTGTTCGATCGCTACTGCCAGACCGACGCCAGCCGCGAGCGTTTCTCCAAGATCCTTTGAGGCCCATCGGGTGGATGTCGCGCTGATCGCCTCCGCCGCATTGATGGGGCTGGCTGGCATGCCGCACTGCGCGGCCATGTGCAGCGCCCCTTGCGCGCTGGCGGGTGGCCAGCGGCCGGTGAAGCTGCTGGCCGGGCGGGTGCTTGGCTACACGGCGGGTGGGGCCATCGTGGCCGCCTCGGCCGAGGCGCTGGCCCGGGCTTCACAGAGTGCCGCGGTGCTGCAACCGGCCTGGGCGCTGCTGCAGGCGGCCCTGCTGCTGCTGGGCCTGACGCTGCTGGTGCGCGGCCGCATGCCGGTCTGGCTGGGCGCGGTGACCTGGCGCCCCAAGCCGAGCCATGCCTTCGCCACCGGCATGGCCTGGGTCATCATGCCCTGCGGGCTGCTGCATGCAGCGCTGCTGTTGGCGGGCCTGTCCGGCTCGGTGGCGGGTGGCGCGGCGACCATGGCCGCATTCGCGCTGGCCAGCACGCCCGGACTCGTCGTGGCGCCGCTGTGGCGCGCGCGGCTGCTCAAGCGTGGTGCGGGTGGAGAGATGCTGGCCCTGCGCCTGGCCGGCCTGGCCCTGGTGCTGGGGGCGGCCTGGGCCTTGGGTCATGGGGTTTGGCAGCGGGTCATGTTGGCCTGCTGACGCGGCAAAATCGCCGCGTTTCGTTTTCCTCTCTCTCGTCTCTTTGCGAAAGCTCCAAGCCATGTACCAACACATCACGGTGCCCGAAGGCGGCCAGAAGATCACGGTCAATGCCGACTTCTCGCTCAACGTGCCCGATCAGCCGATCATTCCCTACATCGAAGGCGATGGCACCGGCCTGGACATCACACCGGTCATGTTGAAGGTGGTGGATGCGGCCGTGGCCAAGTCCTACGGCGGCCAGCGCAAGATCCACTGGATGGAGATCTACGCCGGCGAGAAAAGCACTCGCGTGTACGGTCCCGACGTGTGGCTGCCGGCGGAGACGCTGCAGGTGCTGAAGGACTACGTCGTCTCCATCAAGGGCCCTTTGACCACGCCGGTCGGTGGCGGCATCCGCTCGCTGAACGTCGCGCTGCGCCAGGAGCTGGATCTCTACGTTTGCCTGCGTCCGGTGCAGTACTTCGACGGCGTGCCCAGCCCCGTGAAGGAGCCGCACAAGGTCGACATGGTGATCTTCCGCGAGAACTCGGAGGACATCTATGCCGGCATCGAGTACGAGGCCGAGAGCGACAAGGCGAAGAAGCTCATCAAGTTCCTGCAGCAGGAGATGGGCGTCACGAAGATCCGCTTCCCCGAGACCTCGGGCATCGGCGTCAAGCCGGTCTCACGCGAGGGTACCGAGCGCCTGGTGCGCAAGGCCATCCAGTACGCCATCGACAACAACAAGCCCAGCGTGACCATCGTGCACAAGGGCAACATCATGAAGTTCACCGAGGGTGGCTTCCGTGACTGGGCCTATGCGCTGGCACAGAAGGAGTTCGGTGCAGAGCCCATCGACGGCGGTCCGTGGTGCCGGTTCAAGAACCCGAAGACGGGCAAGGACATCACCATCAAGGACAGCATCGCCGACGCCTTCCTGCAGCAGATCATCCTGCGACCGGCCGAGTACAGCGTCATTGCCACGCTGAACCTGAACGGCGACTACATCTCCGACGCGCTGGCCGCACAGGTGGGCGGCATCGGCATCGCACCGGGTGCCAACATGAGCGACTCCATCGCCATGTTCGAGGCCACGCACGGCACGGCGCCAAAGTACGCCGGCAAGGACTACGTGAACCCCGGCTCCGAGATCCTGTCGGCCGAGATGATGTTGCGTCACATGGGCTGGACGGAGGCTGCCGACCTCATCATCAGCGCGATGGAAAAGGCCATCCTCAGCAAGAAGGTCACCTATGACTTCGCGCGCCTGATGGACGGTGCGACCCAGGTGTCGTGCTCCGGCTTTGGCCAGGTCATGATCGACTGCATGTGAGGCCCAGGCGCCGGCCGTGCGTGATCAGGTCGCGCGGCGCCGGCGCCACGCCACGAACAGCAGGCCCAGCGCTAGCAGGGCCGGGGCCGTCGGCTCGGGCACGGGTGCGGCCTGCACGGACCAGGACACCGTGCCGTAGCCGGAGCCAATGCCGGCATGCACGCCGTCGTTCAACGGACCGCCGCTGGACGCGGACAGCATGAAGTCAGGCTGGGTGCCGGCGCTGTAGACGCAGCCGTAGCGCAGCAGGCCACAGGTCGGCGCGCTGTAGCGGCCGCCCAGCGCCCAGTCGACCAGCTCGCCGTCCGCGAAGCGCAGGGTGGCGATGCTGGCGTTGCTCACGTCGAAGTGGGTGCCGAACCATTCGAAGTTCAAGGCCTGCGTGGACAGCCCCATGACCAGATTGCCGACCTGACCCGAGCCGCCGACCGGCATCAGGGCGTCATCGAAGCTGAAGCTGCCCTGGCCCACGGTGCCGATGGCGTAGAAGTCGGAGCTGGCGTTGGTGCTCGTGATGCTGAAGTTCACCGTCACCGTGGCGGCTTCGGCGGTGCTGGGGGAGGCGAGGGTGGCAATGAGCAGGCCGGTCGTTATGGCGAGGGCGGCCAGTTGCTGGAGGGGACGGGTCATCGAGGGGCTCCTGGGGCGAGGGGTTTCATGGTCGGCCCGCGGCGCCAGCGGCCTGCGAACCGAGGCGGTCTCGACGACCGCGGGCACGCAGTCTCCGCAAACGGGGCCTCCCCGCCATCGCCCGAAAGCACCATGGCCCGCCCGGTGAAGAGCCACCCGCTCGCGGGGCGGGCCAGTGGCCGGTGACCCGCCACTGGCCCGGTGCCGGGCGGCCATGAAATGAAAAAGGGGCGCCCTTTGGGCGCCCCTGTCGACCTGCGGAGGCGGACCCGTCAGCCCAGCGACGCCAGAGCGGCGTTGAAGGTGGCGCTGGGGCGCATGACCTGGTCCAGCTTGGCCACGTCCGGCAGGAAATAGCCACCGATGTCGGTCGCCTGGCCCTGCACGGACTTCAGCTCGTCAGCAATCTTGGCTTCGTTGCTGGTCAGCGTGGCGGCCACCGGCTTGAAGCGTGCGGCCAGTTCTGCGTCCTCGGTCTGCGCGGCCAGCTCCTGCGCCCAGTACAGCGTCAGGTAGAAGTGGCTGCCGCGGTTGTCGATCTCGCCGGTCTTGGGGCTGGGGCCCTTGCCGTTGTCCAGCAGCTTGCCGGTGGCAGCGTCCAGCGTCTTGGCCAGCACCTTGGCCTTGGCATTCTTGTTCTTGATGCCCAGGTCTTCCAGACTCACGGCCAGGGCCAGGAATTCACCCAGCGAGTCCCAGCGCAGGTGGTTTTCTTCCACCAGTTGCTGCACGTGCTTCGGGGCCGAGCCACCGGCGCCCGTCTCGTACATGCCGCCACCGGCCATCAGCGGCACGATGGACAGCATCTTGGCGGAGGTGCCCAGCTCCATGATGGGGAAGAGGTCGGTCAGGTAGTCGCGCAGGATGTTGCCGGTGGCGCTGATGGTGTCCAGGCCGCGGATGACGCGCTCCAGCGTGTAGCGCATGGCACGCACCTGGCTCATGATCTGGATGTCCAGGCCGTTGGTGTCGTGCTCGTGCAGGTACATCTTGACCTTGCGGATCAGTTGCGCCTCGTGCGGGCGGTAGCTGTCCAGCCAGAAGACCACCGGCATGCCGGAGTTGCGCGCGCGGTTGACGGCCAGCTTGACCCAGTCGCGGATGGCGGCGTCCTTGACCTGGCACATGCGCCAGATGTCGCCCTGCTCGACGGCCTGGCTCAGCAGCACCTCGCCGGTCTCCAGGTCGGTGATGTTGGCGACGCCGTCTTCGGTGATCTCGAAGGTCTTGTCGTGCGAGCCGTATTCCTCGGCCTGCTGGGCCATCAGGCCGACGTTGGGCACCGTGCCCATCGTGCGCGGATCGAAGGCCCCATGCCACTTGCAGAAGTTGATCATCTCCTGATAGATGCGGGCGAAGGTCGACTCAGGCATCACCGCCTTGACATCCTTCAGGCGGCCATCGGCGCCGTACATCTTGCCGCCGCTGCGGATCATGGCCGGCATGGAGGCGTCCACGATGATGTCGTTGGGCGAGTGGAAGTTGGTGATGCCCTTGGCCGAGTCCACCATGGCCAGCTCGGGGCGGTGCTCGTGGCAGGCATGGAGGTCGCGCTTGATCTCCTCTTGCTTGCTGGCCGGCAGGCTGGCGATCTTGGTGTAGAGGTCCACCATGCCGTTGTTGACGTTGACGCCGAGTTCATCGAACAGCTTGGCGTGCTTCTCGAAGGCGTCCTTGTAGAAGATCTTCACGCAGTGGCCGAACACGATGGGGTGGGACACCTTCATCATCGTGGCCTTCACGTGCAGCGAGAACATCACGCCGGTCTTGCGTGCGTCCTCGATCTCCTTTTCGTAGAAGGCCAGCAGTGCCTTCTTGCTCATGAACATGGAGTCGATGACCTCCCGGTCCAGCAGCGAGACCTTGGGCTTCAGCACGATGGTCTTGCCGCTCTTGGTGATGAGCTCCATCTTCACGTCGCGGGCGCGGTCCAGCGTCAGCGACTTTTCACCGTGATAGAAGTCGCCGGCGTGCATGTGCGAGACGTGCGAGCGCGAGGCCTGGCTCCACTCGTCCATGCGGTGCGGGTTCTTGCGGGCGTATTCCTTGACGGCCTTGGGCGCGCGGCGGTCGGAGTTGCCTTCGCGCAGCACCGGGTTCACGGCCGAGCCGATGCACTTGTTGTAGCGGGCCCGGATGTCCTTCTGCTCGTCCGTCTCGGGCTTCTCGGGGAAGTCGGGGATCTTGTAGCCCTTGTCCTGCAGCTCCTTGATGGCGGCCTTCAGCTGGGCCACCGAAGCGCTGATGTTGGGCAGCTTGATGATGTTGGCCTCGGGCTTGAGCGTCAGCTTGCCCAGCGCGGCGAGGTTGTCCGTCACGCGCTGATCTTCGCTCAGCAATTCCGGGAACTGGCCGAGGATGCGGCCGGCCACCGAGATGTCGCTGGTGACGACATCGATCCCAGCCTGTGCCGCAAAGGCCTTGACGACGGGCAGAAGCGAGGCCGTGGCCAGGCGGGGCGCTTCATCGGTCAGGGTGTAAACGATCTGGGTCTTGTCGGCAGTCATGAAATCTTCCGGTAAAGGTTCAATCCGTGCGGCGCAATGCAGCAGCGCGCCGGCACGCAGGGCATGAACTCTAGCAAGCCGCCCCCGCACTTTGCTGACGAGGAATTGCCGCGGCGGCAGTTCGCCCGCGCGATGGGCAAGACAAAGCCCCGCGGCCGGCCGGCTCACGGGGCTGCGGGGTGGGGGGTCTCAGGAGGCTAGCGGCTGCGGCTCGGCGGCGCGCGCAGCGGCCTCCATGGGCGTGATGTTCTGCGCCAACTGACCCTTGGGGCCCTGCACCAGCTCGAACTGCACCTGGCTGCCCTGCTTCAGCGTCCGGAAGCCTTCCATCTGGATCGCCGAGAAATGGGCGAAAACGTCATCGCCGCCGGCATCCGGCTCGATGAATCCAAAGCCCTTGGCATCGTTGAACCACTTGACTTTGCCCAGTGCCATCGTTTTGTCTCCGTTGTTGTGGCACCTCCCAGCGGAGGCGGACACGGATTTTGGTAGCGCAAAAATCAGCGTCAATTCGGGACCTTCCCGCCCGGGTTCACCCTGGGATGGCTTGCAATTCCAGCACTCGCCGCCAACTGCCCGCGGTCGGCGAGGAGATAACCCTCGTCGATAGAATCGTTCCATGCCTGTGCTGTCCGTTTTTTCACCGCGAAACCAGTCGGTCCCGCCCCCGCCCACCCCCCCTCTGAAGCCGGGCCGGGACGAGGGCGAAGGTGCGGTCGTCGTCGAGCGCCAGACCCAGAAGACCGAGCCGCCGCGGCTCTATCAGGTGCTGCTGCTGAACGACGATTTCACGCCGATGGAATTTGTCGTCATGGTTCTGCAGGAATTTTTCCGCCATGACCTCGATACGGCGACGCAGATCATGCTCAAAATCCACCACGAGGGTCGCGGGGTCTGCGGTGTCTTCACCAAGGACGTCGCCGCGACCAAGGTGGAGCTGGTTTCGGCCGCCTCCCGGCGAGCTGGCCACCCCCTGCAGTGCATTATGGAGGCCGCATGATTGCGCAAGAGCTTGAAGTCAGTCTGCACATGGCGTTTGTCGAAGCGCGTCAGCAGCGGCACGAATTCATCACCGTCGAGCACCTGTTGCTCGCGTTGCTCGACAACCCCAGCGCCGCCGAGGTGCTGCGCGCCTGTGCCGCCAACCTGGACGACCTGCGCAAGAGCCTGACGCAGTTCATCAAGGAAAACACGCCCATGGTGGGCGGCAGCGACGAGGTGGATACCCAGCCCACACTGGGCTTCCAGCGCGTCATCCAGCGCGCCATCATGCATGTGCAGAGCACCGGCAGCGGCAAGAAGGAAGTGACCGGTGCCAACGTGCTGGTCGCCATCTTCGGCGAGAAGGACTCCCACGCCGTCTACTACCTGCACCAGCAGGGCGTCACGCGCCTGGATGTCGTCAACTTCATCGCCCACGGCATCAAGAAGACCGACCCGGAGCCGCCCAAGAATCCGGAGGGCCAGGGGCCTGGCGGCCAGGAAGGTGAACGCGAGGAAGGCGAGGGCGGTGCCGCCAAGGCGTCGCCGCTGGAGCAGTTCACGCAGAACCTGAACCAGCAGGCCAAGGACGGCAAGATCGACCCGCTGATTGGCCGCGAGGCCGAGGTCGAGCGCGTCGTGCAGGTGCTGTGCCGCCGCCGCAAGAACAACCCGCTGCTGGTGGGCGAGGCAGGCGTGGGCAAGACGGCCATTGCCGAAGGTCTGGCCTGGCGCATCACCGAAGGTGAGGTGCCCGAGGTGCTGTCCGACGCGATCGTCTATTCCCTGGACATGGGTGCGCTGCTGGCGGGCACCAAGTACCGCGGCGACTTTGAGCAGCGCCTGAAGGCCGTGCTGAAGGCACTCAAGGAGCAGCCCAACGCCGTGTTGTTCATCGACGAGATCCACACGCTGATCGGCGCTGGTGCCGCGTCGGGTGGCACGCTGGATGCGAGCAATCTGCTGAAGCCCGCACTGTCCAGCGGCGCGATGAAATGCATCGGTGCCACGACATTCACCGAGTACCGCGGCATCTTCGAGAAGGATGCGGCCCTGAGCCGTCGCTTCCAGAAGGTGGACGTGGCGGAGCCGTCGGTCGAGCAGACCATCGAGATCCTGAAGGGTCTCAAGAGCCGCTTCGAGGAGCACCACTCCGTCAAGTACGCCCTGGGCGCGCTGCAGGCCGCGGCCGAGCTGTCTGCCAAGTACATCAACGACCGCCACCTGCCTGACAAGGCCATCGACGTCATCGATGAGGCCGGCGCAGCACAGCGCATCCTGCCCAAGAGCAAGCAGAAGAAGACCATCACCCGTGCCGAGGTGGAGGACATCGTCGCCAAGATCGCGCGCATCCCGCCCGCCTCGGTCAACAGTGACGACCGCAGCAAGCTCAAGACGCTGGACCGCGACCTGAAGAGCGTCGTCTTCGGCCAGGACCCGGCCATCGACGCGCTGGCCGCTGCCATCAAGATGGCCCGTTCGGGCCTGGGCCGGCCCGACAAACCCATCGGCAGCTTCCTGTTCAGCGGCCCCACCGGCGTCGGCAAGACCGAGGTGGCCAAACAGCTCGCCTACATCCTGGGCATCGAGCTGATCCGCTTCGACATGTCGGAGTACATGGAGCGCCACGCCGTCAGCCGCCTGATCGGTGCACCTCCGGGCTACGTGGGCTTCGACCAGGGCGGCCTGCTGACCGAGGCCGTCACCAAGAAGCCGCACGCCGTGCTGCTGCTGGACGAGATCGAGAAGGCCCACCCGGACGTCTTCAACGTGCTGCTGCAGGTCATGGACCACGGCACGCTGACCGACAACAACGGGCGCAAGGCCGACTTCCGCAACGTCATCATCATCATGACGACGAACGCGGGCGCCGAAGCGCTGAACAAGTCCACCATCGGCTTCACGACCCAGCGCCAGCAGGGCGACGAGATGGTCGACATCAAGCGCCTGTTCACGCCGGAATTCCGCAACCGGCTGGACGCCATCGTGTCCTTCCGCCCGCTGGACGAGGAGATCATCCTGCGCGTGGTCGACAAGTTCCTGCTGCAGCTCGAAAGCCAGCTCCAGGAGAAGAAGGTCGAGGTCAGCTTCTCGGACGCGCTGCGCAAGCAGCTCGCGAAGAAGGGTTTCGACCCGCTGATGGGCGCACGGCCGATGCAGCGCCTGATCCAGGACACCATCCGTCGCGCGCTGGCCGACGAGCTGCTCTTCGGCCGCCTCGTGGATGGCGGTCGCCTCAGTGTGGACGTGGACGACAAGGGCGAGACGGTGCTGGATATCCAGCCCAGCGCCAAGCCCAGCAAGGATGGCAAGCCGAAGGCCGAGCCGGCAACGGCCTGAGCTTCGCTAACTAGCAAAGAAAGCGGCCCGCGGGCCGCTTCTTCTTTGGGGACGATTCACGGCGGCGGAAAAGCGGTGAAAAGGTAGCATGCCGAGCATCTCTTTTTTCGTCACCTCCCAGACATATGGCTCCGAAGAATCCCGGGCATTCTCATGCCCATGAGCTGAAATCAGGCGATCGCTACGAATTCGGTGCCAACTGGGCAAGATTCCTGAAAACGCTCAACGAGGAGAAGATTCAGGAGGCCGAGCAGAGCTTGAGGAGCATGCTTGGGGTTTCCGATTTGAGCAGGCGGACATTCCTGGATATTGGCAGCGGAAGCGGGTTGTTTTCTCTCGCGGCGCGGCGCCTGGGGGCAGCAGTTACCTCCTTCGACTACGATCCGCAATCCGTCGCCTGTACGCAGGAGCTGAAGAATAGATACTTCGCGGATGACGCGCAGTGGCATGTCGGGACGGGTTCCATCCTGGATGCGGACTATGTCCGCGGCCTGGGCAAGTTCGACGTCGTCTATTCCTGGGGGGTGCTGCATCACACCGGCCACATGTGGCAGGCGCTCGAGAACGCGGCACTGCCGACCCAGCCGGGCAGTGCGTTCTTCATCGCCCTCTACAATTACCAGCCCTTTGCGACGACGTACTGGACCACCATCAAGCGGGCCTACAACAAGCTGAAGATCACCCGGCCGCTGATCTTTGCCGTCCATGCCATCTATCCGATGCTGCCCAGCGTGCTGCTCAGGTTGCTCCGGGGCCAGCGCTATGGGCGAGGCATGAACCCTTGGCATGATCTGCACGACTGGCTGGGCGGTTATCCCTTCGAGGTCGCCAAGCCGGAGCAGATCTTCGACTTCTTCAAGCAGCGAGGCTTCCAGCTGGAGAAATTGCGTACGGTCGGTGGACGTATGGGCTGCAATGAATTTGTTTTCAAGCGCCTTTGATTCCGAATGGAAAGAATAATTGCTTAGAGTTGCTGCATTTACCGGGGGGGCGAATGTTCCTGGTGCACGCTTCAGAATCCGGCAGCATATTGCTGCGCTGCGTGCTGTCGATGTCGATCTGAAGGAGTTCGCTGCACCCTTGGGGATGTATCCGCCCCCCAGCAAGCTGGCGCGACCGCTGTGGGGTGTGGCGACTTTGGCTTCCCGCTTGCCGGGGATATTGCAGTCCTACCGGTTTGACGTCACTCTGCTGCAGCGGGAAATGCTGTCCAAGTTCGTGACGCTGGAGCCGCTGACCCGGCGTCCCAGGGTATTGG
Source organism: Roseateles sp. (assembly GCF_036404855.1). GTDB lineage: Bacteria > Pseudomonadota > Gammaproteobacteria > Burkholderiales > Burkholderiaceae_C > Pelomonas. The sequence goes on from NZ_DASWYS010000040.1 coordinate 18,310, forward strand.
ATGTCGACGATGCCATCTGGCTGTATCGCCCGGACCGATTCGCTCCAAAACTTGCCCGGCTGTGTTCGGGAATCATCTGCGGCAATACATATATCGCCGAGGCGTTCGGTCAATGGAATCCGAATGTCACGGTTATCCCGACGGCGGTCGACACGCAAAGGTTCGTGCCTGCGGCGCCGGTCGAGGACCTGGTGATTGGGTGGTCGGGCACGAGCGGAGGCTACGAGTACTTCCGGCCGATCGAATCGGCCTTCGCCGCCGTGCTGCAACGATTCCCGCGTGCGCGCTTGCGCATCGTGTCGGACAGGCCGCCGTCGTTTCAGGGCATTCCCGCGGACCGCATTGAGTTCATCCGTTGGTCGCCTGACAACGAGGTGAGCGCCATCCAGGGCATGAGCGTGGGCATCATGCCGCTGATGGATACGCCGTGGGACCGTGGCAAATGCAGCTTCAAGATGCTGACCTACATGGCCTGCGGCATTCCTGTCGTGGCCACGCCCGTCGGGATGAACGCCGACGTGCTGGCCGCCGGTGAATGCGGCCTGGGGGCAGGCAGCGTGGACGATTGGGCCGACGCTCTCACAACGCTGCTGGAGAACCCCGGCATGGCCCAGGCCTATGGCCGCCAGGGGCGGCAGATCGTCGTCGAGCGCTACTCCTCGGATGTCATCGTGCCGGCGCTCAGGCAGGCCCTGACGCGGTTCTCAACCAGCTGACTCAGTCCGCAGCCGGGTTCTGCCTGAAGAAGCCAGCGAGCAGCTCGTACATCGCGGGCTCCTCGGCCCGCATCGCAGCCGGAGCGACGAAGAAGGCCTCAACGGCCACGGCGAAGAACTCCTCGACGGCCTCCGCGCCATAGGGATCGATCAGCGTGGCTTCGCCTGCGTCGACGCGCTTGCAGAAGCGCTCCCATTCGGCGTCGATCACCGCGATCCAGCGGTCGCGCTCCTCCGCGCCGCCCAGCGGCGGCACGCCGTCGGCCTGGCCGTCCCGCATGTCGATGACGTGGGCAAACTCGTGGATGACCACATTGAACACCTCGTCGACGCCGAACTGCGCCGGGTCGCTGCTGACGGCGATCGCATTCCAGCTCAGCATCAACGGGCCGCCTTCCATCGCCTCGCCAGCCAGTTCCTCGTCGTATTCGTGGACGACGCCGTCCTCGTCCTGATAGGTACGTTGGGCGACGACTTCGCTCGCATGCATGACGATGCCGACGAAACCGTCGTACCAGCCCAGGCCCAGCCTCAGTACCGGCAGGCAGGCCTGGGCTGCGACGGCCACGGCGACTTCGTCCGTCACCTCGAAGCCGTCGACGCCGTGGAACTCCTTGGTCGACAGGAAGAGGCTGCACAAGCGGCGCAGCTCGGTCAGGTCGTCCGCGTGGCGCGCGGACAGGAAGGGGTAGCGCAGCAGCGTGAGCTGCCACAGCGCCTCGGGGATGGCGTGGCGCTCGATGGCGCGCTGCTCGCGCCATCGGTTCAGGGTCTTCAGGATCACGGCGACAGGCGTTCGAGGCCCGTGTGCGACAGGCGGATGATGTCGCCGCGCGGCGGCGTCGCGTCGAAGTCCCAGTCGGACAGCACGATGCGCGACATGCCGTCGCCCAGGTCATGCTCTGCAGGGCGATGCGTGTGGCCGTGGATCATCGTCGTCGCGCCGGCCTCGCGCAGAAGCGCTCGGCAGGCCTCGGCGTCGAGATCCGTGGCCATCAGCTCTGCGGCCTGCGCGGCACGGCTGCCGGCGCGCATCTGGCGCCCCAGCGCCTGGCGGGCTTCCAGCGGCTGTGCCAGCACCTGGGCCTGCCATTGCGGCGAACGCACCTGGCGGCGGAAGGCCTGGTAGGCCGTGTCGTCCAGGCACAGGGCGTCGCCGTGCACGAGCAGCCAGTGTCGGCCGAAAGCGTCGAGCACGGTGGGATCGGGCAGGGCGGTCATGCCGCAGGCGGCCAGCATGTCGGCTCCGAGGAGGAAGTCGCGGTTGCCGTGCATGAAGAAGAGGTCCACCCTTGCGGCCGCGGCGCTCAGCATTGCCGCGACCCCGGCTTCGAAGGGTTCGTGGCGGGCATCGTCGCCCACCCAGACCTCGAAGATGTCGCCGAGCAACAGCACCGCCTGGGCGGGGGTGCTGGCCAGGTGACGCTCGAGCCGGGCCAGCGTACCCGGCGTGTCCGGCCCGAGGTGGAGGTCGGACAGCAGGTCGATCTGCTGCCAGTGCGCCGGCGCCGCGAGGCGCGGAATCAAACTTCCGCGGCTTTTTCGATGACGACCGCTTCGACCGGCACGTCGGCGTGACCGCCAGAGCGGCCGGTGCGGACCTTCTCGATCTTGTCGACGACGTCCTGCCCCTCGACCACCTTGCCGAAGACGGCGTAGCCCCAGCCCGAGGGCGACTCGGACTTGAAGTCCAGGAAGCCGTTGTCGACCGTGTTGATGAAGAACTGGGCTGTCGCGGAGTGCGGCGCATTGGTGCGCGCCATGGCCAGCGTGTACTTGGCGTTCTTCAGGCCGTTGTTGGCCTCGTTCTGGATCGTGGCGTCGGTGGGCTTCTGGCTCATGGCGGCGTCGAAGCCACCGCCCTGGATCATGAAGCCCTTGATGACGCGATGGAAGATCGTGCCGTCGTAGTGGCCGTTGCGGACGTAGTTCAGGAAGTTGGCGACGGACAGCGGGGCCTTGGCGGCGTCCAGCTCGATGAGGATGTCACCGTGGTTGGTGGTGAACTTGACTTGGCTCATTTTTTGACGGGCTCGATGAGAGCCTTGGTGATAAAGATGGGTTTGACGGGCAGGTTCTGGTGGACGCCCTGGGCCTTCGTGTCGACGGCGCGAATCTTGTCGACGACATCCATGCCCTCGACCACCTGACCGAAGACGGCGTAGCCGGTGCCGGTGCGGCCGACGTCGGCGTCGAGGAGGATGTTGTCGACGACGTTGATGAAGAACTGCGACGTCGCCGAGTTCGGGTCATTGGTACGCGCCATCGCGACCGTGCCGCGCTGATTGGACAGCCCGTTGTCCGACTCCAGCGGGATGGGCGGCCTGGTCGGACGCTGGTTCAGCTTGGCGTCATAGCCGCCGGTCTGCACCATGAAGTTCTGGATCACGCGGTGGAAGATGACGCCGTTGTAATGGCCGGCCTTCACGTACTGCACGAAGTTGGCCACCGACTTGGGGGCCTTCTCGGCGTTCAGCTCGATGCGGATGTCGCCTTCGGTGGTCTGCAGCTTCACGGTCTGCGCCGAAGCGCCGGTGGCTGCCAGCAGGGCGGCGAGCAGGAGGGCGGTCTTGGTCATGCGGGCTTAGCGGGTCTTGTTGAGGTCGTGGGTCAGCGCCAGCGTGCGGCTGATCTTGCTGGCGAGGGCGTCGCTCGGCGCCAGTGCCGCCTTTTGTGCGCGCTGGTAGGCGCGCAGCGCCAGGCGGGTCAGCACGTCGCCGAGGTTTTCTTGGGCCTGGGCATGCTCGGGCTGCAGGCGCAGGGCCTGCTCCAGGGCAGTCTTGGCTTCATCGAGCTCGCCAGCGGCGGCATGCAGCACGGCAAGGTTGTTATAGGGGTCGGCCAGGTCGGGGAAGTCCTGGGTCAGCCGCGTGAAGATGCTCAGCGCCTTGGCGCGCTCGCCCAGCTCCATGGACATCACGCCCAGGGTGAAGCGCAGCTGCAGGTCGTCGGGCGTGCGGGTCAGGGCCTGCTCGACCAGTTCCACGGCCTGGGTCTTCTGGTCGGCCAGCCACAGGCGTTGGGCGTTGGCCAGATCATCGGCGCGGGCCGGTACGACGGCCAGCGCTGCGAGCAGCGCTAGGGTGGGGAGAAGCAGGCGCATGAGGGTTGGAGCTGGAGGCGGCGTCAGGGTCGGCCGGTATACTGATTTCATTCTATGAGCCCCGCCTGGCCGAACCCGGTGCGGGGCTTCTTGTTGGTGGCTGTTGCCCCTGGTTTCCGTCTCATGTCCCTGCGCGTCCACAACTCCCTCAGCCGCACCCTCGAAGACTTTCAGCCGCTCGTGCCTGGCCAGGTGCGCATGTATGTGTGCGGCATCACGGTCTACGACTTGTGCCACATGGGGCATCTGCGCATGAACATGGCGTTCGACGTCATCTACCGCTGGCTGCGCGCCAGCGGCTATGCCGTCACTTATGTCCGCAACATCACTGACATCGACGACAAGATCATCAAGCGCGCCGTCGAGCGCGGCATCACCATCCGTCAGCTGACCGAGGAGATGTCCGCCGCGATGCACGAGGACTTCGCGGCGGTGGGACTGCTGCGCCCCGACCACGAGCCGCGTGCGACGGAATATGTGCCGCAGATGTTGTCGCTGATCGAGCGTCTGGAAGACCGTGGCCTGGCCTACCGCGCCGAAGGCGGCGACGTGAACTATGCAGTGCGCAAGTTCGAGGGCTACGGCAAGCTCAGCGGCAAGAGCGTCGACGACCTGCGCGCCGGCGAGCGCGTGGCGGTGGACGACGGCAAGCTGGATCCGCTGGACTTTGTGCTGTGGAAGGCCGCCAAGGCCGACGAGCCGGCCGACGCCAAGTGGGCCGCTCCCTTCGGTGAAGGCCGCCCGGGCTGGCACATCGAGTGCTCCGCCATGAGCTGCGCACTGCTGGGCGAGAGCTTCGACATCCATGGCGGTGGCAGCGACCTGCAGTTCCCCCACCACGAGAACGAGATCGCGCAGAGCGAGGGTGCCGGCTATGACTTCGCCAAGTACTGGCTGCACAACGGGTTTCTGAATGTCGATGGCGAGAAGATGTCCAAGAGCCTGGGCAACTTCTTCACAATCCGTGATGTGCTGGAGAAGTTCGACGGCGAAACGCTGCGCTTTTTCATGCTGCGCACCCACTACCGTCGGCCGTTCAACTTCAGCGATGCGCACCTGGAAGACGCTCGCACCGCGCTGACCCGGCTCTACACGGCGCTCGACGCCGTGCCGCCTGCCGCCGTGGCCATCGACTGGAGCGAGCCCAGCGCCGCTGCCTTCAAGACCGCCATGGACGAGGACTTCGGCACACCAGGCGCCGTGGCCGTGCTGTTCGACCTCGTCAACGAGGTGAACCGCGACCGCTCGCCGCAGCGGGCCGGCCTGCTCAAGGCCCTGGCCGGCGTGCTGGGCATCCTGCAGCAGGACCCGCGCGCCTATCTGCAGGGCGGCAGCGGCGACGACGCAGGCTGGATCGAGGAGCGCATCGCCGCGCGTGCGGCAGCCAAGGCGGCCAGGGACTTCGCCGGTGCCGACGCCATCCGCGCCGAGCTGTCGGCCAAGGGCATCACGCTGAAGGACGGCGCCGGCGGCACGACCTGGGTGAAGAGCTGATGGCGTTGAAGCCCCCTGTCGAGGTCACGCCGGACTATTGGGACGAGGCCTGCAAACACCTGGTCAAGCGCGACCGGGTCATGAAGAAGCTCATCCCGCAGTTCGGAGAGGCCCGGCTGCAGAGCCGCGGCGATGCGTTCGCGACGCTGGCCCGCTCCATCGTCGGGCAGCAGATCTCGGTCAAGGCAGCGCAGTCGGTCTGGAATCGCTGGGTCGCGCTGGCGCCGAAATTCCAGCCCGCGGCCGTGCTGGCTCTGGGCGTGGAGGAGCAGCGCGCGGCCGGCCTGTCGGCGCGCAAGGTCGAGTACCTGAGGGACTTGGCCGAACATTTTGCTTCTGGCCAAGTACATGTGCGCCAATGGGCGCAGATGGACGACGAAGCCATCATTGAAGAGTTGGTCGCCATCCGCGGCATCGGCCGCTGGACGGCCGAAATGTTCTTGATTTTTCACCTGATGCGCCCCAACGTGATGCCCCTGGACGACATCGGCCTGCTGAAGGGCATCAGCGTGAACTACTTTTCCGGCGAGCCCGTGTCACGAGCCGAGGCCCGCGAAGTCGGCGACGCCTGGGCGCCTTATCGCTCGGTAGCGGTTTGGTACATTTGGCGCAGCCTGGATCCCCTACCGGTGGATTACTGATGAGCAAAAAACACTTCCTGGAATTCGAGCAACCCATCGCGGAACTCGAGACCAAAATCGAAGAGCTGCGCTACGTGCAAAGCGAGTCGGCCGTCGACATCTCCGAGGAGATCGACCGCCTCTCCAAGAAGAGCCTGCAGCTGACCAAAGAGGTCTATTCCAACGTCGCACCCTGGCAGGTCTATCAGATCGCCCGCCACCCGCAGCGGCCTCAGACACTGGACTACTGTTCGGAAGTCTTCACCGAGTTCCAGGAACTGCACGGTGACCGCCATTTCGCGGACGACGCCGCCATCGTCGGCGGCATTGCGCGCTTCAACGGCCAGGCCTGCATGGTCATTGGCCACCAGCGTGGCAGCGACGCCAAGGAGCGCACGCTGCGCAACTTCGGCATGCCACGTCCCGAGGGCTACCGCAAGGCGCTGCGCCTGATGAAGCTGGCCGAAAAGTTCGGCCTGCCCGTCTTCACCTTCATCGACACCATGGGTGCCTACCCCGGCATCGGTGCCGAGGAACGCAGTCAGAGCGAGGCCATCGGCCGCAACATCCTTGAGATGGCCCAGCTCGAAGTGCCCATCGTCGCCACCGTCATCGGCGAGGGCGGCTCGGGCGGCGCGCTGGCCATCGGCGTGGCTGACCAGGTTCTGATGCTGCAGTTTGCGGCCTACTCCGTCATCTCGCCCGAGGGCTGTGCATCCATCCTGTGGAAGAGCAGCGAGCGGGCCTCCGATGCCGCCGAGGCGCTGGGCATCACGGCCCACCGCCTCAAGGCCCTGGGCCTGATTGACAAGATCGTCAGCGAACCGGTGGGCGGTGCCCACCGCGATGCCAAGCAGATGGCGTCCAACCTGAAGCGTGCGCTGTCTGATGCGCTGCGCCAGGTCAGCGACCTGAAGACCGGCGAGCTGCTGGACCGTCGCTACGAGCGCCTGCAGGCCTATGGCCGATTCGGCGACACCAAGAACCGTTGATCCCTCCGGTGATGCCGTAGCGGTCGCCTTCAGCGGCGGCCTCGATTCCACGGCGCTGCTGCATGCCGCGACGCGGGCGGCCAGCGCCACCGCAGGCCAGCGGGTCGTGGCCCTTCACGTCCACCATGGCCTGCAAGTACAGGCCGATGACTGGGCAGCGCATTGCGAGCGCACGGCCCGTGACTTGGGCGCCGACTTCGCGTGCACCCGGCTGGCCGGCAAGCCTGCGGTCGGCGACAGCGTGGAGGCGTGGGCCCGTGCAGGCCGGTATCGCGCCCTGCACGACATGGCCGTCGCCGCGGGGGCGGACGTGCTGCTGCTGGCCCACCACCGGCGCGATCAGGCCGAGACTTTCTTACTCCAGGCCTTGCGGGGTGCTGGCAGCGCCGGTCTGTCCGGTATGCCCAGGACGCAATGGCGCGACGGCCTGTGTTGGGCGCGCCCTTGGCTGCGCTATCCACGGGAGGCCATCCAGGCCTATGCCGCGCAACATGGCCTGAGCTGGATCGAAGACCCCAGCAACCATGACGGGCGCCACGCCCGCAACCGATTGCGCCAGGTGCTATGGCCAGCTTTTGCCTCGGCCGAGGCGGGGCTGGCGCAGGCCGCACGCTGGGCCCAGCAGGCCGATGCACTGGCCGCAGAGGTGGCGACGCAAGACCTGGCCCTCTTGGCGACCGCTGAGCGCCTGGATCTGCCCGCCTTGTCGGCCTTGTCGCCGGCCCGTGCGAGCAATGCGCTGCGCGCCTGGCTGTCGGCACACACCGTCGCGCCGGCCAGCCTTGTGCAGCGCCTGCTGACCGAATGGCGACCGGGGGCCACGCTGTCCTGGCCGGTGCCTCATGGCGAGTTGCACGCATGGCGCGACGGGCTGTTCTGGGCACCCTTGGCGTCCGGTTCGGTCGCCGCGGTGCAGGTCGACCTCAGCCGGCCCGGCTGCTATCCCCAGGCAGCCTGGCGCGGCGCTTGGCTCGTCGAGTGGGCGGAGCAAGGGATCGCCCCGCAGCGCCTTGCCGGGCTGACCCAGCGTGGCCGCCGCGGGGCGGAGCAGTTCCAGCGTGCGCCGGCGACCTTCGCGCGCAGCCTGAAGAAGGCCTGCCAGGAGGCCGGGCTGCCGCCCTGGCGGCGCGGCGGGCCGCTGCTGTTCGACGCTCAACAGCACCTCGTCGCCGCAGCCGGCTTGGGCATGGATGCGCGTGCCTTCGCGTCCCAAGATGAGCCCAGGCTTGCTGTCCGCTGGCTGGAGGACTCAGCCTTGCCGCAGAGCGAAGGCGAGGGCGGGGCAGCCGCATAAAATCGGGGGTTTGCGAGCATGCCGTCCCGGCGCCTCACCTAAAGCCTTCGCTCAAACACATGGCTCTGATCGTCCACAAGTACGGCGGCACCTCGATGGGGTCCACCGATCGCATCCGCAACGTGGCCAAGCGCGTCGCCAAATGGGCACGCGCCGGCCACCAGATGGTGGTCGTGCCCTCGGCAATGAGCGGTGAAACCAACCGGCTGCTTGGCCTGGCCAAGGAGTTGTCCCCGGCCAGCATGAGCCCGGACGTCAATCGCGAGCTGGACATGATCGCCGCCACAGGCGAGCAGGTCTCGGTGGGCCTGCTGGCCATCGCGCTGCAGGCCGAAGGCGTGGCCTCGGTCAGCTACACGGGCTGGCAGGTGCCGGTCGCCACTGACTCGTCCTACACCAAGGCCCGCATCGAGAGCATCGACGACAAGCGCGTGCGCGAGGATCTTGCGGCCGGCAAGGTCGTCGTCATTGCCGGCTTCCAGGGTATCGACGCCGACAACAACATCACGACGCTGGGCCGTGGCGGCTCGGACACTTCGGCCGTGGCCATCGCCGCTGCGATGAAGGCCGACGAGTGCCTGATTTACACCGACGTGGACGGCGTCTACACGACCGACCCGCGAATCGTCCCCGAGGCCCGCCGCCTGCATACCATCAGCTTCGAAGAAATGCTGGAGATGGCGTCGCTGGGCTCCAAGATCCTGCAGATCCGCTCGGTGGAGTTCGCCGGCAAGTACAAAGTGCCGCTGCGCGTGCTGTCCAGCTTCACACCCTGGGACATCGACATCAACGAGGAAGCCAAGTCCGGCACCCTGATCAGTTTTGAAGAGGACGAGAAAATGGAACAAGCCGTCGTTTCGGGCATTGCCTTCAACCGTGACGAGGCCAAGGTGACGCTGCTGGGCGTGCCCGACAAGCCGGGCATTGCTTTCCAGATCCTGGGCCCGGTCGCCGAGGCCAACATCGACATCGACGTCATCATCCAGAACGTCTCGCAGGACGGCAAGACCGACTTCTCCTTCACCGTGCACCGCAACGACTACGCGCGCACGATGGACCTGTTGCAGAACACCGTCGGCCCGGCCACCAACGCGGCCAAGGTCGCTGGCGACCCGAAGATCTGCAAGGTCTCCATCGTCGGCATCGGCATGCGCTCGCACGTCGGCGTGGCCAGCAAGATGTTCCGCGCGCTGAGCGAAGAGGGCATCAACATCCAGATGATCTCCACCAGCGAGATCAAGACCAGCGTCGTGATCGACGAGAAGTACATGGAACTGGCCGTGCGCGCGCTGCACAAGGCCTTCGATCTGGATCAGGAAGCAACTGCGGCCTGATTTATCTCGGAGAGTGCCCCGCACTGGTATAGAATGCGAGGCTGTGCTGGAGTCGTGACCGAGTGGCCGAAGGTGCTCCCCTGCTAAGGGAGTATGTGGGCAAAACCTGCATCGAGGGTTCGAATCCCTCCGACTCCGCCAAAGATCAGTTCCGGGACGTCTTCTGAAGTCCCATAAAGAACTCGAAAAGCCCGTTTTCCTCAATGGAGACGGGCTTTTTTGTTTCCGGACGTCCGACAGCGTCCGTTGACAGCCTGCGTCGCGTGGGGGTACGGTGTGAACGTACTTTCCTCTGGCTACCTCCTCAAGGGGTGTCCTCATGGTGTCACCGGCCGCTTTGAGCCGGCGCTCCAGGCGCTCTATGTCCTTCTTCACGCCGACTTGCTCGAAGAGCTCGAAGGTGGCGAGGAGGTGGTCAGCTTTGAGCCCTACGTGATCCCACAGGCCGGCGGCGAGAAGGCAGCCGCGTGATCCTCTACCTGAACGACCCGGCCAGCATCGTGGCATGGTTCACGGCGTGGCCGGCTAGCCATGGGTTGATGCTCGCCGACATTGCGGGGAGGCGGCCACAGTTTGCGGAGGCGGTTGCCGAGGCCGGAAGGATCTTGCGGAACGAACGCGCGGGCCCCGGGGGCGGTCAGCCTGGAAACAGTTTGTCGAGGTCCGTCGATTGAACGTTGAACTGATCGGATTCGTGCGGCGTCACGGCACCGAGCTTGGCTAGGCGCTTGCCCTGCTCGGCAGAGAGCTTGAGCGGATGAACGAGCCAGATGGCCTAACTGCCATCGTCCAGCGGCTACACGGCACGAATCTCGGCGACGTTAATGGCGATGGGCTTCGCCAGGACAGCCATCTTGACGATGACAAATGATGGGTGGGGCATTTGTTGTCCAGCCTGTTCTAGTCAAGCGGCGAGAGCCAGAGGCTCGATTTCCTTCGCGATGACCTTGCCGGCTGCCTTCTCGGCGACGCGCAGGTCATAGGCCGTTTGCAGATTCAGCCAGCCCTGGGCCTCGCTGCCGAAGTAGCGCTCCAGGCGCAGCGCCGTGTCGGCGGACACGCCGCGCTCGCCCTTCACGATCTCGCTCAGCCGCGAGTAGGGGACATGCAGCGCCAGGGCCACTGCGCGCACGCTGACGCCCAGGGGCTTGATGTAGTCCTCAAGCAGGACTTCGCCGGGGTGGACCGGCCGCATTCCGTTCTTGAACATGATGCACTCCATTGCGTCAGAAAGGGCTGCTCGCCCCGGGTTCAATGTGGGTCTTCGACCTTCACGTCGTAGGGGCCGCTGTCGCCCCACTTGAAGGTCAACCGCCACTGGTCGTTGATCCGTACATGCCAGGCGCCGTCGTATTCCTTGAGGTCGTTCCCAGGCGGGGACTTCATGAAGTTCAGCGACGGCGCCGCGTCGAGCTGGGCCAGCTTGCGTTCGGCGACCTTCTTGATGTTGGCGAACTGCGCACTCTTGCCCGTCGTGAACAGGGCTTGGGTTTCAGCACAGGCAAAGGACTGAATCGACATGCATCTTCATGTTATCCGTTAACCGGATAACAGTCAATTTGCGATGGCGTTTCCAGCCCGAGAAAATTGCCCACGGGATTCATCGCTGCGGGGATGTGGCGCCAATGCTGCTTTGTTGTGGGGTCTCCCAAGCAGGTGAGATGCCACGCATGGGGAATGCGAGCGGGCAATCAAGTGAAATATGTCCGGTGCTTTGCTCGGGTGACGCCCGTCTGCGCTTAGAGGGGCAGCATGCGACCTACGCCACTGGGCGGCAAGCGCGGGTGCCGATGCCCATCGGCTGGAACGCCGACGAGGGTGCCAACATCATGGCCGGCAAAGACCGTGACGGCGGCCAACTTCCGTGAAGGCCTCCGGAACGATTTCGGCGCGCTACCCGAGCCCCTGCTGTCGAATACCGATACCCAGGCGCTGTCACGCGCGGCGCTGGAGCGCGATCTTCGCTTTGGCTATGAGACTTGGAAATGGACGCAGAGGCACGCGGCCTCGGGCGCCAGCGTCTACGCCTACCGCTTCGAACACCAACCGCCTTACCCCGCCGACTCGCCCTTCGCCCGCTGGGGCGCGGGTCATGGGATGGAGATGCGCTACGTATTCGATCAGCTCCGGCTAGAGCCTTGGGTGTGGTCACCTGCGGACCGTCACCTGGCCGAGGCGATGGCAGGCTATTGGACGAACTTCGCCAAGCACGGCAACCCGAACGGCCCCGGCCTGCCGAACTGGCCGGCCTACACATCGACACTCCCGAGCGCGATGCACTTCGGCGCAACGTTGGAAGCCCGTCCGAGAACGGACACGGGTGCGTTGCCGGTCCTCGATCCCCTGTTCGAGGCGGTCCGTCAGCGGCGATCCACGCCTGCCGCTGACCCTCGGTTACGTGAGACTAGGCGAAGCGGACGTGCCTCAACGAGACCCGCGCCTGCAATAGCGTCGGATCAGTGGCAACGGGCCCAGGCCAAGCCTTGTTCCCGTGCGTGGTGCAAAGCAGCTTGGGCGCTGCTGAACTTCGATGCGAAGCGCATCACGCGATCAACGCTCGCCATACCGCGGCCGGATCGGATGGAAACGAGGGCGTCAAAGCCACCGTCGTCTCTCGCTTGGGACATCGGAGAGATCCGAAATCGTCCCAGCTCAAAGTTCTTGTTCTTGTCCTGCATATAGTTCTTTCTGTCGTCTTTTGTTCTTGTTGTTCGGTTGGGCCGGCCGCAACCGGCCCATGGCGCGTCAGGCGCACCAGGTCGACACGGTCAGATCGTGCTGATCCGTGAAGCCTGAGGGCCCTTGGCACCTTGCGTCGTTTCGAACTGCACTTTTGCGCCTTCAGCCAGCGTGCGGAATCCGCCGACGTTCTGAATTTCACTGTGGTGAGCGAACAGATCCTTGCCGCCGCTGTCCGGTGCGATGAAGCCGAAGCCCCGGCCCTCGTCGAACCACTTCACAGTGCCCGTTTGAGTCGTCATGGTGTTTCCTTTGGGAAAGTTGGGATGAAGAAAACCCTCCGCGGGCGATCGCCGGGCGGAGACAGAAACACTCAAGAACACTCACCGGGGAGTTGCTGAAGCGAGCCGCTCGCGAGAAAGGACCAGGGGGTGGTCCGCGGGGCTGCAGAAAAAGACCATAAGACGGTCTTGTGCGAATCTATGGCGATCAGAGTAGCACACCTGTCAAGCCCTTGGCGCGCTGCGCTCACAGCGAGCTTGCGGGCGGCGACCGTGCGGCCCGGCCTGGCCGGCTCCTCGAGGCCCTGCCCACAGGGCGGATGCTCCCCCGGAAGAAGGCGGCTCGGCGTCGAAGCCTCCGGGCACTTCGTCAAGGATTGCCTGTTTCCATCAAACTTCCTCAAAATCCCCTGCATGTTGGTCATTTATGATCAATATCGTGGAGTTCAGGACAAGAAATAGAACCTGTTGTTGGGGCGCTTTGGGGATGCTGGCTTGCGGTTTGCTGGGCGGCACGTCGGCGGCCGCCAGCGACCCGGCAATGACGAGCCAGCCGGTGCCGGTCCGGCTGTTCGTGCCCTTCACTGTAGGCGGCGAGGCGGATGGCTCGGCCCGCAATCTCGTGCGCAGCGCTGCGCGAGTCGCCGGGATCAGCATGGAGATCAGCTACCTGACGGCGGAGTCGGGGGCCGCGGCGGCGCGCGCCGTCGCGCAGGCCTCGCCGGACGGCCAGACACTGTTGCTGGGACGGGTCGGCACGATTGCCATCCAGCCGGCGCTGTCGCCCCGCACGGTGGCGCCGCTGAGCGACTTCACCGTGCTTGCCGTGTTGGACGAGGCGCCGCTCATCTGTGCCGTTCGCAGCGGCTCGCCCATCCAATCCATGCACCAGCTGCTCGCCGCCATCGCCGCGGCACCGGGTCAACTGCGTTACAGCACGGCGGGCGCCGGTTCGCTGCAGAACTGGGCGGTGCGCTACCTGCTCGCGCTGAATGGCCTGCCTGACGACGCGGTCCGGCCGCTGCATCTCGGCCAGGGCTCGCAGGCGACACAAGCCCTGCAGGACGGCGAGGTGGATTTCAGCTGTAACAACATGCGCAGCATGCTGCCTGCCGTGCAGTCGGGCGCGCTGCGCGGCCTGATGACGACGGCACAGGGACGGCTGCGTTCATTGCCCCGTCTGCAAAACGCGGCCGAGCTGGGCTGGCGCGACATGCAACAGCTGCAGGGCTGGTCAGCGCTGCTCGGGCCGGCGGGTATGTCGGCGCATGCCGTCGACCGTTGGCGATCGGTGCTCGACAAGGTGGCCGCGGATCCCGGCTGGCAGGCCGGCACCGAGGCGCTGGGCGCGTCGGCCCGCATCACAGCCACCCAGGACCCGGCGCAGTTCCTGCGCAAGCAGGTCCAGTTCTATGAGCGTCTCGTGGGCGTGCTCGAGGCGCGGCCATGAGCTCCCGACAGCGTCGCGAGCTCTGGCCCACCTTTGTGGACGTGGCGCTGGTGGCGCTCGTGTTGCTGGTCGGCCTGGCCGGCAGCCTGGGCGCCTACCGCTCGTTGTCGCTGAAGGCGGCGGCACAGGAGCGCGAGCAACTGACTGCGATGGGCCAGAGCGTCGTGGGCGCGTTCGACCGGCAACTGATGCGAGTCGTGGAAGCGCTGCAGGCTGCCGGGCAGATGCTGTCGGCCCAGACCGAGCTGACACGCGAGCAGTTCTCGCGCTATGGCGCCGGCCTCGTCGGTGATGCCTCGGGCCTGACGCTGCTGGAATGGCAGCCCGTCGTGCCGCATGAGCAACTGGCCGCGTTCGAGAAGCAGGCGGCGCGCGAGCAGCCAGGCTATCTCGTCGTCGAGCCTGCGATCGAAGACGAGGGGGGCGGCTTCGTGCCTGCACGGCCGCGCGAACTCCATGTGCCGGTGCACTACTCCTGGCCCGAGGGCGGCGCGGCAGTGGGCGTGGACATGGCCTTCGATACGCGCCGCATGCATTCCAAGCTGCTGGCCCGCGACACTGGCGTACCCATCGCGTCCGAGGTGTTCACCGTGATCCGGCGTGGGCAACCGGGTGAGGCCCGCAGCGGCTTCGCCGTGTCCGCACCGGTCTATCGCGTGCCGCGTCCGTCGGGCATGGAGGCGCGCCGGCGCGAGCTGCGCGGCTTCCTGGCCGGCGTCGTCGAGCTGCCCTCGTTGATGTCGGAGGCCGTGCAGCGGGCGGAGGCCAACGGCCTGGACGTGTTCGTCTTCGACCAGCAGGCGGATCATCGTCTCATCTATGCGTCTGCGGCGGGCGTCCCGTCGCGCCCCGACGGGCGCGACATGGCGCTGAGCGTCGATGTCGGCGGCCGCCCCTGGCAGCTCGTGCTCCGGCCGCGGCCGGGCGCGCTCGGCACCGCGGCGGATGGTGCGCCTCTGCTGGCCCTGGCCGCAGGCAGCATGGCCACGCTGCTCGTCGCGCTGGCCGTGGGGCGAAGCCTGGTCGTGCGCCGCCGCCTGGAGCGCACCGAGGCCGTGCTGGCCGAAGACCGCCAGCATCTGAACAACGTGATCGACGGGACCGCCGCCGGCACTTGGGACTGGCATCTCGACAGCGACCACCTGGCAATCAACGAGCGCTGGGCGCAGATGCTGGGGCACACCCTCGCGGAGCTGTCGCCCACCACCGGCGAGACCTGGAAGCGGCTGTGTCATCCCGGCGATCTCGTCGAGGCCAAGCAGGCGCTGGAGCGCCACCTCGGCGGCCAGGACGAGCGCTATGCGGCCGAGTTCCGCATGCGCCATGCGCAGGGCCACTGGGTCTGGGTGCAGAGCAGTGGCCGTGTCTTCGATCGCGACGGAGACGGCCGACCGCTGCGGTTGGCCGGCACGCATCTGGACATCTCGCGGCGCAAGGCCGACGAGCAGCGCCTGCAGAACGACGCCCGAGCGCTGGAAGCAGCGAACCGCCAGCTGCGTGACCTGACCATCCTGGATGCCCTGACCGGCGCCTTCAACCGGCGCCACTTCGACGAGATCTGCCTGGCCAGCGCCCAGCGCGGCCAGGCCGTCGGCCTGTGCATGCTGGATATCGATCACTTCAAGGCTTACAACGACCGCTACGGCCACCAGGCCGGCGACGCGGTGTTGCGGGCGTTCGCGCAGACCCTCAACAATGGCCTCAAGCGCTCCACCGATGCATTGTTCCGCCTCGGCGGCGAGGAGTTCGGCGTCATCTTCTCGGCGTCGTCGGCCGATGTGGCCCGTCAGTTCGTCGGCCGGCTCAGTGCCGCCGTGCATGCGCTGGCGGTGCCGCATGCGGACAGCCCGCATCGCATCGTCACTGCCAGCTTCGGCTTGGCCTGGTGGGCAGCACCTACGCCCGGCCTGACGCCCGAGACCATGTATGCCGCGGCGGACGAGGCCCTCTATGCGGCCAAGCGGGGGGGGCGGGATCAGATCGTCGCCCACTGCTTCCTCGCCGGAGAAGGCGAGGTAATGCCCGGCGGTCCTCAGGCGTAGCGCGTCGCGCGACCCTCGCGCACAAAGGCCCACAGCTGCAGGCCGACGCGTCCGGCCATCTCGATGGCCAGGCTGCTGGGGGCTGACATGCAGGCGAGCAGGCCGGCACCCGCCATGGCCGTTTTGTGAACCAGCTCGTAGCTCGCGCGGCTGGACATCAGCACGAAGCCATCGCGCGGGTCAGCCTCGCGGCGGGCGAGGGCGCCGGTCAGCTTGTCCAGCGCGTTATGGCGTCCAATGTCTTCGCGCGCGATCAGCAGTTCGCCGCTAGGCAGGCACCAGGCCGCACCATGCAGACCGCCACAGCGCGCGTTCAGCACCTGGGCCGCATGCAGGCCGGCCATGGCACGGTCCAGCGCGCCCTCGGCCAGCAAGGGAGCCTGCACCGGTGTGGGTTGCACGGCGCCGACCTGGGCCAGGCTTTCCAGGCCGCACAGGCCGCAGCCGGTGCGGCCGGCGAGCAGGCGTCGGCGTGTCTTGAGGTGCTGCTCTCGGGCCGCCGTCACCCTCAAGGCCAGCTCGACGCCGCCGGGTTGCGGCAGCACGTCCACGTCCAGAAGTTCGCGGCGTGACGTGATCCAGCCCTCGCTGAGCGCAAAGCCCAGCGCGAAGTCTTCCAGGTCGGCGGGCGTGGCCAGCATGACCGCCTGAGAGACCTCGTTGACCGTCAGCGCAACGGGCATCTCCACAGCCACTCGTTCGTCCGCGATGGCACCTGGAGGGCGTAGCGTCTGCAGGGCGCTGCAGTCAGGCGTGGCTTCGACATCGGGCGGGGGCATCGCGGCATCATAGGAGCGCCCCGCGCAGTGTGGAGGGCGCCGGCGGGGCGGCTTGCGCCGGCTCGACGCTCATGCCGGCATGAATCCACAGGTCCGTGGCGCTGAGCAGCGTCAACATGCGGTGAGGCGAGTTGGCGGCACCGCGCACCAGGCGGGCGCGGCTGCCGGGGCTGGGCAGCGCCTGGGCCGCGGTGACGCTGAATACCGGCCCCAGCTCTTCCACGCGCAGGGCCAGTCGCTGCCCGGCGTCGTTGCGGCAGACGACGACGGGGGCTTCGTGCGCGTCAGTCGCGCGGCCGTACAGGGCCAGGCCGAGGTCCAGCACTGGCACCATGCAATCCTCGTGTTGCAGCATGCCGACCAGCGCGCGCGGCGCGTTGGGCAGCGCGGTCAGGCGCGGCTGCTCCAGCGCTTCGACCAGCGATGCCGCAGGCAGCCCCAGCCATTCGCCAGCCGCGCTGAAGGCGGCGATGTCCAGGCTGTGCTCGCCCGCCTGCGCCGGTGGCGGCACGAAGCCGGCGTCGATCACGTCCGTCTGCGCGGGCACGCGCGGGCCCAGCGGCTGCAGCAGCACGGCCGCCACCTCTTCGCCTGCCACGGCCGGGTCGTGCCGGTACTCGCGGTAGCCCTGGGACATGGCGATGCCGGTGGCATAGACCATCCCGGCGATGTCCAGTTCGCAGCGCAGCGTCTGGCCGACCGCGAGGCCGGCCAGCGTCGCGGGTGGCAGCGGGGCGGGATCGCCGGCCTGCCAGCGCGCGTCGGAGCTCGCGACGACGCGGCCGTCGCGCGTGATGAAGAGGCCTGTCGCCGCGGGCATTCCTTCGGGGGAGGCGGGCAGGGCGTCCCTCAACATGGCAGCGAACTGGGGTTCGCCATCGAAGACGATGGCAAGCCCGCCCACCACCCGGCCGCCATGCTGCAGCGAGGTGGCGTAGACGTAGGTGCACCGGCGCGCTGCCTCCGCGTTGCCGTAGAGCGGGCTGGCCTCGTGGCGCGAGACCACGTAGTGCTCGGGGTCGTGAAGTCCCAGCGCCGCGCCGACCCAGGGCGCGTCGAGCAAATGGCCGACGTGGTGTTCCTGCGCAGGGTCGGACACGGCCACCACGCGGCCCTGCAGGTCGTAGACCAGCAGCAGCGAGTAGACGGTATAGAGCCCGTTGATGTGCTGCAACACCTGCCGGGCTTCGGCTGCTGCGGCCTGGGCCTGCGGTGTGCCGTGTCCGCCCCCCTGTGCGGCCAGGGCCCGCTGCAGCCGCACGTCCAGCGCCCACCAGCGGCAGTCGTTGGCGCGCTCGTAGAGGTTGCGGTCCATGATGTCGATGGCCAGTCGGGCCTGGAACAGGGCGCCCTCGAAGATCTCTGCCAGTGCGGAGTTCTGCAGCTTGGCGATAGCCTGCTCGAACACCTGGCGCAGCTGTCCGCCGGTGCGCTGTACCTCGTTGAGCAGCGTCGTCGCAAAGCCGGCGCCGGCCGAACCGGTGCCTGTGCGCGCATGGCTGTGCAACTTGCCATTCCACAAGGTGCGCGACAGGTTGCGCTGGATTCGGCGCGCCTCCCGCGGGATGCCTTGCAGCTCGGCATCGAAGAGCTGGCGCGTGTCCAGGGTCGCGCCCAGTCGGCGCAGCTCCTCGTCCAGCGCCCGGTCGTCCTCGGCCTCGAAGGCCCACTCCAGTGGCGTCAGCACGCAAGCCATCCAGCCCGGCGGGCCCATGTAGCCTTCGTAGCCGCTCGCGGCTGCGGTGGCGCAGAGGTAGTTGCGGCCGGCGAACAGCAGGCGTTCGCCCTGGGGCTGCAGTTGCGCACCGGATGGGATCTGCCACGGGTCGGAGCTCTGCAGCACGCGGTGTCCGCCATCGAGCAGGCAGATGACGGCATGCCCGTCCTGGCTGGCCAGCAATTGGCGGAAGACGGTCGCCATCTCGTCTTCCAGGCGGAAGGACAGACAGAGCAGGCCCACGACGCCGTCTGGCGTGCGCAGTGCGCGGGCATAGATCAGGCCGTGACGGCCGCCGAGCAGGGCCGTGGGGCCGTAGCGTTCGACATAGGGCGCCTCCGAGGCCAGCGCTTCTGCGATCCAGGCTTCGTCGCAGACCGCCAGGGCGGCGCTGTCGTCCCGCCGCGCCAGGATCTCGCCGCGGGGCGACAGCACGATGATGTCGTCGTACACCGAGTACTTGGCGGTGTAGGCCGCGAAGCGGGCCTGCAACGCCGCGCGGCTGCTGGCGTGCCCGGGGGCAGCGGGATCCAGCGCCGCATGCGCGCACAGCGGCCCGTCCGACGCGAGGAAGCCCACGTCCGCCGTGCGCTCGAACAGGTTGCGAACGAGGATGTCGATGGCCACGCGGGCGTGACCGCCAATGCGCGCCAGCGCGTGCGCGCGCAACCGCCGTGCGAGGCTGTCCAGCAGCGTGGTGGTGAGGTCCTGGAAGGCCGTGCGCGTCTGCGCAATGTCGGCAGCCATGCCACTCATCTGGCCCAGCAGGGCCAGGCTGTCCCAGACCCCCTGCAGTCTCAGCAGGGCCTCCCGGTGCTCATCGACCAGCGCCATGCGTCGCAGATAGGGCGCCACCTCGGCGCTGAAGGGCATGCCCTTGTGCCAGACTTTTTGCATCGCGTCTCGTGGAAAACGTTTCCATGGGCAGAGCCCAAAACCGGGCAATCACGCAATTGGCGTGCCTGCGGATGGTGCCGCCCGCGCGCGCATCGGCCCTGAGACAGGCCCGCATGCATTGCACGGCGCGTGGCGCCAAGACACTGGGCGCCGCGGGCGCGTGGGCCGTCCCATCGGACCCGGCGCCGCGGCGATCAGCGCCGCGGTTCGGCCCGTTCACGCCGAATCGAATGCCCTCTTGTGGGGCGCCCTGCGCGATGATCGTGCCCCGTTTTGTGGCCCTTCCGGAGCTTCACCGTGTATTTGCCTTCGCATTTCACTTCCACCGACCTGGCGCACGCCCGGCGCCTCGTCGCCGAGCATCCGCTGGCATTGCTGGTAGGCCCGGACTTGCAGGGCCAGAGCTTCGGCAGCCATCTGCCGCTAGTCGCGCTGCCCGATGGCGAGGGCTTGTGGCTCGAGGGGCACATGGCACGCGCCAACCCCCATTGGGACTGGCTGTCGCAGCAGAAGCAGGTGCTCGCGGTCTTCAGCGGCCCGGGCGCCTATGTGAGCCCACGCCACTACGAGTCGGTGAAGAACGTGCCGACGTGGAACTACGCGGCCCTGCATGCCTACGGCGACATCGAACTGATCGACGGACAGGCCGACAAGAATGCGCTGCTCAAGCGCCTGATCGGCCGCTTCGAACCCGACTATGCCGAGCAGTGGCGGGGCCTGCCCGAGGACTACCAGCACAGGCTGCTCGGTGCCATCGTCGGTTTTCGCATCCGCGTGACGCGCTGGGAGCTCAAGCTCAAGATGAGCCAGAACCGCGCCGCCTTGGAGCGCGAGCGCATCCGTGAGGCGCTGGCCGCTTCGGATCGGCACGAGGACCGCGCCACGGCCGAGTGGATGGCGCGGCTCGCAGGCTAGGCCGGCACGTCTTCACCCAGCGCCCGGCGCAGTGCCATCGCCGCGTGGGGCGCACGCTCCTTGGCGCCGCTGATGAAGTAGACGAACACGTCGCGCGGCACCGTGGCAGGGGCGGGCGGCTCGATGTGCGGCAGCCCCTCGGGCGCGCTGCCTGCGGCCCAGGCCTGTACCGAGGCGGCCAGTTGCGGAAACACTTCGGGCGCGCAGCCCAGTGGTTCGTCCACGTGCGTGCGCATGATGCGCGTGTAGACGAAGTCGCCCGTCACCTCCGCAATGGGCGGGTAGTCGTCAGACTCGGTCAACACCGTCGCGGCCTGGTGCTTCCTGGCGAGGGCCAGGTACTCGGGGCACTGGAAGCTTGCGTGACGCACGTCGAGCGCATGGCGCAGCTTCAGGCCGTCTACCTCGGGCGGCAGCAGCTCCAGGAAGGCCGTCAGGTCGGTGGCGTCGAACTTGTGCGTCGGGGCCAACTGCCAGACGATGGGGCCGAGCTTGTCGCCCAGTTCCGCGATGCCGCTGCTGATGAAGCGCTGGATGGACTCGGCGCCGTCGGCCAGCAAGCGGCGCTGTGTCGCGAATCGGATGGCCTTGAGCGAGAACATGAAGCCGTCGGGCGACTCCTTGCGCCATTTGGCGAAGGTGGCCGGCTTCTGTGCACCGTAGTAGGTGCTGTTGATCTCGATCGTCGTGAGTCGCCGGCTGGCGTACTCCAGCTCGCGCGCCTGCGGCCAGCCCTTGGGATAGAAGTTGTCGCGCCAGGGTTCGAAGTTCCAGCCGCCAATGCCGACCCTGATCCTGCCTTTGCCCACGCTGCACCTCCGGCGCATTGACTGTATGAAAAAACAGTCTATCGACGGGGCGGCGCTGGCGCAAGCTGCGCGGCGAGGAATCGCGCCAGCAGGTCCTGCATCGCCGGCGGCGGGGGCAACGCCGCAGCCAGGCCGTCGCCGTCCTTCTGAAATCGGTCCCCCCATCAAAAAAGCCAGCGCTTGCGTGGGGCAGGTGCTGGCTTGGGGTTTGCGGGCAGTGGTCTACATGCCGGCGTAGTTTGGGCCGCCGCCGCCCTCGGGCGTCACCCACACGATGTTCTGCGTCGGGTCCTTGATGTCGCAGGTCTTGCAGTGCACGCAGTTCTGCGCGTTGATCTGGAGGCGCTCGCCGCCGCCGGCCTCGTTCGGCACGAACTCGTAGACGCCTGCCGGGCAGTAGCGGCTCTCGGGACCGGCGAACTTCGCGAGGTTGACCTGCACGGGCACCGCATCGCTCTTCAGCGTCAGGTGGGCCGGCTGGTTCTCCTCATGGTTGGTGTTGGAGATGAACACCGACGACAGGCGGTCGAAGGTCAGCTTGCCGTCCGGCTTGGGGTAGGCGATCGGCGTGCACTCGGCGGCGGGGCGCAGCGAGACGTTGTCGGCCTTGTGGTTGTGCAGCGTCCACGGCGGGCTGGTGACACCCAGCTTGGGCAGCAGCCACTGCTCGATGCCGGTCATCAGCTGACCGGTGGTCTTGCCCTTCTTAAACCACAGCTTGAAGTTGCGGGTCTGCTGCAGCTCCTCGTTCAGCCAGCTCTTCTCGAACGCTTCGGGGTAGGCGGCCAGCTCGTCCTGGGCGCGACCGGCGTCCAGCGCGGGCGCCAGCGCCTCGGCGGCCAACATGCCGCTCTTGATGGCAGCATGGCTGCCTTTGATGCGTGCCGCGTTCAGGTAGCCGGCGTCGCAGCCCACCAGGCAGCCGCCCGGGAACACCGTCTTGGGCAGGGCCTGCGGCGTGCCGTTGTTGATCGCGCGAGCGCCGTAGCCGATGCGCTTGCCGCCCTCGATGTGGGCCCGGACGGCGGGATGGGCCTTCCACCGCTGCATCTCCTCGAAGGGGCTGAGATAGGGGTTGTCGTAGTCCAGACCGATGACGAAGCCCAGCGTGACCTTGTTGTCCGCCAGGTGGTAGAGGAAACCGCCACCGAAGGTGTCACCCTCCATCGGCCAGCCGGCCGTGTGCACGACCTTGCCGGGCTGGGCCTTGTCAGCGGGAACTTCCCACAGCTCCTTGATGCCGATGGCGTAGGTCTGCGTGTCCTTACCCTCGGTCAGGTTGAACCGCGCCAGCAATTGCTTGCCCAGGTGGCCGCGAGCGCCTTCGGCGAACACGGTGTATTTGCCCAGCAGCTCCATGCCGAGCTGGAAGTGGTCGGTCGGCTCGCCATCCTTGCCCAGACCCATGTTGCCCGTGGCGACGCCCTTCACGCGGCCCTGCTCGTCGTACAGCACCTCGGCGGCTGCGAAGCCCGGGAAGATCTCGATGCCCAGGTTCTCGGCCTGCTGGGCCATCCACTTGACGACGTCAGACAGGCTGATGACGTAGCAGCCGTGGTTGTGGAAGTTGCGCGGCACCAGCCAGTCCGGCGTGCGCTGGCTGCCGGTCTCGCTGAGGAACAGCACGTCGTCGCCCGACACGGCCTGGTTCAGCGGCGCGCCCAAGTCCTTCCAGTTCGGGAACAGCTCGGTGATGGCACGCGGGTCCATGACGGCGCCGGACAGGATGTGCGCGCCGGGCTCCGAACCTTTCTCCAGCACGACGATGTTGGCGTCGGGCTTGATCTGTTTCAGACGGATGGCCGTGGCCAGGCCGGCCGGGCCGCCGCCGACGATGACCACGTCGTACTCCATGGACTCGCGGGGGCCGAACTGGGCCAGGATTTCTTCGGACGTCATGTGGGTCTCCGACCGTATTGAATTGCGCGCGATTCTAGAGAGGGTGGGCGATGAATCGAACGATCGTGCTTTTTTAGTGCACGAGCTCTAGCCCGGTAGGATGGCTGCAACCCACTCAGAAGGCAGTCTCATGAGTTACTCCATCAATCTTGAAGGCCGTGTGGCGCTCGTCACCGGTGCGTCCAGCGGCCTGGGCGCGCAGTTCGCCAAGACCCTGGCCCAGGCCGGCGCCTGCGTCGTGCTGGCGGGCCGGCGCGTCGAGCGGCTCAAGGACTTGCGCGCCGAGATCGAGGGCAAGGGCGGCGACGCGCATGTCGTGCAGCTGGACGTGACCGACGTCGCCAGCATCCGGGCCGCCGTGGCCCACGCCGAGACCGAGGTAGGCACGCTGGACATCCTGATCAACAACTCAGGCGTCGGCACCACGCAGCGCCTGACGGACGTCACCGAGAACGATTACGACTACGTGATGGACACCAACACGCGGGGCGCCTTCTTCGTGGCGCAGGAGGTCGGCAAGCGCATGCTGGCCCGCGCGCGTGGCTCGGCGCCGGGGACCTTCATCGGCGGTCGCATCGTCAACATCGCCTCCATGGCCGGCCTGCGCGTGCTGGGCCAGATCGGTGTCTACGCGATGAGCAAGGCCGCCGTCATCCACATGACGCGCGCGATGGCGTTGGAATGGGGCAAGTTCGGCATCAACGTGAATGCGATCTGCCCGGGCTATATCGACACCGAGATCAACCACCACATGTGGGACACGGATCGCGGGCGCGAGCTCGTCGAGCTGCTGCCGCGCAAGCGCGTGGGCCAGCCGAAGGACCTGGACACGGCGCTGCTGATGTTGTGTGCCAACGAGAGCCACTTCATCAACGGGGCCGTCATCCAGGCCGACGACGGGTTCGGCGTCTGATGCACAAGCGAGACCTGACCCCGCTGGAGGCCCGCGTGTTGGCCGTCCTCGTCGAGAAGGAGAGCACCGTGCCGGACAGCTATCCCCTGTCCGCGAATGCGCTGACCGCCGGCTGCAACCAGAAGACGGCGCGCGATCCGGTCATGGACGTCGCTGAGGCCGAGGTGCTGGCGACGGTGGAGGAGTTGAAGGCACTGCATCTCGTCAATACCGTCAGCGGTAGCCGCGTCGTGCGCTACGAGCACAACTTCGCGCGCGGCCTGGGTGTGCCGGGTGCCGCGATGGCGCTGCTGGCCCAGCTGATGCTTCGCGGCCCGCAGACGGCGGCCGAGCTGAGGCAGAACACCGAGCGACTGCACCGTTTCGCCGATGTGTCCTCGGTCGAGGGATTCCTCGACGAGCTGGCACAGCGCGAGCCGCCCTTCGCCGTCAAGCTGCCCAAGGCTGCGGGCGCGCGCGAGGCGCGCTGGGCGCACTTGCTGTGCGGGCCTGTCGCATCGGTCGAGCAGGCCACCGCGGCCGCGCTGCCGCGCGACGAGGAGGTCGCCCTGCAGAAAGCTGAACTCGCGGCACTGAAGGCGGAAGTCGCGTCGCTGCGCAGCCTCGTCAACCGCATGGCCGCCGAACTCGGCATCGCACCATGAGATACATCGTTCCCGCCGACAAGAAGCTGACCTTCGAGCTCCGCATCCAGATGCGCTGGGGCGACATGGACGCGATGGGGCATATCAACAATACGCTCTACTTCCGCTACCTGGAGATGGCCCGCGTGGACTGGCTGGCTTCCATCGGCGCGCCGCCCAATCCGGGCGGGCAGGGGCCGGTGATCGTGAATGCGTTCTGCAATTTCTACCGGCAGCTGAAGGCGCCGGGCGACATCATCGCCAAGCACTACGTCAGCGACCCGGGCCGCACCGCCTTCGAGACCTGGATCACGCTGGAGCGTGTGGACGAACCCGGCGTCATCTACGCCGAGGGCGGCGCGACGACGCTGTGGTTCGACGCCCAGACCGACAAGGCCATCGCCTTGCCGGACTGGGTACGCGACATCGTCACCTGAAGGTGTAGCGCAGGCTGACGTAGCCGTAGCGGCCGCGCGGGTCGGTGTAGCTCGGGTCGTAGCCGACCAGGAAGAAATAGGCCTGCTGCGAGTACGGCGGGGCCTTGTCGAACAGGTTCTGCACGCCGGCACGCAGGGTCAGCGACTTGGTGGCCTCCCAGGCGGCAGACATGTTCCACAGCGAGTAGGCGGCGACCTTGCGGTCAGCCTTGGCCATGTCGTGCTGGTCCGTGTAGCCGGACAGGTAGCTGTTGGACAGCATCAGCGAGTAGGGCCCCAGCGCCCAGTCGGCACTGACCGTGTGGCGCCAGCGCTGCACCACGCCGTCGTTGACGAAACGGCCCAGGTTGCTGACGAAGG
>NZ_DASWYS010000041.1:0-4095 GCF_036404855.1 Roseateles sp.
CGGCAAGCTCGGCGAGCAGAAGTTCCGTGCGCACCAGGTGATGAAGTGGATCCACCATCGCTACGTCACCGACTTCGATCAGATGACCGATCTCGGCAAGAACCTGCGCGCGAAGCTGCAGGAACATGCCGAGGTCGTCGTGCCGCAGGTGGTGTTCGACAAGCCATCTTCTGACGGCACCCACAAGTGGTTGCTGGGCATGGGCGTGGACGGCAAGAATGCCGTCGAAACCGTCTATATCCCCGACAAGAACCGCGGCACGCTGTGCGTGTCGTCGCAGGTGGGCTGTGGCCTGAACTGCACCTTCTGCTCGACGGCCACGCAGGGCTTCAACCGTAACCTGACCACCGCCGAGATCATCGGCCAGGTGTGGGTGACCGCACGCCATTTGGGCAATGTGCCTGCGCAGAACCGTCGCCTCACCAACGTGGTGATGATGGGCATGGGCGAGCCCCTGCTGAATTTCGACAACGTCGTGCGTGCGATGAATATCATGCGCGACGACTTGGGTTACGGCCTGGCCAGCAAGCGCGTCACGCTCTCGACGTCCGGCCTCGTGCCGATGATCGATCGCCTGTCCACCGAAACCGATGTGTCGCTGGCCGTCTCGCTGCATGCGCCCAATGACGCGCTGCGTGAGCAGTTGGTGCCGCTCAACAAGAAATATCCGATCGCCGAGCTGATGGCCTCCTGTGTGCGCTACCTGCGCGCGAACAAGAAGCGCGACTCGGTGACATTCGAATACACGCTGATGAAGGGCGTGAACGACCAGCCCGAGCACGCGCGCCAGCTCGCGCAGCTGATGCGCAAGTTCAGCAATGCCGCGCAACTGAAGGATGCCGGCAAGGTCAATCTCATCCCGTTCAATCCATTCCCCGGCACGCGTTACGAGCGTGCGCCGGAAGAAGACATCCGCGCGTTCCAGAAGCTGCTGCTGGACGCGCAGGTGCTGACGATGGTGCGCCGCACGCGCGGCGACGACATCGATGCCGCCTGCGGTCAGCTCAAGGGGCAGGTGATGGATCGCACGCGCCGCCAGGCGGAGTTCCGTCGCCAACTGCAGGAACAGGGCATCGACGATGCGGCATAAGGCGATCTGCCTGCTGCTGATTCCGCTCCTGCTGGCGACCGCCTGCAGTCGATTCACCTTCGTTCGCTCCAAGATGGAGCGCAAGGACGGTGAACAACTTTCCCAGGACTACTCCGTCAAGGACAGTCCCGAAGTGAAGCGCCGCCAATCCGTGCAGATGATGCTGGCCCGCTCGGTACAGCGCCTGCAGGCGGGCGATCTTGACACCGCCGAGAAGGAAGCCCGCGGCGCCCTGAAGCTGGTGCCCGATTCGGCCGATGCTGTGACGATGCTGGCCGTGGTCGCGGATCGTCGTGGCCAGGCCGAAGCGGCAGGCCAGCACTATCGCCGGGCAGCGGAACTAGCGCCGGGGCAAGGTGCCGCCCAGAACAACTACGGTACTTGGCTTTGTGCAAACGGCTTCGCGGCCGAATCGCTGGTCTGGTTCGACAGGGCGATACAGGCACCCGGTTACAACACCCCTGAAGTCGCACAGGCCAACGCCGGCAACTGCGCCTTGGCGGTCGGCCAACTCGAGCGCGCCGAGGGGGACCTGCGGAAAGCGCTGTCGCGCGATCCGGCCAACGCCACCGCGCTCGGGGCAATGGCCGAAATCGAGTTCCGTCGCCAGCAGTACCTGGCCGCGCGGGCGTTTGTCGAACGAAGGCTGGCTGCGGGGCCAGCTTCCGTGGCGGTGTTGAAACTCGCATCACAGATCGAGGAAAGACTCGGCGACAAGGCCGCTGCCAGTCGATATGTTCAGCGCATTCGGGCGGAGTTCCCCGACGCGCGGGACGTCACAACCGGGGGAAATGCAGGGCCATGATGGATACGGTAAGTGGGGGCATGCCGCAGGGGTGCGGCGATGCACTGCGGTCGGCGCGCGAGCAGGCCGGCCTGTCGATACAGGATGTCAGCCAACGGCTGAAGATGCCGGTCAAGGTCGTCCAGGCCCTGGAAGCAGGGCAGTGGGACCAGTCCGGTGGTGCCGTGTTCGTTCGCGGCCAGCTGCGCAGCTACGGACGCCTGCTCAAGGTGGACGTGGAGCCATTCCTGCATCAGGCGGAAACGGCGGTGACGCCGCCGGCTGAACTGGTCAGTCATGGCCATACGCCGCCCCTGCAATACTTCTTCGAAAGCTTCAAGCGTAGGGCGATCTACCTGGTGCTGACGCTGGTGATCGTGACGCCGATCTGGATGGCGCTGCGGCCGGCCTCCAACCCAACGCCGGCTGCTGCAACGGCCTCGCTCGATGTCGTGCCGGAAGCCGCCGCGGACGCCCCGGGCGTAAGCGCGTCCGCCACGCCGCCGAGTCGCCCGCAGGCGACGCCCATCGTCGCGTCCATGACGCCGATGCCTCGCAGTGCGGCATGGCTGTCGCTGACGTTCAAGGGCGACAGCTGGGTCGAGATCACTGCCCCCGATGGCCGCAGGCTGGAGCAAGCGCTGGTACGTTCCGGCGAGGAACGTCGCTATGCGCAGGGCGAAGTCGGGCGTATCAAGTTGGGCGATGCCACGGCGGTCGAGGTTCAGCAAGCGGGGAGTACGGTGGATCTGACGCCGTTCCAACGAGCTAACGTCGCACGCTTTACGGTATCCTCTGAGGGTTCCCTAGCGCCGGTCGGTGACTGACCCGCGTACGGGTCTGTCCAACCTAGACCAAGACCCCGCTTAGACGGGGCAAGAGAGCGCATGGCGATTGATGATCTGCTCGACGAGCACGAACAAAGCGAACGCGTCCGCAGCTGGCTGAGGAGCAACGGCGTCGGCCTGCTGGGCGGCGTGGCCCTTGGCCTTGCGGTTATCTTCGGCTGGCAATGGTGGAAGAACGGCCAGCAGGGCAAGCAGGAACAGGCTTATCAGGATTACCAGGCGGCCGTGGAAGGGCTCGCCAAGGACGATCTGAAGCAGGCAAAGACCGCGGTCGATGCGTTGGCCAAGGAAGACGAGGTCTACGCGGATGTCGCCGGCCTGCAGTTGGCCAAGGCACAGGTCCAGGCGGGCGAGCGTGATGCCGCCATCGCCACACTGCGCGGCCTGACAGCCGATGCTTCGTTGCAGCCGCTGGTCAACCTGCGTCTGGCCCGACTGTTGATCGACAGCGGCAAGCATGACGAAGCCCTCAAGCTGCTGGACAAGGCCAGCGATGCTTCGAGCCTCGAAGTACGCGGTGACGCGCTGTTCGCGACCGGCAAGACCAAGGAAGCGCAAGACGCTTACTCGCGCGCCCTGACCACGCTGGACGTGGCTTCGCCGCAGCGTCGTATCGTCGAACTGAAACTCGTGCACGCAGGCGGCACGCTGCCCAAGACTGGGGGTGCCGCGTGAGTCGCTCTTCCCGTAAGACCATGGTGAGCCGCGCGCTGGCCGCCACCGCACTGGTGCTGATCCTCGGCGGCTGCAGCACCATCAAGGGTTGGTTTGGCAGCAAGCAAGACGGAAAGCCCAGCGAGCCCGCGGAATTGGTCGACATCACGCCAAGCGTCGCGGTCTCCAAGCTGTGGAGCGCGAACGCCGGCAAGGGCGAGGAGCGCCTGGGCCTCCAGCAGACGCCGGCGATCGACGGTGGTCGCGTGTACACCGCGGCGGTGGAAGGGGGCGTGCGCGCCTTTGACCTGCAGACCGGCAAGCAAGTGTGGCAGTACAAGTCGGACCTCCGTCTTTCCGGTGGGCCTGGCGCAGGGCAGGGCTTGGTCGTGGTCGGTACATTGAATGGGCAGGTGATCGCCCTGGACGCCACCACCGGCGCCGAAAAGTGGCAGGTCAAGGTGCCCAACGAAGTCATTTCGGCGCCTGCGATCGCCCAGGGGCTCGTGTTCGTCCGTACCAACGATGGTCGCGTGTCGGCGCTCAGTGTCGAGACCGGTGAGCGTCGCTGGTTCTGGACCCATGAGCTGCCCAGTCTGACGGTGCGCGGCAATGCGCCCGTCGTGGCGGGGCCCGGCGTGCTTTTCGCAGGCAGCGACGACGGCACGCTAACGGCGCTTTCGGCGAATGACGGTCGTCCGCTGTGGACACAGACGGTC
>NZ_DASWYS010000042.1:0-1518 GCF_036404855.1 Roseateles sp.
TATCAGGCCGGTGACACCGGCCACGATGCCGGCGACCACCATCACGATCCAGAAGTTCATGTGCAGGCCGTTGGGGAAGGTGGCGGCCAGCCAGGCGAAGGTGTCGGTGAGGTGCGGCGAGGCCAGCAGGCCGTAGAGGTAGGCCCCGACCGCGAAGAAGGCGATGAAGCCGAGGTCGAGCAGGCCGGCGTAGCCCACCACGATGTTCAGGCCCAGGGCCAGCAGCACGTAGAGCAGCGCCACGTCGACGATGCGCACCCAGGAGTTGCTGCCGGTGGCCTGCAGCGCGAGGGGCAGGATCAGCATCAGCGCCGCGATCACCAGGAAGGCGATCAGCTTGACGGGTTTGGCGTTCAGCATGAGGTCTCTCCCGTCACGTCAGGCGCGGTCCGCCACGCGCTCGCCCAGCAGGCCCGAGGGTCGCAGGATCAGCACGAAGGCCAGCACGATGAAAGCGAAGATGTCGGTGTACTGGCTGCCCAGGAAACCGCCGGTGAGCTTGCCGAGGTAGCCGGCGCCCAGCGACTCGATCAGGCCCAGGGCCACGCCGCCGAGCACGGCGCCCGCGAGGTTACCGATGCCGCCCATGACCGCGGCCACGAAGGCCTTGAGGCCGGGCATGAAGCCCATGGCGTGCTGCACCGTGCCGTAGTTGGACGCCCACATGATGCCGGCGATGGCCGCCAGCATGGCACCGATGATGAAGGTGGCGGAGATGACCACGTCGGGCTTGATGCCCATGAGCGCCGCCACGCGCGGGTTCTCGGCGGTGGCGCGCATGGCGCGGCCGAGGTTGGTGCGGTTGACCAGCCACATCAGCAGCGCCAGCACGATGACCGTGGTGGCGAGGATGGTGATCTGGGTGATGGAGAGCACGGCGCCGAAGAAGTCGATCGGCTCGCGCGACAGCGTGGCGGGATAGGACTTGGGGTTGGGTTTCCAGATGATCATCGCCAGCGTCTGCAGCAGGATGGAAACCCCGATGGCGGTGATCAGCGGCGCCAGGCGCGGTGAGTTGCGCAGCGGCCGGTAGGCCAGTTTCTCGATGGTGAAGTTGAGGGCCGCGCAGACCACCATGGCGATGGCGGTGGCGATGATGAGGATCATCCAGCCGGCCATGTCGGGCGAGGCCTCGCGCATGGCGGTGATGATGGTCCAGCTGGTGAGCGCCCCCACCATGAGCACGTCGCCGTGGGCGAAGTTGATGAGGCCGATGATGCCGTACACCATCGTGTAGCCCAGGGCCACAAGCGCGTACATGCTGCCCAGCACCAGTCCGTTGAGGATCTGCTGTAGCAAGACTTCCATGAAAGGTTCTCCGTGGTTTTTGACCGCGGGGGTGCTGTTGCCGCGCCCCCCGTTTCAACCTAGCAAAAAACCCGCCAGAGGCGGCCTGGATAAGGCCGGGGGCGGGTCGGTGGTGCGCGATTGTAGCGAGGGGTATCCACGCACAGACTGGGTTGACACCCCTGAAATTCCAGGGAAAACCCGGGTCAGCCGTGACGGTATCAGTTCGTC
>NZ_DASWYS010000043.1:0-3954 GCF_036404855.1 Roseateles sp.
GTAGTAGGGCAGGGTGCCGATGCCGTAGCCGA
Source organism: Roseateles sp. (assembly GCF_036404855.1). Lineage (GTDB taxonomy): Bacteria > Pseudomonadota > Gammaproteobacteria > Burkholderiales > Burkholderiaceae_C > Pelomonas. The sequence goes on from NZ_DASWYS010000043.1 coordinate 33, forward strand.
ACTTGCCGTTGCGCACGACGTTGCCGTACAGCGCCGAGGAGCCGGTCATCATGGCGCATTCGCCCGAGACGAAGGTGGCATCGGCGGCATTGCCGCGGCCCTTGTAGACAAACAGTCCGGACTTGGCCATGTTGGCCAGGTTCTCGATGTGGCGCACGTGCAGCGGCGAGTTGAACTCCAGGCGCGTGTCCAGGCCGCCAAAGCCGTTGTTCTTGCTGGCGAACAGCACGTTGTGCCAGGCCGAGAAGCTCTCCAGCTGGGTCCAGCTGATCCAGCTGGTGGTGTACGGGCACTTGTGGCCGCTGGCCTTGAGCTTGGCGGCTGCCAGGGCGACCTCGGGCCAGGTTGTCGGCGGCTTCTCGGGGTCGAGGCCGGCGGCCTTGAAGGCGTCCTTGTTGTAGTGGAAGACCGGTGTCGAACTGTTGAAGGGGAAGCTCAGCATCTGGCCGTTGGGGGCGGTGTAGTAGCCGGCGACGGCGGGCACGTAGGCGTTCTGGTCGAATTTCTGGCCGCCTTCCTTCATGACCTCGGCCACCGGCTTGATGGCGCCCTTGGAGGCCATCATGGTGGCGGTGCCGACCTCGAAGACCTGGAGAATGTGCGGGGCATTGCCGGCACGGAAGGCCGCAATGGCGGCTGTCATCGACTCGTCATAGCTGCCCTTGAAGGTCGGGGTGACCTTGTAATCCTTCTGGCTGGCGTTGAAGTCGCGGGCCAGATCGTTGACCCATTCGCCCAGGGCGCCGCCCATGGAATGCCACCACTGGATCTCGGTCTGGGCCTGGGCGGGAGCCAGCAACAGGGTGGAGAGGGCGGCAAGCGCCAGTTTCGTTTTCAAACACATGGGTTAACTCCTTGAAGACAAGATGCCGAGCCTAGTCGGGTGATATGTCAGTCTTGTTACGGTTTGATTAAACCTCGGGCGGCAGTCCCTGGGGACCCGGGGTTACCATGAGGCGAACAGGTGAATGCTGCGCTGCGGTAACATCACCCCTCAGCCGGGTTCTACCGTTCTGGCTGAAATTCCAGATTTCCCATGAACGCACCGACTCCGCTTGACCAGCTTGTGAATGCGCCCGGCGTTGCGCCGCACGGCCACGAACGCATCCGCGAAATTCCCTACAACTACACCTCGTTCTCCGACCGCGAGATCGTGATCCGCCTGCTCGGCATGCGTGCCTGGGAGGTGCTCAACCAGCTGCGCGAGGAGCGTCGTACCGGCCGCTCGGCCCGCATGCTGTACGAGGTGCTGGGCGATGTCTGGGTGGTGCAGCGCAACCCCTACCTGCAGGATGACCTGCTGGACAACCCGAAGCGCCGCGCCCAGTTGGTGGAGGCCTTGCGCCATCGCCTGGGCGAGGTGCAGAAACGCCGCACGCCGCAGGACGACCCGCAGCGTGATGCCCTGGTCGGTGAGTTGCTGGTGGCGGCCAGCCAGGCGGTCACATCCTTCGACGCCGCGTTCCAGGAGATTGCCGCCCTGCGCCGCAAGGCCCAGCGCAGCCTGAGCCGTCTGACCGCGAAAGACAATGTCAAATTCGACGGCCTGAGCCGCGTGTCCCATGTGACCGATGCCACCGACTGGCGTGTCGAGTACCCCTTTGTCGTGCTGACGCCCGACACCGAAGCCGAAATGGCCCATCTGGTCAAAGGCTGTATTGAGCTCGGCCTGACCATCATCCCGCGTGGCGGCGGCACTGGCTACACCGGTGGTGCCGTGCCGCTGACCTGGAAGAGCGCGGTCATCAACACCGAGAAGCTCGAAGCCATGACCGAGGTCGAGATGGTGCAGCTGCCCGGTCTGGACCGGCCGGTGCCGACCATCTGGACCGAAGCCGGTGTGGTGACGCAGCGCGTGGCCGATGCGGCCGAGCGCGCCGGTTTTGTCTTTGCGGTCGATCCGACCTCGGCCGAGGCTTCCTGCGTGGGCGGCAACATCGCCATGAACGCCGGCGGCAAGAAGGCCGTGCTGTGGGGCACGGCGCTGGACAACCTGGCCTCGTGGCGCATGGTGACGCCTGACGCCGGCTGGCTGGAAGTCACGCGCATCAACCACAACCTGGGCAAGATCCACGACGCCGAGCTGGCCAGTTTCGAGCTGAAATACTTCGAGGCCGACGGCAAGACGCTGGTGAAGACCGAGCGCCTGGACATCCCGGGCCCGAGTTTCCGCAAGGAGGGCCTGGGCAAGGACGTGACCGACAAGTTCTTGAGCGGCCTGCCCGGCATCCAGAAGGAAGGTTGCGACGGCCTGATCACCAGCGGCCGCTGGGTGGTGCACCGCATGCCGGCGCACACCCGCACCGTCTGCCTGGAGTTCTTCGGCAATGCGCGCGACGCCGTGCCCAGCATCGTCGAGATCAAGGACTTCATGTTCGCCGAGCAAAAGCGCAGCGGCGTGTTGCTGGCCGGGCTGGAGCACCTGGACGACCGTTACCTGAAGGCGGTCGGCTACGCCACCAAGAGCAAGCGCGGCGGCCTGCCCAAGATGGTGCTGTTCGGCGACATTTCCGGGGACGATGCCGATGCTGTGGCGCGCGTTACCTCCGAGGTGGTGCGCATCGCCAATTCGCGCAGCGGCGAGGGCTTCATTGCCATCAGCCCGGAAGCGCGCAAGAAATTCTGGCTTGACCGCAAGCGCACCGCGGCCATCAGCAAACACACCAACGCCTTCAAGATCAACGAAGACGTGGTGATCCCGCTGCCGCGCATGGCCGAGTACACCGACGGCATCGAGCGCATCAACATCGAACTCTCGCTGCGCAACAAGATCAAGCTGTGCGATGAGCTTGAGGCCTTTTTCAGCCAGGGCGATCTGCCGCTGGGCAAACAGGACGACGCCAACGAGATTCCCTCGGCCGAACTGCTGGAAGACCGTGTGGCGCAGGGCCTGGCCCTGGTCGGCGAAGTGCGCACGCAGTGGCAGGGCTGGCTGCGCGATGTGGATGCGCTGTTCCCTCAGCTGCAGGACCACAGCCTGCGCGCCAGCTGGAAGACGCAGATCCGCGCCCAGCTGCAAAACATCTTTGCCGGCAGCGCGTTCGACGCCATCCTGGCCGAGTGCAATGCCATCCACCAGCGCGTGCTCAAGGGCCGGGTCTGGGTGGCGCTGCACATGCACGCCGGCGACGGCAATGTGCACACCAACATCCCGGTCAACAGCGACGACTACGAGATGCTGCAGGCCGCCCATGAGGCAGTCAAGCGCATCATGGCGCTGGCGCGCTCGCTCGACGGCGTGATTTCGGGCGAGCACGGCATCGGCATCACCAAGCTGGAGTTCCTGAGCGACGACGAGCTGCGCCCGTTTGCCGACTACAAGCGCCGTGTCGACCCCGAGGGGCGCTTCAACAAGGGCAAATTGCTACGAAATCAGGAGCTGTCGGCGCAGAAAGATCGGGCATCAGAAGCCGATTCGCTGCTGGGCCGCCCCGAGGCGAATCAGCCCCCCCGGGTGGCAGCGACCCGCGAAGCGGCGGAGCGTGGGGGCATCCTGTATGCCGATTTGACCAATGCCTATACGCCGAGCTTCGGTCTCATGGGGCATGAGTCATTGATCATGCAGCAGTCCGACATCGGCGCCATCGCCGACAGCGTCAAGGACTGCCTGCGCTGCGGCAAGTGCAAGCCGGTGTGCTCCACGCACGTGCCGCGTGCCAACCTGCTGTACAGCCCACGCAACAAGATCCTGGCGACCTCGCTGCTGGTGGAGGCTTTCCTGTACGAGGAGCAGACCCGGCGCGGCATCTCGATTCGCCACTGGCAGGAATTCGAGGATGTGGCCGACCACTGCACCGTCTGCCACAAATGCCTGTCGCCCTGTCCGGTGAAGATCGACTTCGGCGACGTGTCGATGAACATGCGCAACCTGCTGCGCAAGATGGGGCAGAAGACCTGGCGCCCGGGCAATGCGGCGGCCATG
>NZ_DASWYS010000044.1:0-6807 GCF_036404855.1 Roseateles sp.
GGCCAGCAGGCCAATGTTCATGCCCGGTGCCGTCGCGAGCTTGATCGCCGGATCCTTCTTCAGCATTTCCAGCTCTGCGGGGCCAACAGGTGCGGCGATATCGCATTCGTCGCGCTTGAGCCGCTGCGCGCGCACGCTGGCGTCGGTGGTGATCGCGTAGACGAGCTGATCGGCACGCGGCCGCTCATCCTTGCGCCACCAGCTCGCATGCTTCACGTAGCGGATGACGCTGTCGGCGCGGAAGCTCTTGAACTGGAAGGGTCCTGTGCCGACCGGCATCTGCGCGATGCGCTGCGGCGTGCCGGCCTTGAGCAGCTGGGCGCCGAGCTCAGCTGACTGGATCATCGTGAACGCGAAGCTCAGTGCCGACAGGAAGGAGGCGTCGCGTTCAGCGAGCGTGATGCGCACCTGGTGTTCGCCGAGCTTCTCGACCTTCTGGATGAGCTTCTCCCAGCCGAAGGAGACGACATAGGGCGACACGCTGGGGAAAGCCTTGGCGAAGGCACTGTCCCGGCTGAGCAGGCGGCCAAAGGTGAAGACGACGTCGTCGGCATTGAACTCGCGCGAGGGCTTGAAGCCCTCGGCGGTATGCCAGCTGACACCGCGGCGCAGCTCCAGGGTGTAGGCCAGACCATCAGGGCTGATGCTCCAACTCGTAGCCAGGCCGGGGATCAGCTGATCCGTGCCGCGCTTGACCTCGATGAGGGTGCTGAAGATGGGCAGATGGGCGACATGATCGATGCCGCTGTCGGTCATCGCCGGGTCGAAGGTCTTGGGGCTGCCGGCGGCGCAGAAGCGCAGCGTGGTGTCGGCCTGGCCGACCAGGGGAAGCGCCATCAGCAGCGCGACGAGAAGCTTCATTTCGTGATCTCGGCCGCAGGCACGAAGGGCTGGATGCCCATGGCCTGGTAAAGCGCGGACGGCAACAGCGCCCGGGTTTCGTTGTTCTGGCCCTGGATGACCAGCGCGATGCGGCGGATGGCGCGGATGTCGGCCACCGGGTCACCGTCCACCAGCACGAGGTCGGCACGCTTGCCGCGCTCGATGCTGCCGATCTCGCTCAGCCGGTCACTGTACTTCGCGCCGTTCCAGGTGCCGATCTTCAGTGCCTGCGCGGGCGGGATGCCCGCCTGTACGTACAGCTCCAGCTCGCGCTGCAGCGCCAGGCCCGGCGTAGCGTCGGTTCCGGCCACCAGCGGAATGCCGGCCGCGTGCATGCGGCGCAGCAGGTCCATCATGACCTTCCAACTCGCGCCCCAGCGCCGCGCCTTGGCATCGTCCATGTCGACCTCGGCGGACAGGAAACTGCGCTGGACGACGGCCGGCAGGTTGGCAGCCACCATCGTGTAGCTCGGGTTGGGCTGGCCCTGGCGCTGCGTGTACTGGGCCTCGAAGGCGGTCATCGTCGCGTCCACGACGGTGCCCTTCTTCTTGAGCAGCGCAATGAACTCCTGGGTGCGACGGTCGTTGAGCTTGAGATCGGCCGCCTTGTCGCCCACCAGGTTGAAGCGCAGCAATGTGCGCGTGTCGTCCCCCTTGCCGACAAGGAAGTTCAGCGTGACCTGGTTGATGTGGTGCAACTCGTCGTAGCCGGCCTCGACGGCCTCGCGCGCCGTCATGAAGGCCGGCACATGGCCGCCTGTGCGCAGGCCCAGCGACCGCGCATGCGCCACCATGGGTTTCACCCACTCGGGGCGGATGGAGTTGTAGAGCTTGAGCTGGCGGTAGCCATGGGCGGCGTACCAATCGATGGCCGCCAGCGCGTCGACCAGGTTGTCAGGAACGAAGTCGGCCTGCGACGAGAACGGGCTTTTGCCCTCGATGAAGCCGTTGGCCGCGATACGCGGACCCAGCACCTCGCCACGCTCGATGCGGCCGCGCAGCTCAGCCAGGTCGGCATTGCTGTTGCCAACGTCGCGGACCGCCGTCACGCCCGAGGCCAGGTTCAGCAGCAGCGCACTGGCGTCGAGGTGGGTGTGCATGTCGACGAAGCCGGGCAACAGCGTACGACCCTTGCCGCTGATACGCTGGGCCGGCCCGGCGTTGCCGAGGCTGCCAGGTTGGGCGATGGCCGCGATGCGGCCTTCGTAGACATAGACGTCCGATGGCCCACGGAGCACGGCCGCCTGCGAATCGAACCAGCGCACGCCTTCGATGACGGTGAGGCCCGGCAGGGGCCTGGGAAGAGTCCGGGCCAGGCGCTCCAATCGTGCCAGTTGCGCCGTCTTCTGCGCGTCGGAGAGACGGTCCATCTCCGCCTCGAAGCCCTGCAGAAGCGTGCCGCCCCAGCCGGGGTCGATCTTGGCGAACAACGTATGGTTGTCCTCGCGCAGCCAGAGATAGGCGGGCTCGAGGTCCAGGCCCTCCACGGCGTAGAGGCCCACCTCGAAGCCGGCGCTGGCGGGCTTGAGCGCCTGCACGCGTTCGATGCCGAGCTGGCCGACGGGCAGTGCGGTGGCGCGCTGGCCGGGGCGCTGCAGCAGCGTCTGCGCGATCCGGGCGGCCCAGGCGGGGCTGGCCTGCACCGGCAGGTAGACGAGGTCCCGCCCCGCGTCCTGCCGTTCGCCCTGGTCCACCGGCGAGCGCCAGCTTGCGCGGCCGTCCTTCAGCTCGAAGCGCTCATCGATGCGTGCGCCGTAAGTCGACACACCCTCGGTGCGATAGCCCGTCCAGGTCCCGTCGGGCGCGATCTCGAGCACCTCCTTCTGGTCAGGCCCGCGGCCGTTGTTGCGGTAGTTGTAGTCCACGTCCAGCCGACCGGCCGACTCCGCGACCCGGAGCTGACCGCAAACCGCCTTGGCGCACAGCACGGTGTAGGTCTGGGCCTGAGCGGCACCGGCCAGCAGCAGCGCGAACAGTGGGGGCAGAAGCTTCATCGGCGGGTTCCCAGGAGTCTTAGGTGGCGCGGACTTTACTGAGGGATGCCACGCCCTTGTTGGCCAACATGTCAGCGCGCTCGTTCCCCGGGTCGCCGGCGTGGCCCCTGACCCAGCGCCAGTCGACATGGTGCAGCTTCCTCAGCGCATCCAGCCGCTGCCACAGATCGGCGTTCTTCACCGGCTTGCCGTCGGCCGTCTTCCAGCCACGGCGTTGCCAGTTGATGATCCATTCAGTGATGCCCTTGCGCACGTACTCGCTGTCCAGATAGATGATGACGTCGCAACTGCGCTTGAGCGAGGCGAGCGCCTCGATGGGGGCGGTCAGCTCCATACGGTTGTTGGTCGTGCCCGACTCGCCGCCAAAGAGTTCCTTGTCATGGCCTCCGCTGCTGAGCCAGGCGCCCCAGCCCCCGGGCCCAGGATTGCCCTTGCAGGCGCCGTCGGTATAGATGGTGACCTGCGGCCGCTTGATCGTGACGGCAGGCTTGGAGGTATCGGTCATTTCTTCTTGTGGTGGTTGCTCAACGCGACAGCGGGCGCCTTTTTGGCCGCCGCACGCGAGTTTTTGGCCAGGCCGATCATGCGCATGCCCTGCACGCGCTTGACCGCCTGGATGAAGTAGACGGCGCCCAGCACCGGCCACCAGCGCGAACCGACGCCATCGACCCAGCGCCAGCGCTGCAGCCACGCTTCTGAGCGCAGCGGAGGACGGTAGATGCCGAAGCGAGCTGCCTCGACGTCGAAGCTCAACAGCTTGAGCCAGTCGCGCAGCCGCCAGTAGCCGATGAAGTCGCCTTCGCTGGGTAGGTAGGGTTCGCCGCGGCGCCTGAGCCGGCCGAGGTTCTGGCGCAGGCTCCAGAGACTGGCCGGATTCAGGCCGAAGACGATGAGCCGCCCCTCGGGTCTCAGCACTCGCTCCACCTCGCGCAACAGGGCATGGGCGTCGCAGGCCAGCTCCAGCGCATGCGGCAGCAGCACGAGGTCGAGGCTGGCGCTTTCGAAGGGCAGCGCGTCAAAGTCACACAGCAGGTCTCGGCCAGCCAGCCAGCGGTGCGGCATGCGGTTGGTCTGCAGGCCGTCAAGTTCGGGCAGACCCAGCTGCAGCGCATGAAACCCGAACAGGTCGGCCACGACCGCGTCGACCTGGGTCTGCTCCCAGGCCAGCAAATGACGCCCGGGCGGGGTCTGCAGCCAGGCTGCCAAATCTATACTCGGCGCTTTATCTGTCATGGGTTGGCGCCACATTGACGCTCAGTTTGACGCTCACGCCTGTCCCCGCTTTCGACGACAACTACCTCTGGCTGCTCGACAATGGCCGTGAGGCCATCGTCGTCGATCCCGGTGATGCCGCGCCGGTGCTGGCGGCCCTGGATGCCCGGGGCCTGACGCTCGCGGGCATTCTATTGACCCACCACCACGGTGATCACGTCGGCGGCGTTGACGCGCTGCGCCCGCGCCTGCATGGCCCCATCTATGGCCCCGTCCACGAGAAGCTGCCCGAGCCGGTGCAGCGCGTGCAGGGCGGCGACAGCGTGGCGCTGCTCGGTCTGCAGTTCGCCGTGATGGACGTGCCGGGCCACACGGCCGGTCACATCGCCTACTTCGCGGCCGAGGCGCCCGGCGCCGAACCGCTGCTGTTCTGCGGCGACACCCTGTTCAGCGCAGGCTGCGGCCGCCTCTTCGAGGGCACGCCAGCGCAGATGCACGCCTCGCTACAGTCGCTGGCCGCGCTGCCGCCCGAGACGCGAGTCTGCTGCGCCCACGAGTACACCTTGTCCAACCTGCGCTTCGCGCGCGAGGTGGACCCCGGCAATGTGGCGCTGGCCGAATACGCCACCCGCTGCGAGACTCAGCGCGCCGCCGGCCGGCCGACGCTGCCGGCCCGCCTCGGCACCGAAGTCCGCATCAACCCTTTCCTCCGCTGTGCCGAGCCGGCTCTGCGTGAAGCTGCCCGCCGCCACGCCCCCCTCAAACTCCCGGCCGCGCCAAGCCCGGTCGATGTATTCGCCGCGCTGCGCGAATGGAAGAACGGATTCCGATGACACTGCTCCAACCCCTCTCGCCGCCGAAGGCGCTCTCGCGTCTTTCGGCGATTCTCCTGGCCGCGCTCCTCGCCGCCTGCGCCACAACCACCCCGCCCGTCGAGCCCAACGCTCCGGACTCCCCGCCCCCGCCTCCCCCCGCCACCGCCGAGCCCAGCCCCGCGCCCATGCTGCTGGCCGCGCCCACGCCGGTACGCTCCATCGCGGCCGAGCTGCTGGAAGACAACCTGCGCCCCGGCGAGAAGATCGACCTCGACGGCCCCGACGTCAATGCCGACCTCTGGGCACGTGTGCGCCTGGGCTTCCAGCTGCAGGACCTGGACGACGACTGGGTGCGCAAGGCCGAGGCCTGGTATAGCGCCCGACCCGACTACGTCGAGCGCATGACCTCGCGTGGCAGCCGCTACCTCTTTCACATCGTCGAGGAGGTCGAGAAGCGCGGCATGCCCACGGAGCTGGCGCTGCTGCCCTTCGTCGAAAGCGCCTTCGTCACCCACGCGGTGTCCTCCGCCAAGGCCACCGGCATGTGGCAGTTCATGCCCGCCACGGGCCGCGACTTCGACCTCAAACAGAACATCTTCCGCGACGATCGCCGGGACGTGCTCGCGTCCACGCGCGCGGCGCTGGATTACCTGGGCCGGCTCTACAAGCAGTTCGGCGACTGGCACCTCGCGTTGGCCGCCTACAACTGGGGCCAGGGCAATGTGCAGAAGGCCGTCGCCCGCAACCAGCGCCTGGGCTTGCCGACGGACTACGCCAGTCTGAAGATGCCCGACGAGACGCGCTACTACGTGCCCAAGCTGCAGGCCGTGAAGAACATCGTCTTCGCGCCGGAACGGTATGCGCTGGCGCTGCCGGTGGTGGCCAACCACCCCTTCTTCCTCAGCGTCAAGGTCGATCGCGACATCGACGTCGCCCTGGCCGCCCAGCTCGCCGGCATCTCGCTGGAGACCTTCCAGCAATTCAACCCGCAGATGAACAAGCCGGTGATCCTGGCCGCGGCCACGCCGCAGGTCCTGCTGCCCTACGACCAGGCCAGCGCCTTCGCCGAGAACCTGGCGCGGCACAACGGCCCGCTCGCAAGCTGGACGGCCTGGGTCGTGCCCAAGACGATGAGCCCCGCCGATGCGGCCAAGCGCGCCGGCATGCCCGAGAGCCTGCTGCGCGAGATCAACCGTATCCCGCCGAAGATGCTGGTCAAGGCCGGCTCAACACTGCTGGTGCCTCGCGGCGAACATGTCCATACCGACGTTTCGGAGCGCCTGGCCGACACGGCCAGCCTGAGTCTTGCGCCCGACGCACCGCCGCTGCGCCGCGTGACATTGAAGGCTGGCAAGGCCGACACCGTGGCCGGCGTGGCCGCGCGCTACAAGGTGCGCGCCGAGCAGGTCGCGCAGTGGAACAAGGTGGGCAAGAACGCGCGTTTCAAGCCGGGCCAGGCGATCGTCGTCTACACGGCCCCGGCGCCGGCCCGGGCAGTCGCGTCCAGCCGCAAGGCCGCACCCGCGCGCAAGACCGCGGCGGTGGCCAAGGCCCCGGCAGCCAAGGTGGCCAAGGCATCCGCCAAGCCAACGACCAAGGCCGTCAAGACCGCCAGCGGCGGCAAGGGCCGCAACGTGGTGGCCGCTGCGGCGCCCTGAGCAGCTCGCGGCTGGCCTCAGCCCACGAAGAACAGCGCGACGCAGGCCGCCAGGCCGGCCACCCACACCAGCGAGCGCAGCGAGGCCTGGTCGGCCAGATACAGCCCGACGAAGGCCAGTCGAGCGGCGATGAAGCCCAGCGCCAGCAGGTCCACGGTGGCCTGTGCGGCCTGGTGCTGATGGGCCACGAACAGGCCGGCGATGAAGATCGGCAGCGCCTCCCAACTGTTGGCCTGGGCAGCGTTG
>NZ_DASWYS010000045.1:0-4366 GCF_036404855.1 Roseateles sp.
CCAGCATGACGCAGGCGCCCTCGCGCAGGAAACGCGTGGCGGTCGCGGCGCCGATCCCGCCCGCGCCGCCGGTGACCAGCGCCACCCGACCGGCCAGCGATTTCGGCTTGGGCATGCGCTGCAGCTTGGCTTCCTCGAGCAGCCAGTATTCGATGTCGAAGGCTTCCTGTTCCGGCAGGCCGACGTAGCTGTCGACGCCGTTCGCGCCGCGCATCACGTTGATCGCATTGACGTAGAACTCGCCGGCGATACGCGCGGTCGCCTTGTCCTTGGCGAAGGACAGCATGCCGACGCCGGGGATCAGGTAGATGATGGGGTTGGCATCACGCACGGCCGGGCTGGTCGGGCGCTTGCAGCGCTCGTGGTAGGCACGGTAGTCGGCGCGGTAGGCTTCCAGCGCAGCGTCCAGGCCGGCCAGCACGGCGTCCACATCGGGGTTGCTGGGGTCGAAGTCCAGCACCAGCGGGCGGATCTTGGTGCGCAGGAAGTGGTCGGGGCAGGACGTGCCCAGCGCGGCCAGCTTTTCCAGGTCGTTGCTGCCGACGAACTCCAGCACCGCGGCGCTGTCGTTGAAGTCGCCCAGCTTGCGCTCGTCAGCGCTGATGCGGCCGCGCAGCGCGGGCATCAGCTTGGCGGCGATGGCGGCGCGCTGTTCGGCGGGCAGCGTCACGGTCTTCACGCCGCCGAACACCGGCTGCTTGATGTTCTCGTTCAGCCATTGCTCGGCCAGGCGGATCATGTCCAGCGTGATCTCGTAGCAGCTCTTGGCGGTGTCACCCCAGGTGAACAGGCCGTGGCCTTCCAGGATGATGCCCTTCAGGTTGGGCTGCGACGTGGCCAGTGCTTCCAGCTTCAGGCCCAGGTCGTAGCCGGGGCGCTGCCAGGGCAGCCAGCCCAGCTGGCCGCCGAAGATCACTTCGGTCAGGCGCTTGCTGTCGGCGCAGGCGGCGATGGCGATGATCGCGTCGGGGTGCATGTGGTCGACATGCGCCTTCGGGATATAGGCGTGCAGGGGAGTATCGATACTCGCAGCCCGCGGATTCAAATTGAAGGTGCAGTGCGGCAGGTAGTCCACCATCTCGTCTTCATGCTCCAAGCCGCGATACCGCTTCTTCAGCGCATTCAGCTTGTCCATGTAGAGCGTGGAAAAACCATCCAGCTTGATGGACCCCAGGTCGCCGCCCGAGCCCTTGACCCAGAGCACCTCGACATTCTCGCCGGTCAGGTGATCGCGCATCTTGACCTTGGCCGAAGTATTGCCACCGCCGAAATTCGTGACGCGCAGATCTGAACCCAGCAGGTTGGAGCGATAAAGCAGCAGTTCGGGTTCGCTCAGTTTTGCCGCCACGTCGTCGTCCCACTTCGAGATGATGGGGTTATGCGTGGCGGTTTGGGAAATTGCAGTCATCAGCTTGCCTGTATTCGGCCTGTCATTTGCCCTCAGGGTCGCGGCCTGCGTCCCCCGGGGCCCGCTTCTGGCGGGTTAGCGGCACGCAGTGTGAAGCGAAACGTTGCGCCATGCGCGGGGGCTCAGCAGTAAATCAAAAGGATGAGCGAAAGCGTGGATGGCGGTCCCACCGCTCACGAAACGCTCACGGGCGTGAGTGGTTTTTGATTGACGCTGTCACGCAGCTGACGTAATCTGCACTTGAAACGGCGTTTCACCCAGGCTTTGATCGGTTCTGAGCGTGAGTGGAAGTGCCGTCGGCGGCTGGCGCCTACGCACACCGGCCGCATGCCCTGACCCGGCCTCCGCCGGGCTGCCAAGCCAAGCGATGCCCGCCCTCCAGAGGCTGGTCCCATAAATACGAGACAACGGTCGCCGCCGGTTCCCCGGGACGCCCGAGAAGGTGATCCACATGATCAATCACAAGCGTCACAAGCGTCTTCTCAAACTGCTGGACGAGCGTGAACACGCCAGCGTTCAGCAATTGATGGAATGGCTGTCGGCTTCTGCCGCCACCGTGCGCAGGGATATTTCCTGGCTGGCCGCGAAAAACCAGCTGACACGCACTCGGGGCGGTGCGCAGAGGTTGGAGCAGAAGAAAAAGTCTTACACGCTGTCCAGTGAGACTTTTCAGAACAACGCTCAGCAAAATACTGCGGCCAAGCGCGCCATCGCCCGTTATGCCACCTCGATGTGCAATAACGGGGAAACCATCATCATCAACGGTGGAACTACCACTTTCATGATGGCGGAGTTTCTCGTCGAGAAACAGCTGAAGATTCTCACCAATTCCTTCCTGATGGCCGAGCGCCTGCTCGTCACCAGTGACAACGAAATCATCCTGCCTGGCGGACGGGTCTACCGAGAGCAGAACGTCATCCTGAGCCCGTTCGAGAATGACGTGGCTCAGCACCACTATGCGGCCAAGATGTTCATGGGCGTCTATGGCCTGTCCATCCTGGGTCTGATGGAGGCCGACCCGCTGCTGATCCAGGCCGAGAAGCGCCTCATCGGCCAGGCCGAGGAACTGGTCGTGCTGGTGGACAGTTCCAAGTTCCAGCGCAAGGCCGGGCTGGTGCTGTGCGGGCTGAACCGCGTCTCGACCGTCATCACAGACACCGGCGCGTCCGACAGCGCCGTCCAATTGCTGGAGCACTATGGCGTGCGAGTTATCACCGTGGAGCCCGAAGCCGTGGACCCTCGGGTCGTGGAGGCCTCGGCCATGAGCTCGCATGACTACGCGGCCGTGCTGGAAGCCGGCGCCTACGGGCGTCGCGTGGGGCTGAACTCTTGAGCGCTCTTCCCGGTACCGTCGTCCTCGACATCGGCAAGACCAATGCCAAGCTCACGCTGATCGATGCTGCCGGCAAGACGCTGGCGGAGGCACGTACACCCAACACGGTGCGCCGTGTCGGACCGTATCCGCACCATGACACCGAGCGGTTGTGGGCCTGGATGCTGGGTCAGTTGCGCGAGCTGTCTGCGCTTGCACAGATACGAGCTATCGTTCCCGTCACGCATGGCGCGACGGCGGCGTTGGTCGACGAGGCCGGCCTGGTGATGCCGGTACTGGACTATGAGCACGTACCGGGCGACGCCGCCGACGCGGCGCGTTATGAGTCGCTGCGACCGACCTTCAGCGAGAGCGGTTCGCCGCTGCTGCCGGCAGGCCTCAATCTCGGCCGCCAGCTCGACTGGCTGCAGGCTCGCTTCCCCGCCGAGTTTGCTCGCGCCAGGCATGTGCTGATGTACCCGCAGTACTGGGCCTGGCGTCTGTGCGGCGTCGCCGCCAGCGAGGTCACGTCGCTGGGTTGCCATACCGACCTTTGGCAGCCGGAGGCGGGCCGCTGGTCCAGCTTGGTGGAACGCCACGGCTGGGAGTCGCTCTTTCCCAAGCGCCGCGAGGCCTGGGCGCGCCTGGGCGTGCTGCGGCCTGAGCTGGCCGCCGACACCGGGCTGCCGGTGGACTGCGAGATCGTCTGCGGAATCCACGACAGCAATGCCTCGCTGCTGCGCCATCTGCTGACGCTGCAACAAAGCGGCCCCTGCACGGTGCTGTCCACAGGCACCTGGGTCATCGCGGCGGCGTTGGGCTCGGCGACCAAGCCTTTGGTCGAGGTACAGGACATGCTGGCCAACTGCAACGTCTTCGGCGAGGCCGTGCCCTGCATGCGCTTTATGGGCGGTCGGGAGTTTGGCGCCATCGCCGGCGAACAGCCGGCCGCGTTCACGGCCGAGGACGTCGAGCGGCTGGTCGCGCGGGGCACGATGGCGCTGCCCTGCTTCGCCGAGACGGGTGGACCGTTCGCCGGCCGCGTGGGTGGCGTGACTGGTGCCATGCCGCAGACGGACGCAGAGCGCGCTGCGCTGGCGACGCTCTACGTCGTGCTGATGACGGATCATTGCTTGGACGCGTTGGGCGCCAGCGGCCGCGTCGTCGTCGAAGGCGCGTTCACGGCCAACCCCTGGTTCGGGCCCTTGCTGGCTGGACTGGCGCAGGGGCGCGATGTGACGGTGTCGGACGACAGCAGCGGCACCACCTGTGGAGCCTGGATGCTGGATGCCTGGGGGCGCGCGCCCGAGGCGGGTGCGGCGCCGGTGCAGGCATGGAGCCCACCGGGCTGGCAGGCCTACCGCGACGGCTGGCGGGTTTGCGTCAGCCCCTGGTTGTTCTGAACGCCCAACGAAACAGCCGGCTCGCGCCGGCTGTTTCGTTTCGAGATGTCGGCTCAGCCGCGGCGGCGCAAGCCGGCGACGCCCAACCCCGCCAGCGAGCCCAGCAACGCCAGCGTCAGCGAACCCGGCTCCGGCACCGTGAAGGCGCGAACGCTGTCGATGGCTGGCGCGCTGTAGCCGCTGGTGGCGTTGGCACTGTTGAAGGCGTAGACGCGCACTTCGTCGAAGCCGGTCACGTCGCTC
>NZ_DASWYS010000046.1:0-8578 GCF_036404855.1 Roseateles sp.
CGCCTCGGCCGGCGGCCGTCAGCAATGCGGCGCCAGCCTCAGCCGACGAAATCGTGCGGCGCCTGATGGAGGAGCGCGACTCCCAGGTGCCTTCGCACTGGCTGAGCGCCGACGTCGACCGGGGCGAGCTGCCCACCGTGCCGGTGCAGCTCTACAACGAAGACGACTCGCCCGATGCCCGCGCCGCACTGCAGCGCTGGATCGAGGGCCTGCAGATCGGCCGCTGGTTCCATCTCTTCATCCAAGGGGACTGGCATACCGCGCAGATCGCCTGGATCGGCGAGGGCCGCCAGTACATGCTCTTCGTCGGCCGCGAGGCCGACGAGCGCCTGCCGCTGACGCGCCGTGCGCTGGAGGCCTTGCTGGCCAACGGTCTGATCACGGCGCTCGAGGAGGACAGCGTCGTGCAGCGGGCCGTCGACACGCTGATGAGCGACCTAGACGGCGGCTGATCCGGCAGCAGGGGCAGCCGCGCCGTGTGTCCATTCATGCAGGGCCAGGGCCACGTCGCCGACGCCGCTCTTCTTCAGTGCCGAGAACAGCGTCACCGCCACGTCGGAATGCTCTGTCGTCATGCCAGCCAGAAATTCGGTCGTCGCGCGCAGGGCGGCGTCCGCCTCCTTGCGGTTGAGCTTGTCGGACTTGGTCAGCAGCACCAGCAGACGGATCTCTCCGGTGGCGACGCGAGCGGCAACGAACTCCAGCAGTTGCTTGTCGAGGTCGGTCAGCCCCAGCCGGGAATCCACCATCAACACGACGCCGGACAGGCTGCGGCGCACCTCCAGGTAATCGGCCATCACCTTCTGCCAGCGCAGCTTGGCGGCCTTGGCCACGGCCGCGTAGCCATATCCGGGCAGGTCGGCAAAAAGCGCGTCCGGCGCGTCCTTGGGGCCCAGTTCGAAGAGGTTGATGTGCTGGGTGCGGCCCGGCGTCTTGGACGCGAAGGCCAGGCGCTTCTGCTGGGCAAGCGTGTTGATGGCCGTCGATTTGCCGGCGTTGGAGCGGCCGACAAAGGCGATCTCCGGCAGCTCCGTGGGCGGCAGGTGGATGAGCTGGCTGGCGGTGGTCAGGAACCGCGCGGTGTGCGTCCAGGCCAGCGCGAGCTTCTCGGTGGTGGGCTCGGCAGGCGCTGCATCAGGGATTTCGTTGGTCATGGCAGGGGCGGACGCTGTGATTCAGCATTGTAAAATTCGGAAGTTGCGCCCAACGAAACTCCATAAATCCATGAAGACTGTCGCCTTCCTCCTGTCGAGTCTGCTGCTGGCCGTCACGGCTCATGCGAACGAGCCCGCGGCCGCGTCGGCCAAGCCCGACATCGGTAAGGGCGGCACCATTGCGTCCCAGGTGTGCGCTGCCTGCCACACGGCGGATGGCTCGCGCGGCAGCCCGGCCAACCCCATTCTTCAGGGGCAGCACCCCGAATACCTCGCCAAGCAGCTGGCCGAATTCAAGTCCGGCAAGCGCAAGAACGCCATCATGAGCGGCATGGCCGCCCCGCTGTCGGAGGAGGACATCCGCAACGTGTCCGCCTTTTATGCCGGCAAGACCGCCAAGCCGGGCTTCGCCAAGAACAAGGACACGGTGATGCTTGGCGAGAAGATCTACCGCGGCGGCATCGCCGAACGAAACGTGCCCGCCTGCGCCGGCTGCCACGGCCCGACGGGCTCCGGCCTGCCGGCCCAGTACCCGCGCCTGGGCAGCCAGCACGGCGACTATGTCGAGGCCCAGATGACCGCCTTCCGCAGCGGCGCCCGCGCCAACAACCCCGTCATGACGACCGTCGCCGCGAAGATGAACGACGCGGAAATCAAGGCCGTCTCCGACTACATTGCTGGCCTGCGCTGAAGTTTTCGCAAGCCTCGAGAACGAAGGCCGGTGATCCCCACCGGCCTTTTTTTCCGCCTCGCTCCCGCGCCTGATGTCACAAGCCGTCCCCCGTTCCTCCGTCGCCCGCGAACTGCTGGACCTGCTCTCGTCCATGCGCTTCGCCATCGCGCTGCTCAGCGTGATCTGTATCGCCTCGGTCATCGGCACCGTGCTGCGCCAGAGCGAGCCCATGGGCAACTACATCAACCAGTTCGGCCCGTTCTGGGCCGAGGTGTTCGGCAAGCTGGGGCTGTACACGGTCTACAGCGCGACCTGGTTCCTCGTCATCCTGGCCTTTCTGGTCGTGTCGACCAGCCTTTGCATCGTCCGCAACACGCCCAAGATCCTGGTCGACCTGAAAAGCTACAAGGAAGGCGTTCGCGAGCAGTCGCTGCAGGCCCATCACCACAAGGCCATCGCCGAGTTGCCCAGCAACCCGCAGATGGCCCTGGCCGAGATCGGCACGACGCTGACGCAGCTCGGCTGGAAGGCCCGAGTTCAGCAGCGTGACAACGGCATCATGGTCGCTGCCCGCCGCGGCGCGGCCAACAAGCTCGGCTACCTGGCGGCGCACTCGGCCATCGTGCTCATCCTCGTGGGCGGCGTGCTGGACGGCAACGCCATGGTCAAGCTGGCCATGTGGGCACAGGGCAAGCAGCTCTATACCGGGTCCGGCTTCGTGTCCGACATCAAGCCCGAACACCGCCTCTCCACCGCCAACCCCGGCTTCCGCGGCAACGTCTCGGTCACCGAGCAGCAGCGCCAGGGTATCGCCGTGCTTAGCCTGCCCAACGGCGTCGTGCTGCAGGACCTGCCCTTCGACATCGAGTTGAAGAAGTTCCGTGTCGACTACTACCCCACCGGCATGCCCAAGAGCTTTGCCAGTGACATCGTCATCCATGACGGTACGACGCTGCGCGAGGCCACGGTCAAGGTCAACGAGCCGGTCATCCACAAGGGCCTGGCCATCTACCAGAGCAGCTTCGAGGACGGCGGCAGCAAGCTCAAGCTCCAGGCCCTGCCGCTGACCCACGGTGGCACGCCGGCCGACTTGGCGGGCCGCGTCGGCACCAAGATGGCCTTTGGCGACCAAACACTGGAGCTCGACGGCCTGCGCGTCATCAACGTCGAGAATCTGGCCGGCGAAGGCAATGCCAGCGGCGCCGATGTGCGCAAGGTCGATCTCGGCGACCGCCTTGGCAAGCACCTCGGCAGCGGCGCCAAGTCCAACTCGACCAAGGCCTTGCACAACGTCGGCCCGAGCTTCAGCTACCGGCTGCGCGACGCCTCTGGCCAAGCGCGCGAATACAACAACTACATGCTGCCTGTCGAGCTGGACGGTCAGAAGGTCTTCCTCGCCGGCGTGCGCGACACACCGGCCGAGAATTTCCGCTACCTGCGCATGCCGGCCGACGAGAACGGCAACCTGGACGGCTGGCTGCACCTGCGCCAGGCGCTGGCCGACCCTGCCCTGCGCGACACCGCCGCGCAGCGCTACGCGGTCTCGGCCACGCCGCCTCAGCAACCCCAGTTGGCCCCGCAGCTCAAGCTCACCGCCCAGCGCGCACTGACGCTGTTCTCGGGCGCCGCCGCCAAGCCGGGCGAAGAGGTCAAGGGCGGACTGCCGGCGCTGTCCCAGTTCATAGAGCGCGACGTGCCCGAGTCGGAACGCCAGCGCGTCTCCGAGGTGCTGCTGCGCATCCTCAACGGCAGCCTGTTCGAGCTGCACCAGCTCGCCCGCGAACGCGCCGGCCTCCCGCCCGTGGCCGCCGACGCTGCTAGTCAGGGCTTCATGACCCAGGCTGTGCTGTCGCTGTCGGACAGTCTCTACTACCCGGCGCCCATGCTGTTGCAGTTGCGGGACTTCGAGCAGGTGCAGGCCAGCGTCTTCCAGGTCGCGCGCGCCCCTGGCCAGAAGCTGGTCTATCTGGGCGCCCTCTTGCTCATCGTCGGCGTCTTCGCCATGCTCTACGTCAAGGAGCGCCGCCTGTGGGTCTGGATTGCGCCCGGCGCCGACATGGGCGGCTCGCAGGTGCGCATGGCCATGTCCAGCACTCGCGAATCGCCTGACAACGCCACCCTTTTCGCCCAGCTCAAGGCCGCCGTGCTGAAGGAGCCCTCATGAACACAACCACCTTTGACCTGCCGCGCCGCCATGCGCTGCAACGCCGCGACGCCCTCGACTGGGTCTTCGCCGCCCTCGTGCTGCTCGGCGGCGGCTATGCCTTCAGCCGCTACCACGCCAGCATGGACGTCTACGAGCAAGGCATCCTGCTGTGCTCCGTGCCCACGCTGATCGCGCTTGGCTGGTTCTGGAAACCTCTGCGCACGCTCAGCATCGCGGCCGGCGCGGCCACGCTGTCGGCCATCGCGCTGTACGGCCAGCACACCGATGGATTCGGCGCCGACCTCGCCGCCGGCGAGCAGACCTTCTGGCTGAAGTATCTGTTGTCCAGCCAGAGCGCCATCCTCTGGATGAGCCTGCTGTTCTACATGAGCATGCTCTTCTACTGGGGCGGCTTCTTCACCGGCGCCGGCCGCAACAGCGTGGCCGAGGTCATCGGCTCCAAGCTGGCCTGGGGCGGCGTGCTGATGGCCCTCATCGGCACGTTCGTGCGCTGGTACGAGAGCCACCAGATCGGTCCCGACATCGGCCACATCCCCGTCAGCAACCTCTATGAGGTCTTCGTGCTGTTCTGCTGGATGACGACGCTGTTCTACCTCTACTACGAGGCCCGCTTCGCGACGCGCTCGCTGGGCGCCTATGTGATGCTGGTCGTCAGCGGCGCGGTCAGCTTCCTGCTCTGGTACACGGTGGCGCGCGACGCTCAGGAAATCCAGCCGCTGGTGCCGGCCCTGCAGAGCTGGTGGATGAAGATCCACGTGCCCGCCAACTTCGTCGGCTACGGCAGCTTCGCGCTGGCCGCCATGGTGGCCCTGGCCTACCTGCTGAAGACCGCGACCACGCGCGCCCTCGCCATCGGCCTCATCGCCATGCCGCTGGGCATCGTCGGCCTGATCCTCGCTGTGCGCTTCGGCGCCACGCTGGAGGCCGCGACCGTCACCGGCCTGGACGGCTGGGCATACAAGATCATGGGCGTCGCCGTCTTCCTGGCCATCGCCGTCGCGCTGCGAAGCCACCTGACGGCACGCCTTCCCGACCTGCCCCAGCTCGACGACCTGATGTACAAGGCCATCGCGCTGGGCTTTGCCTTCTTCACCATCGCCACCATCCTCGGCGCCTTCTGGGCCGCCGAGGCCTGGGGCGGCTACTGGAGCTGGGACCCCAAGGAAACCTGGGCGCTGATCGTCTGGCTCAACTACGCAGCCTGGCTGCACATGCGGCTGATGAAGGGCCTGCGTGGCATGGCCTCCGCTTGGTGGGCACTCGTGGGCCTGCTGGTGACGACCTTCGCCTTCCTAGGCGTCAACATGTTCCTCTCGGGACTGCACAGCTACGGCACGCTTTGATGGTGCCGGTCGTCCGAGGCGTGCCTTGGCTGCCCTCCTCGGGAGGCGGCGATGCTCGCGGGATCGAGCCGCATGCACGTCGCCCATGCGAGCCGGCCTGGGGGCCACCCGGCGGCCGGAGCGTGAGCATCATGTGCGGCCGATGCCCGGTGATGGATCATTGAGGTGCCGGCACTGGAACCCTGGATCCAGGCCGCACCCGCCATCGCGGCAGCCCTGCCCGATCTCTGCTTCCTGATCGGCCCCGACCTGCGATTCGCGGCGTGCAACCGGCCCGCCCACGCCGACCTGCACGCGCCTTGGGCGACGCTGCAGGGCCGCCCGCTGCACAGCGTCGGCCCACCGGAGCTGGCGAGACGGGCAGTGGCCGCCTGCGGCAACGGCCCGCAACGACTGGAGTATGCGCTGCGCACATCGAGCGGCCGCCTGGCCCGCTTCGAGGCCAGCATCGTCCCGCTGCCGGGCGACGGCAACGGCTGGCTCTACATCGCCCGCGATGTCAGCTCCCAGGTTGCCCTGGACGCCGAACAGGCCCGCTACGCACGTGCGATGCAGGGCGTGGCCGACGGCCTGTGGGAGTGGGACATCGCCATCGACAGCGAGTACTTCTCGCCTCGGGCACGTGCCCTGCTGGACGCCCCCGGCCGCCTCGCCGAACAGCTGCAGGCCGACGACCAGGGCTTGTGGCGGGCCGCCCTGCAGTCCCATCTGCAGCATGGTGCGCCCCTGGACATCGACCTGCGCTTGGCCGGTCCTGCACCGCGCTGGCTGCGCTGCCGCGGCTGGACCGAGCGCGACGCCCAGGGCCAGCCGGCGCGAGTACTGGCCACGCTGTCCGACGTGACGACTTCCAAGCTCACCGAGCAGGCGCTGAGCGACAGCCAGGCCAAGTTCCGCGCCCTTTTCCATACCGTGCCCGTCGGCATCGCGGTGATCGACATCGCCAGTGAGACCGTCATCGAGGCCAACGATGAACTCGGACGCCTGCTGGGCTGGCCGACACCCTCCGTCACCGGCCAGACGGTCGCGGCCCTGGGACTGGCGCCGTTGCCGGGCACGGCCGGCCGCACGGAGGTCGACCACCGCGAACTGCGACCGGCCTCGGGCGCCCGGCTCCACGCCAAGCTCGCAGCCGAGCCGGTGGAGCTGGCGGGCCGCTCGCTGCTGCTGTGCGTCGTCGTCGACATCTCCGTGCAGGTGGCAGCCGAGGCCGCGCTGTCGGCCCTGGCCGAGCAGCTGATGGACCAGGAGCGCCGCACGACGCAGCGCCTGGCCCAGGCCCTGCATGATCAGCTCGGCCAGACGCTCACCGCCCTGCGCCTGACGCTGGACCTTGGGGCCGCGGCCGCCCGCGATCAAGCTCGCAGTCTCACGGACCAGGCCCTGCGCGAGGTGCGTCAGGTCCTCGTCGACCTGCGCCCGCCGCTGCTTGAGGACGAAGGCCTGGCCGCCGCGCTGGACAACGAACTCGCCCAGCGCCGCGCGCTGTACCCCGGTGTGCGGCTGAAGCTGGACGTCGAGGCCGAGCTGCTGGCGCAGCGCTGGCCCGGCCACGTCGAGTACGCTCTCTTCATGATCGCTCGTGAAGGCCTGGAGAACGCGCTCCGCCACGCCAACCCCACCGAGGTCAGGCTGAGCCTCTACGGCTTCGCCGATGAGGTCGAGCTGGGCGTGGCCGACGATGGCAGCGGCCTGGCCGACGGCTTCGAGCGCTGCCCTGGTCATTTCGGCCTCATCGGCATGCGCGAGCGCGCCCGCGTCATCGGCGCGACGCTGACGCTGGGGCCGCGGGCCGGCGGCGGCACCCAACTGACGTTGCGCTGGCACACGCCGCAATGACGCCGCCGGCCCGCGTCTACCTCGTCGACGACCACGCCATGGTGCGCCAGGGTCTGCGCGCACTGCTCTCCGAGGCAGGGCACGAGGTGGTCGGTGACAGTGGCGACATCACCGCGGCGCTGGCCGAGCTGCAGCAACTGTCGCCCGACGTTGTCCTCATCGATCTCTCTATCGGGCCGCGCTCCGGCATGGAACTGCTGGCCGAGCTGCAGCGCCGCCGCATGGCCGTGCGGCCGCTGGTGCTGACGATGTCGGCCCAGCCGCGCCACGTTGGCATGGCGCTCAAGCTCGGCGCCAGCGGCTATGTGCTCAAGGGGTCGCCGTCTGACGAGTTGCTGCAGGCCATCGAGGCGCTGCGCGGTGGCCGCCGGCACCTCGGCCCCGGCGTGGCCGAACTCGCCGCCCGCGCACTTGCTCAGGATGACGGCGAGGATCCCTTTGCCAGCCTGTCGGTGCGTGAGCGCCAGGTCGTCTCCATGGTCGTCAATGGCCATTCCAGCAACGAGATCGCGGCCTCCCTTCACCTCTCGCCCAAGACGGTGGACAGCTACCGCAGCCGGCTGATGGCCAAGCTCGGCGCGCCCGACGTCACGGCACTCGTGAAGCTGGCCCTGCGCCACGGGCTGATCAGCAACGACGACTGAAACCAGCCCGCACCATGCCCCTGACCCGCATCAACGCCCCGAGTCCGCTGGCCGGCCGCCTCGACGCCCTGCTGCCGTCGTTGGCCGACGCCCGCCTGCTGTTGGTGGACGACGACCCCGGCATGATCCAGCAGTTGGGCCGGCTGCTGTCCGGCTACAACCAGATGCGCTTCGCCACCGACGGCGAGCAGGCGCTGGCCATCGCGCACGGCTGGCAACCCGAGCTGATCCTGCTGGACGCCGAGATGCCAGGCATTGACGGCTTCGAGGTGTGCCGCCGACTCAAAGCCGATCCGCTGCTGGTTGAGGTGCCCGTCATCTTCGTGACCCGCCACACCGACGCCCGCGTGGAGTCGGCCGTGTTCGAACTCGGCGCGGCCGACTTCGTCGCCAAGCCCGTGGCAGGCCCGGCACTGCGCGCCCGCGTCGCGATGCAGCTGCGCCTGCACCGTACCGCCCAGCGCCTGCTGCGCCTGGCCCGTCGGGATGCGCTGACCGGCCTGATCGAACGCGCGCACTTCAACGAAGAGCTGGACCTGGAATGTCGTCGCGCCCGCCGCAGCGGCCAGCCGCTGGCGCTGCTGCTGGTCGGCATCGAAGGTCTGGCCGTCTACCGGCAGCGCCACGGTGGCGCCGCGGCGGACAACGCGCTGCGTCATGTCGCAGCGTTGGCGCAGCAGTCCCTGCAGCGGCCGGCTGACCTGCTCGCGCGCCACGCCGACGACGTCTTCGCGCTGCTGCTGCCGGACACAACCGCT
>NZ_DASWYS010000047.1:0-20362 GCF_036404855.1 Roseateles sp.
CCCAGGTAAGGCACGCACTCCTTCATCGCACAGCCGCCACATCTACGCCGCCTCGCCTTGATCACGAGAGCTTCGCGGTTCATGGCCCGCTCGCCCTGCTCGGCAGCGCCTTCTATGCGGTTCTTGTTCATCGGCTCGCGATTTACGCTCCACGCTTCCTTCCCACATTCGGTCGCCCTCGTGCAGTTGCGCTTCGCTTCGTTCGTCGTGATCAACTTACGACGGGACTTGCACCCGTAGGAGTGCGCCCATGCTGGGCGCACCAAACAAAAAACGCCCCGATGACCTCGGGGCGTTTTGCCATCGTGGCCGTCGTAGCCGTTCTGACACAGACTGAAGAGGCGGCCTTTTCACGTGCGAATCTGCGTGCGGATCACGTGCGAATCGAACGCCAATCTGCGCCAATCCGAGGCCAAAAAGCGAAGCCCCCGCCAATGGTCTTTCATTGGCGGGGGCTGTCTTAGATGGTGGAGCCGGGGGGAATTGAACCCCCGTCCGCAAGCCATCACCGGGCAGATCTACATGCTTAGCCGGTTGATTTGAATCTCACGGTCAACTCGCGCAATGGCACGCTAGTTTTCCCGCCAGTCACTTGATCTCACGCCCTGCCGAGTGACCCGGCAAGACGCCAGCCGATGTGAGTGACTTCTCAGCCTTGCCCCTTGCGGAACTCAGCCCGGCCCATCGGCCTGCCGTTGAGAAGCTCATCCGCAATTAAGCGGCGAGTGCGAACGTAGAGTCGTTTGCAGTTACTTTGTTTCCAGTGGTTTTACGAGCGGACTGGTGCTCGGCATGCCCTACTCCGGATCCGCACCCACGTCGAAACCAGGTCGGCCCCAGAACCCGGTAGTTTAGGCCAGACCGAGCTGTTTCAAGAGGTCCCCGGGTGCGATCAGCTGGATATCGGCGCCCCAGCGACCATGATCGGCCTGTGGACCCAGATAGCCCCAGGCCGCCACCGCCGTCGCCATGCCGGCAGCCTGCCCGGCGATGACGTCGCGCTCATCGTCGCCGACGTAAAGGCAGGCCTGCGGAGCCACCCCCAGGCGGCGCGCCGCCTCCAGCAGCGGGGCGGGGTGCGGTTTGGCATGTGCCGTCGTGTCGCCGCCTACGACCGTCGCTGCGCCGAGCCCCAAAGCGGACGTCAGGGGCAGCGCGAAACGCTCGGCCTTGTTGGTGACGATGCCCCAGACCAGCCCGGCCGCGGCAAGGCCCGCCAGCTCCGCGTCGATGCCGGCAAAGGGCCTGGTGCAGTCGTACATCAGCGCTTCATAGCGGTCGAGGAACTCGCGCTTGAGCTCCTCGTAGCCGGCCTGGCCCGGGGCGCTGCCGAAGGCCTGGCCCAGCATGCCCCGCGCCCCTGACCCGCCATGCGGCCGGTACTGCGCGAGTGGCAGCAGCGCCAGGCCCCGCGCGGCGCGCATGGCGTTGGCTGCGCGCGCGAGATCCTCTGCGCTGTCGATCAGGGTGCCGTCCAGGTCGAACAGCACTGCACGCAACTGCGCCCAACGCGGCGCCAGCCCCCTCACAGCGGACGCCGGCAGGCCATCAGGTAATTGACCCCTGTGTCGCTTCCCAGGCTGTAGCGCTGAGTCAAAGGGTTGTAGGTCAGGCCGCGGCTCTCCTGCGGCTCGAGACCCGCATCGCGGCAGAACTGCGCAAGCTCGGACGGACGCAGAAAACGCGCGTACTCGTGGGTGCCCTTGGGCAGCATGTTCATCACGTACTCGGCGCCGACGATGGCGAGCAGGAAGGCCTTGGCATTGCGGTTCAGTGTCGAGAGGAACACCCAGCCGCCCGGCTTGACCAGCGTGGCACAGGCGCGCACGACCGACGCCGGGTCGGGCACATGCTCCAGCATCTCCATGCAGGTGACCGCATCGAAGCTGGCGGGCTGTTCAGCCGCCAGGGCCTCGACCGCGATCTCGCGGTATTCCACGCCCTCCGTGCCGGCCTCCATGGCATGCAGCTCGGCGACACGAAGAGGCTTGGTCGACAGGTCGATGCCAAGCACCTGGGCGCCCACCCTCGCCATGGAATCGCTCAGGATGCCGCCGCCGCAGCCGACGTCCACGACGCGCTTTCCCGCCAGCGGGCAGAGCTGCTGTATCCAGCCCAGACGCAGCGGATTGATCTGGTGCAGGGGCTTGAAGTCACTTTCGGGGTCCCACCAGTGGTGGGCCAGCTCGCCGAATTTGGCGAGTTCTTGCGGGTCGGCGTTGATCGTCATGACGGTTTCGGAAAAAACAAAAAGCCCCGACGGCGGGCCGTGCGGGGCTTTGCGCAAAGCGCCCGAAGGCGCTGAGCTTACTTGTTGCGCGTACCGACGACTTCGATCTCGGTGCGGCGGTTCTTGGCGCGGCCTTCGGCGGTCTTGTTGTCGGCCACGGGCTGCTTCTCGCCCTTGCCTTCGGTGTAGACGCGATTCGGCTCGACGCCCTTGCTCACCAGGTAGGCCTTGACGGCTTCCGAGCGGCGGATCGACAGCTTCTGGTTGTAAGCATCGCTACCGATCGAGTCGGTGTGGCCAACGGCGATGATGACTTCCAGGTTGATGCCCTTGGTCTTGCTGACCAGATCGTCCAGCTTGGCGGTGGCTTCGGGCTTCAGCGTCGACTTGTCGAAGTCGAAGAAGGCGTCGGCGGCGAAGGTGACCTTCTCGCTGACCGGAGCGGGCGGCGGGGGCACGGGCTTCGGCGGAGCCGGCGGAGGAGCCGGGGGCGGGGGAGCAACGGGCTTCGGCTCTTCGGCCTTGGGTGCCGGCTTGATTTCGCCGTCGCAACCCTTGGCGGCCGTCGCCGGCGTCCAGAAGTTGTCGCGCCAGCAATATTCGTTGGTACCGTTCTTCCAGACGGTGCCGTCGGTTGCGCGCCAGTTGTCAATGGCTTGTGCCGACGCCGTCGATGCCGCGGCGGCGACTGCAGCCATCGCAAACAGCGACGCCACGCGATTCAGTTTCTTCATGATTCTCCTCTCAAGGAATGCCGCAGTTGCCCTGCGAGAGTCTGTACTCGAACCTCTAACCTCAGGAGAGACTTTAGGGTTTCTCCTAGGGACTCGACGATTGTGCCATGGGGGCACCGGGACAGATGCATTGTGGCGGCCTACGTTCATGGGCACCGTGACGATGTTGCGCTGCTGCTACAGGGGGCGCGCCGCGTAGAATTTGCGCCTTTCACCTACATCCTGACGACGTCGCGCCCGTGTAGCGCACGCGTGATCGAGCCCGCATGACCCAGTTCGCCAAGGAAACCCTCCCGATCAGCCTCGAGGAGGAGATGCGCCGTTCCTACCTCGATTACGCCATGAGCGTGATCGTCGGACGTGCGCTGCCCGATGCACGCGACGGCCTCAAGCCGGTGCACCGCCGCGTTCTGTACGCGATGAACGAGATGGGCAACACCTACAACGCCAAGTACCGCAAGAGTGCGCAGGCCGTGGGTGAGACCATGGGTAAATACCACCCGCATGGCGACTCGGCGATTTACGACACCATCGTCCGCATGGCCCAGCCATTCAGCTTGCGCCACATGCTGATCGACGGCCAAGGCAACTTCGGTTCCATCGACGGCGATAACGCCGCGGCGATGCGATACACCGAAATTCGCCTCGACAAGATCGCCCATGAAATGCTGGCCGACATCGACAAGGAAACCGTCGATTTCGGGCCCAACTACGACGGCAGCCATAAGGAGCCGCTGGTTCTGCCGACCCGTTTGCCGCAACTGCTGGTCAACGGTTCTGCGGGTATTGCCGTGGGTATGGCGACGAATATCCCGCCGCACAACCTGAATGAAGTCGTCGACGCCTGCCTGTTCGCGCTGAAGCGCCCGGAATGCACGGTCGACGAGCTGATGGAGATCATCCCGGCGCCCGACTTTCCGACCGCCGGCATCATCTATGGCCTGGCTGGCGTGCGCGACGGCTACCGCACCGGCCGTGGCCGTGTGGTGATGCGCGCCAAGGTGCACTTCGAGGACATCGACAAGGGCGCCCGGCAGGCCATCATCGTTGACGAGATCCCGTACCAGGTCAACAAGAAGACGCTGCTCGAGCGCATCGCCGAACTGGTGCACGAGAAGAAGATCGAGGGCATCAGCCACATCCAGGACGAGTCCGACAAGTCGGGCATGCGCGTCGTCATCGAGCTCAAGCGCGGTGAAGTCCCCGAGGTGGTGCTGAACAACCTCTACAAGCAGACCCAGCTGCAGGACAGCTTCGGCATGAACATGGTCGCCCTTGTCGACGGCCAGCCCAAGCTCTGCAATCTGCGCGACATGGTCATCGTGTTCCTGGAGCACCGCCGCGAGGTGGTGACCCGCCGCACGATCTATGAACTGCGCAAGGCGCGCGAACGCGGCCACGTGCTGGAAGGCCTGGCCGTCGCGCTGGCCAACATTGATGAGTTCATCGAGACCATCAAGTCCTCGCCGACGCCCCCGGTCGCCAAGGCTGCGCTGATGGCCAAGAGCTGGGACTCGTCCCTGGTGCGCGAGATGCTGGCGCGCGCCGAAGGCGGCAGCGAGGCTTACCGCCCGGAAGGTCTGGAAGCCCATTTCGGCATGCAGACCGACGGCCTCTATCGCCTGTCCGACGCCCAGGCCAGCGAAATCCTGCAGATGCGCCTGCAACGCCTGACCGGGCTGGAGCAGGACAAGATCGTCGGCGAATACCGCGACGTGATGGCCGAGATCGCCGACCTGCTGGACATCCTGGCCACGCCCGCGCGCGTGACGACCATCATCAGCGACGAGCTGACGCAGCTGAAGACCGAGTTCGGCCAGACGAAGCTGGGCGCCCGCCGCAGCGTCATCGAGCACAACGCACAAGAACTGGGCACCGAAGACCTGATTACGCCGACCGACATGGTCGTCACGCTCTCGCACACCGGCTACATCAAGAGCCAGGCGCTGAGCGAGTACCGCGCCCAGCGCCGCGGAGGTCGCGGCAAGCAGGCGACGGCCACCAAGGACGACGACTGGATCGACCAGCTCTTCATCGCCAACACACACGACTGGATCCTGTGCTTCTCCAACCGCGGCCGCGTCTACTGGCTCAAGGTCTGGGAGGTGCCGCAGGGCTCGCGCAACTCGCGCGGCAAGCCCATCGTCAACATGTTCCCGCTGCAGGCTGACGAGAAAATCACCGTCGTGTTGCCGCTGACCGGCGAGTTCCGCAGCTTCCCTGAGGACCACTTCATCTTCATGGCCACGGCCATGGGCACCGTGAAGAAGACGTCGCTCAAGGATTTCAGCAACCCGCGCAAGGCCGGCATCATTTCCGTCGACCTCGACGAGGGCGACCACCTCATCGGCGCCGCGCTGACGGACGGCCACCATGACGTGATGCTGTTCAGCGACGGTGGCAAGGCCGTGCGCTTCGACGAAGACGACGTGCGCCCCATGGGCCGCACCGCCCGCGGCGTGCGCGGCATGATGCTGGAGCCTGATCAGCGCCTGATCGCCATGCTGGTGGCCGAGGATGAAACCCAGAGCGTGCTGACCGCCACCGAAAACGGCTACGGCAAGCGCACTAGCATCGTCGAGTACACCCGCCATGGCCGCGGCACCAAGGGCATGATCGCCATCCAGCAGAGCGAGCGCAACGGCCGCGTTGTCGCCGCCACGTTGGTGCGCCCGGAGGACGAGATCATGCTGATCACTGACAAGGGGGTGCTGGTGCGCACGCGCGTCAGCGAAATCCGTGAACTCGGCCGCGCGACGCAGGGCGTCACGCTGATCGCATTGGACGACGGCGCCAAGCTGTCGGGCCTGCAGCGCATCGTCGAGAACGACGCCAACGAAGCCGAGGCCGGCTCCGAAGGCGGCGACACCGACCCGACCGGCGAATCCCCCGAAGCCCCTAAGGACTGACTGACATGACCTCTCGCAAGCTGGGCCTGGCCCTCGCACTGGCCCTGGCCACCGGCACCGCGCTGGCCCAGCCGTCGCCCACCAAGAAGGCCCTGATCGACAAGATCGTGGCGCTGCAACAGCAGGGATTGGCCGAAGGCCTGACCACCAGCATCATCCAGGGCCCGCTGTCCCAACTGACCCAGGCCGGCCGCGCCGCGCTGCAGCAGGTCCCCGCGGAGAAGCGCGACGCCACGGCCAAGGCCATGGATGGCGAGCTGAAGAAGTTCATTGAGGAGAACGCGCCCTACCTGAAGGACAAGATCTCCAAGGCCGTGCCGAACACCGCTTCGGCGCTGCTGGACGAACGCTTCAACGAGGACGAACTGAAGCAGGTCCTGGCCTGGGCAGAATCTCCGGTCAGCCAGAAGTTCGGTCTCGCCAGCCTTGAGTTGCAGAAGGCCGTGGCGCAGAAGGTCATGGCCGAAGCCGGCCCGACGCTGGACGGGCGGCTCAAGACCCTGCACGCCAACATCGCCAAGCATCTGGGGCAGCCGGCACCCGGCGCCTCCGCGCCCAAGGCAGCAACACCCGCACCTACACCCAAGAAGTAGCCTCCACTCTCGATGACCTCGTCCCGCCCGTTCAATTTCTCCGCCGGCCCCGCCACCCTGCCCGAAACTGTGCTGAGCCAGGTGGCCGCCGAGATGCTGGACTGGCACGGCAGCGGCATGAGCGTCATGGAGATGAGCCACCGCGGCAAGGAGTTCGGCGTCATCCTGGAAACGGCGCTGGCCGACCTGCGCGACCTGCTGGCGGTGCCGTCCAACTTCCGCATCCTGTTCATGCAGGGCGGCGGCCTGGGCGAGAACGCCATCGTCCCGCTCAACCTCAGCCGTGGCGGCAAGGTCGACGCGGTCGTCACCGGCTCGTGGTCGCGCAAGAGCGCGGCCGAGGCGCGCCGCTACGCGGACGTGCATGTCGCCGCAGAAGGCAACGGGCGCAGCATTCCCGCGAACTGGCAGTTGCGCGACGACGCCGCCTACGTGCACGTGTGCACCAACGAGACCATCGACGGCGTGGAGTTCCACGACCTGCCTCGCCTCGCCAACGGCGCCCCCCTCGTCATCGACTGCTCGTCCCATCTGCTGTCGCGCCCCATCGACTGGACCCGCGTGGGACTCGCGTTCGGCGGCGCCCAGAAGAACATCGGCCCGGCCGGGCTGACCCTGGTGTTCGTCCGCGAAGACCTGCTGGGGCACGCCATGGACATTTGCCCCACAGCCTTCAACTACGAGACCGTGGCGGCGAACAATTCCATGTACAACACGCCGCCGACCTTCGGCATCTACGTCGCCGGCCTGGTGTTCCAGTGGGTCAAGGGCCTCGAGTACGCCGGCAGGCGCGGTCTTGCGGCCATCGAGCAGCGCAATATCGACAAGGCCGCCCTGCTCTATTCGGCGCTGGACGCCTCAGGCTTCTACGAGAACCGCGTCGAGCCGAGTTGCCGCTCGCGCATGAATGTGCCCTTCTTCCTGAAGGACGAGACGCTCAATGAGCGCTTTCTCGCGGAAGCCAGGAGCGCCGGCCTGCTACAGCTCAAGGGCCACAAGTCGGTGGGCGGCATGCGCGCCTCCATCTACAACGCGATGCCGCTGGAAGGCGTACAGGCGCTGGTCGGCTTCCTGAAGGATTTCGAGGCCCGCCATGGTTGAACCCGTCGCTTCCCAGGCCCTGCTCGCGTTGCGCGACCAGATCGACAGCCTGGACAAGCAACTGCTGCTCCTGCTGAACCAGCGCGCCCATGTGGCCGAACAGGTCGGCGAGATTAAGCGCGCCGAGGGCACGCCGTTCTTCCGCCCGGACCGCGTCGCCCAGGTCATCGACAAGATCCGCGCCGCCAACCCCGGCCCCTTGAAGGCCGAGCATGTGTCCGCGATCTGGCGCGAGATCATGTCCGCCTGCCTGGCGCTGGAGTCGCCGCAACGCGTCGCCGTGCTGGGCCCTGTCGGCACCTTCTGCGAGCAAGCGGCCATTGAGTACTTCGGCGGCGCGGCCGACATGACCTACTGTGCCAGTTTCGACGAGGTCTTCCACGCCACGGCCAGCGGCGGCGCTCAGTTTGGCGTCGTCGGCGTCGAGAACATGACCGAGGGCGTCGTCACGCGCTCGCTGGACCTGTTCCTGCACACGCCCTGCCACGTCGTCGGCGAAGTCAGCCTGCTGATCCGCCACAACCTGATGCGCAAGGAGCCGTCCATGCACGGCATCGAGGCCGTGCTGGCGCATCCACAGGCGCTGGCCCAGTGCCAGAACTGGCTGAACAAGCACGTGCCCGACGCCGAGCGCCGTGCCGTGTCCAGCAACGCCGAAGGCGCCCGCCTGGCCGCGACCAACCCGGCCTGGGCAGCCCTGGGCAGCGAGCGTGCATCGACACTCTTCGGCCTGCACATCACGGCCCATGCCGTCCAGGACGAGGCCTACAACCGCACCCGATTCGCCGTCATCTGCCTGCCGCAGACCATGGCCACGCCGCCGGCCACGGGCCGCGACTGCACCAGCCTGGTCGTCTCGGTGCCCAACCGGCCCGGCGCCATGCATGACCTGCTGGTGCCGCTGAAGACCCACGGGGTGTCCATGACCCGCCTGGAATCCCGCCCGGCCCGCACCGGTCAGTGGGACTACTACTTCTACATCGACCTCGACGGCCATCCCAGCCAGCCCCACGTCGCCGCGGCGCTGACGGAGTTGCGCGAGCTCTGCGCCTTCTTCAAGATCCTGGGTGCCTACCCGGTCAAAGCGTAAAGGCGATCCATGTTTCAGCAGCTTGGCGTGATCGGATGCGGCCTGATGGGCGGCAGCTTCGCGCTGGCAATGAAGAAGGCGGGCCTCGTGCGCCGCGTCGTCGGCTACAGCAAGTCGCCATCCACGACGGAGCTGGCCAAGAAGCTAGGCGTCATCGACGTGGCGGCCGAGTCGGCGCTGCAGGCCGTGTCGGGCTCGGACATCGTCCTGATCGCCGTGCCGGTCTCGGCCACCGAGAGCACGCTGAAGGCCATCCGCCACCTCGTGAATCCGGGCGTGCTCTTCATGGACGTCGGCTCCACCAAGTGCGACGTCATCGAAGCCTCGCGCCGTGCCTTGGGCGAGCGCGCCGCCAGTTTCGTGCCTTGCCATCCCATCGCGGGCAAGGAGTTGGGCGGCGTGCAGCATGCCGAGGCCGCACTGTACGAGGGCCGCCAGGTCATCCTGACGCCCCAACCCTTCACCAACCAGGTGCTCGTGCAGCGCGCGACCGACATCTGGTCGGCGCTGGGCGCCACCGTGCTGAAGATGCGGCCGCACAACCATGACGCCGCCTTCGCCGCTGTCAGCCACCTGCCGCACCTGCTGGCATTCGCCTATTTCCAGGCCATCGCCGAGCAACCCGCCGCTCGCGACTATCTCAGCCTGGCCGGCCCGGGCTTCCGCGACTTCACGCGCATTGCGGCCGGCGAGCCGGCCGTCTGGCGCGACATCCTGCTGGCTAACAAGCACGAGGTACTGGCCCAGTCCAAGCGGTTTCGCACCATGCTGGACCAACTGGAAGCCCTGATCGAGGCCGGCGACGCAGCTGCGCTTGAAGCCGCGCTGCGGCCCATCGCCGAAGGCCGCGAAGCCTGGGGCACCTCCCTCCCTGCCCTCCCTCCCGGCCGCCCGGCCGGCAAGTGATGTTCAAGATCCCCTTCCTCGACCTGCCGCCGCTGCGCGGCGCCGCAGGCACCGTTCGCCTGCCCGGCTCCAAGAGCATCTCCAACCGCGTGCTGCTGCTGGCGGCGTTGAGCGAAGGTCGCACCATCGTCCGCGACCTGCTGGCCTCCGACGACACCGCCGTCATGCTCGACGCCCTGCGGACGCTGGGCTGCGGCGTCGCCCGCGAAGGCGACACGGTCAGCATCGTCGGCCTCGGCGGCAAGCTGCTGGCCAAGCAGGCCCAGCTCTTCCTCGGCAACGCCGGCACGGCCATGCGCCCGCTCACCGCGGCCCTCGCGGTGCTGGCCGCCACCCAGGGCGGCAGCTTCGAGGTTTCGGGCGTGCCACGCATGCACGAGCGCCCCATCGGGGACCTTGTCGACGCACTGCGCGGCCTGGGCTGCGAGATCGACGACCTCGGCAGCCCCGGCTACCCGCCGTTGCGGCTGCGCGGCCCGTCGTCGCTGTCGCTGGACTCACCCGTGCGCGTGCGCGGCGACGTCTCCAGCCAGTTCCTCACCGCCGTACTGCTGGCGCTGCCGCTGGTGGCCGAGCGCGACATCCGCATCGAGGTCATCGGCGAACTGATCTCCAAGCCCTACATCGAGATCACGCTGG
Organism: Roseateles sp.; assembly: GCF_036404855.1. Classification (GTDB taxonomy): domain Bacteria; phylum Pseudomonadota; class Gammaproteobacteria; order Burkholderiales; family Burkholderiaceae_C; genus Pelomonas. The sequence goes on from NZ_DASWYS010000047.1 coordinate 10,203, forward strand.
CCCTGCTGGCGCGCTTCGGCATCGAGGTCCAACGCGAGGGATGGGCCGCCTTCATCATCCCGGCCGGCAGCCGCTACCGCTCGCCCGGCGAGATCTTCGTCGAGGGTGACGCGTCGTCGGCGTCCTATTTCGTCGGCCTGGGCGCCATCGCCGCCACCAACGCGCCCCTGCGCATCGAAGGCGTCGGCAACGAGTCCCTGCAGGGTGACGTGCGCTTCATCGAGGCCGCCGCGGCCATGGGCGCCGAAGTGAAGGCGGGCCCGAACTGGCTGGAGGTCCGCCGCGGCGCCTGGCCCCTCAAGGGCATCACGCTGGACTGCAACCACATTCCCGACGCGGCGATGACGCTGACCGTCATGGCCCTCTACGCGGACGGTCCGACGACGCTGACCAACATCGCCAGCTGGCGTGTCAAGGAGACCGATCGCATCGCCGCGATGGCCACCGAGCTGCGCAAGCTGGGCGCAACCGTCGACGAAGGCCCGGACTGGATCCGCGTCGAGCCGCTGCGGGACTGGAAGGCTTCTGCCATCCACACCTATGACGACCACCGCGTCGCCATGTGTTTCTCGCTGGCCGCGTTCAATGGCCTGGTCACCGACGCCGCCGTTCCGGTGCGCATCCTCGAGCCGCACTGCGTCGCCAAGACATTCCCGGACTACTTCGAGACGCTGTTCGGTGTCGTCCGCGTCGATGCGGCCGACGTGCCTGTCATCACCATCGACGGCCCCACCGCGTCCGGCAAGGGCACGCTGGCCGATGAGGTCGGCAAGGCGCTGGGCTTTGGCGTGCTGGACTCCGGCGCCCTCTACCGGGTCACCGGCCTCGCGGCCCGCCGCGCCGGCCTGGACCTGGACGACGGCCCGGCCGTCGCCGCGATCGTGCCGACGCTCCAGCTGCGCTTCAGCGAAGGCCATGTGTTCCTCGGCCAGGAGGACGTCAGCGCCCGGCTGCGCGCCGAAGCCACCGGCCTGCTGGCCTCCCAGGTCGCCGCGCACCCCGAGGTGCGCCTGGCGCTGAACCAGCTGCAGCTGGATTTCCGCCGCCTGCCCGGCCTCGTCGCGGATGGCCGCGACATGGGTACGGCCATCTTTCCGGATGCCGAGCTCAAGGTCTTCCTGACAGCCAGCGCCGCCACACGTGCCGAGCGGCGGTATAAGCAATTGATTTCCAAAGGGATTTCCGCTAATATCGAGAGCTTGCGCGAAGATTTGGAGGCGCGTGACGAACGGGACAAGAACCGCTCGGCCTCGCCGCTGACTCCCGCGCAGGACGCGCAACTGCTCGACAACTCGGCACTGACCATCGAAGCTTCGGTGGATCAGGTCCTCGTTTGGTGGCAAAAGCGCCGGCCCTTCTGACGCGAGTCGGGTGAGCCCAGGCCTGAGAAGCCACGCCGCAAGGCACAAGGCCCGCCGGCCAGCACCGAACGCCAGTTCGGTTGCCATGAGCAACGCAAGTTACTCGTGGCCGGCGATGTCAACAACCTAACCCCGTAGGCTTGCCTACACCGCCGCGCCCGGTAGCTCCAATTGGCTGCCGGCGCATCAGGATCTAACCAACATGTCCCAAACCCAAACCGCCCAAGCTTCCGGCATGGAATCCTTTGCCGCCATGTTCGAGGAGTCGCTGCAGCGCTCCGACATGCGCGCCGGCGAAGTGATCTCGGCTGAAGTCGTTCGTGTCGAACACAACTTCGTCGTCGTCAACGCCGGCCTGAAGTCCGAGGCCTATGTGCCCATCGACGAATTCAAGAACGACCAGGGCGAACTGGAAGTCCAGGTCGGCGACTTCGTCTCCGTCGCCATCGATGCCATCGAAAACGGCTACGGCGACACCATCCTGTCGCGCGACAAGGCCAAGCGCCTGGCCTCGTGGCTGAGCCTGGAAACGGCCCTGGAGTCCGGCGACTTCGTGACCGGCACCGTCTCCGGCAAGGTCAAGGGCGGCCTGACCGTCCTCGTCAACGGCATCCGCGCCTTCCTGCCCGGTTCGCTGCTGGACACCCGCCCGGTGAAGGACATGAGCCCGTTCGAGGGCAAGACCATGGAATTCAAGGTCATCAAGCTCGACCGCAAGCGCAACAACGTTGTGCTGTCGCGTCGCGCGGTGGTCGAAGCCTCCATGGGTGAAGAGCGCGCCAAGCTGCTCGAAACGCTGTCCGAAGGCGCCATCGTCAACGGCGTGGTCAAGAACATCACCGAGTACGGTGCGTTCGTGGACCTGGGCGGCATCGACGGCCTGCTGCACATCACCGACATGGCCTGGCGCCGTGTCCGTCACCCGAGCGAAGTGGTGACGGTGGGTCAAGAGCTGACCGCCAAGGTCCTGAAGTTCGACGCCGAGAAGAACCGCGTCTCGCTGGGCATCAAGCAACTGGGTGACGACCCGTGGTTCGGCGTCGCCCGCCGCTACCCGACCGGCACGCGCCTGTTCGGCAAGGTCACGAACATCGCCGACTACGGCGCGTTCGTCGAGATCGAGCCGGGCATCGAAGGCCTGGTGCACGTCTCCGAAATGGACTGGACCAACAAGAACATCGCCCCCAGCAAGCTGGTCTCGCTGGGCGACGAAGTCGAAGTCATGGTCCTGGAGATCGACGAAGACAAGCGCCGCATCAGCCTGGGCATGAAGCAGTGCAAGGCCAACCCGTGGGAAGAGTTCGCCGAGAACGTCAAGCGCGGCGACAAGGTCAAGGGCCCGGTCAAGTCCATCACCGACTTCGGCGTGTTCGTGGGCCTGGCCCAAGGCATCGACGGCCTGGTGCACCTGTCCGACCTGTCCTGGGACGAGTCCGGCGAGACCGCCGTTCGCAACTTCAAGAAGGGCCAGGAAGTCGAAGCCGTCGTGCTGGCCGTGGACGTCGAGCGCGAGCGCATCTCCCTGGGCATCAAGCAGCTGGACAGCGACCCCTTCACCGCCTTCACCACGATCAACGACCGTGGCGCTTCGGTGACCGGCAAGGTCAAGACCGTGGATCCGCGCGGTGCTGAGATCGAACTGGCCGACGGCGTGATGGCCTACCTGCGCGCTTCGGAAATCTCCCGCGATCGCGTGGAAGACGCCCGCAACGTGCTGAAGGAAGGCGACGAAGTCACCGCCGTCATCGTCAACGTCGACCGCAAGACCCGCAACATCCAGCTGTCCATCAAGGCCAAGGACAACGCGGACCAGCAGGAAGCCATGCAGCGCATCAGCCAGTCGAACGAGCGCGAAAACGCCGGCACGACCAGCCTGGGCGCCCTGCTGCGCGCCAAGCTGGACAACCAGGGCAACTAAGCCCTCGTTGACCACCCGGCCTCGAGCAATTCGCTCCGGGGCCGGGTATGCTCCCCACAGGCTCGCCGGCCTCGCCAGCGGGCCTGTTTCAATTCCGAATCCTGCAAAGTCCCGTCATGACCCGCTCCGACCTCGTTGCCGTCCTCGCCGAACGATTTGGCCAACTGACCCAGCGGGACACTGAGTTCGCGGTCAAGACCATCCTCGACGCGATGAGCGACGCCCTGGCGCGCGGCCACCGCATCGAGATCCGCGGTTTCGGCAGCTTTTCCATCAGCCGCCGCCCGCCCCGCGTAGGCCGCAATCCGCGCAGCGGCGAGCAGGTCATGATCCCCGAGAAGCTGGCGCCGCACTTCAAGCCCGGCAAGGCGCTGCGCGAAGCCGTGGACAAGCACCTCCCGGTCACGGACGCCTGAGCCAGAATCCGCAGCCATGCGCACCCTCGTCTGGATCTTGCGGGCCCTGCTCTTCTTCACGCTGTTCGCGTTCGCGCTGAACAACAGCCATGAGGCCGTAGTTCACTGGTTCTTCGGCCACGAGTGGCGTGCGCCGCAGGTCATCATCGTGCTGCTGGCCTTTGGCTTCGGTGCCGCGTTCGGCGTGCTGGCCATGGTGCCCGCTTGGTGGCGCCACCGCCGCGCCGCGCAACGCGCCGAACCCTCACCCGACACCCCCATCCCGGCGCCCGAGTCGCCCGCAACGCCCTTCGCCGCCCACCAAGATGGAGTTTGATCCGCGCTGGCTGCTCTTCGTCCTGCCCGTCGTCTTCGTCCTCGGCTGGCTGGCTTCCAAGCTCGATTCGCGGCAGTGGAAGCTCGAACAGCGTGAATCTCCCAAGGCCTACTTCAAGGGCCTGAACCTGCTGCTCAACGAACAGCAGGACAAGGCCATCGACGCCTTCATCGAGGCCGTCCAGAACGACCCCGACACCTCCGAGCTGCACTTCGCCCTCGGCAGCCTGTTCCGCCGCCGCGGCGAGACGGAGCGTGCCGTGCGCGTGCACGAACACCTGCTGCGCCGTGGCGACCTGCCCAAGGCCGACCGCGACCGCGCCCAGCACGAGCTGGCCCAGGACTTCTTCAAGGCCGGCCTGTTCGACCGTGCCGAGGCTGCCTACGCCGAGCTGCGCGGCACTGCCTTCGAGCGCGAGGCGCGGCTGGCGCTGCTGTCGCTGTACGAGCGCTCGCGCGACTGGTCCAAGGCTGCCGAGGTCGCCGCCGAGCTGGAGGCCGCAGGCACCGGCTCGTTCTCTGGCCGCATCGCGCACTACCTGTGCGAGCAGGCCCTGGTCGCCCAGTCCCAGGGCCACCCCGACCTGGCCCAGGAGCTGCTTGGCCAGGCCCAGCGCCGCGAGCCCGAAGCCGCGCGTGCCTATGTGCTGCAGGGTCAGTTGCTGCTGAAAGCCGGCCAGCCCGAGGCGGCCTTCGCGACCTTCAACAAGCTGCTGGTGGCCAACCCGGCCGCATTCAACCTCGTCGCTGCCGACTGCGCCACGGCCGCCCAGAACCTGGGACAGCCGGAACGCGCCATTGCGCTGCTGCTGGAGCAATACCAGCGCGCGCCCAGCATGCATTTGCTGCGAGCTCTGGCGACGTTGCAGCCCGGCCCGCAGCGCGAGCGCCTTGCGGCGCATCTGCGCGAGCAGCCTGCGCTGTCTGCGGCCACCGAGTTGCTCAAGCTCAACGCCGCAGCGCTGCCAGCCGACGAAGCCGCGCCCCTGGTGCAGACGCTCGAGAAGGCCACCAAGCCGCTGCTGCGCTACCGCTGCGCCGCCTGCGGCTTCGAGGCCGCCCACTATTTCTGGCAATGCCCCGGTTGCCTCAACTGGGACACCTATCCTCCGCGCCATGTCGAAGAACTCTAAGCGCACCATCGTCTGCATGAAGTGGGGCACCAAGTACGGCCCCGAGTACGTCAACCGCCTCTATGCCATGGTGCGCCGCCACCTGCGCGGCGACTTCGAGTTCGTCTGCCTGACCGACCGCACCGAAGGGATACGCGGCGAGGTGAAGTGCTTCCCCATCCCGGAGCTGACGCTGCCCAACGGCGAACCCGAGCGCGGCTGGAAGAAGCTGACCACCTTCAGCCCGGTACTCGTCCGCGAGTACGGCCTGAGCGGCACGGCGCTGTTCCTGGACCTGGACGTCGTCATCGTCGACGACATCACGCCCTTCTTCGAGGCGCCTGGCGACTTCCTCATCATCCATGACTGGAAGCGCCCCTGGCGCATCACCGGCAACTCCTCGGTCTACCGCTGGGAGCTGGGCGCCCACCAGGATGTGCTGACGGAGTTCGTCGCCGACCAGGCCAAGGCCAAGGCCGAGTATCGCAACGAGCAGGCCTTCCTCTCGGCCGTGCTGCACCGCCAGGGCAAGCTCCAGTACTGGAACGCCGCCTGGTGCGCCAGCTACAAGTACCACTGCATCCCGGCCTGGCCGACCAGCTACTGGCGTGACCCCTTCGTGCCCCCGGGCGCGCGCATCCTGATCTTCCACGGTGTCATGAACCCGCCCGACGCGCTGGCCGGCCGCAGCAACGGCAACTGGCGGCACGCCCGACCGGCGCGCTGGATCACCGACCACGGGCGCGAATGAGCGTCCTGCCGCTCGCGCTGCTGGCCATCTTGGCCGGCCTGCTGCTTCGCGAACTGGCCACGGTGCTTCGGGCTCGGGTGCCGGCGCAGACGCGCGCCGTCATGGTGGGCGACAGTGCGCCGTTGCGCCAGGACGAGATCCCCAAGATCATCTGGACGTACTGGCAGCCGTCGCCGGCGCCGGCCTTCATCCAGGCCTGCCTGGACAACTGGCGCCGCAGCGCACCCGACCACGAGGTTCGGCTGCTGGACCGCACCAGCATGGGCGCCTGGCTGCCCGAGCTGCGCGCCGACTTCGACGCCCTGCCCGCCCGCCACCAGGCCGAATGGCTGAGCGTCCAGTTGCTCGCCCGGCATGGCGGCATATGGATGGACGCCTCCATGATGCTCAGCCGGGACCTGGCCTGGCTGCACGAAACCCGCAAGCGCCGTGCGGCGGACTATGTGGGCTTCTACTTCGACCGCGTCACGACACGTCCGGAGTTGCCCGTCATCGAGAACTGGCTGATGGCCTCGGCGCCCGGTGGCCGCTTCGTCACGGCGCTGGCCCAGGCCCTGGACCGCGCGCTGGACGAAGGGGCCGAGGCGCTGCTGCAGCGGCTGCGCGCCGAAGGCCGGTACGCGCGTGTCGCGCAGGCACTGACCGAAGACACCCAGCACCATCTGATGCACGTCGCCGCCAGCGACCTTCTGGACCGCGAGCCGCAAATCGCCCGCCTGGCGCTGCTGCGCGCCGAGGACGGCCCCTTCGCCTGGCAGGCTGGGGTGGGCTGGCGCAAGCGCCACTTCTACGCCAGGCTGGCCCTGGTGCCCTGCCCCCGCGTGCTGCCAGCCGTGCTGAAACTGCGCCGCGAGGACCGGGAGATCGTCGAGCGCAACTGGCGGCGCGGCCTCGTCTCACCGTTCAGCGCGCTGCGCCACCTTCTGGCCCGCGACGCCTGAGCCTCGCAAGACGGCCGCCAGGTGGTGGCGATGAACCACCAGCGCGGCCCCATCGCCGATACTTGAAACATCGATCGTCAGGCGGGCGAAAGCCCTGCGTTTGCCCATGAGTTCCCTGTTTCTCAGCAACCTCGCCGAGCACCTACAGCTGATGCAGGTGCTGACGGTCCTCGACCCGCAGGTGCTTTCCGCCGGCAAACGCCTTTCCGGCGTGTTGACCTCAGGCGGCAAGCTGATGTTCTGCGGCAATGGCGGCTCGGCAGCGGACTGCCAGCATCTCGCCTCCGAGCTGACGGGCCGCTTCATCAAGGACCGCCGTCCGTTGGCGGGCATGGCTCTCACCACCGACAGCTCGGCGCTGACCTGCATCGGCAACGACTACAGCTTCGACGACGTGTTCACGCGCCAGGTGCAAGGCCTGGGCCGCGCGGGTGATGGCCTGATCGCCATCTCCACCTCGGGCAATTCGGCCAACGTGCTGCGCGCTGTCGAGGCCGCCAAGGCCATGGGCATCTACACACTGGGCCTGCTGGGCCGCGACGGCGGCAAGCTGGGCGCGCTGTGCGACGACAGCATCATCGTGCCGCATGCGGTCACCGCACGCATCCAGGAAGCACACCTGCTGATCGGTCACACCCTGTGCGGCCTGATCGAGTCCGAGATGGGCTTCGCTTGATGAGCGCCCTGCCCAGCCGCGAACAGCTCGCCGCGCGCCGCATCCTCGTCGTTGGCGACGTGATGCTGGATCGCTACTGGCATGGCGCCGTCGAGCGCATCTCGCCCGAGGCACCGGTACCGGTCGTGCGCATCGAGCGCGAGGAGGAGCGACTGGGCGGCGCGGCCAACGTCGCGCTCAACATCCGCACCCTCGGCGCGCGGGCCACGCTGCTGACCGTCGTCGGTCAGGACGAGCCGGCCCGTCGCCTGCGCGAGCTGCTGCAGGCCCGCGACATCGAGACCGTGCTGCGCGAGGACAAGCAGCTCTACACCATCGTCAAGCTGCGCGTCATCGGGCGGGCCCAGCAACTGCTGCGCGTGGACTTCGAGAACGAACCCGACCACGAGGCGCTGGGCGAGATGCTGGACGATTTCGCGGCGCAACTGCCGCACCATGACGTCGTGCTGTTCTCTGATTACGGCAAGGGCGGCCTCACCCACATCCCGCGCATGATCGACATGGCAAGGGCTGCGGGCAAGCCGGTGCTGGTGGATCCCAAAGGCAACGACTACCAACGCTATGCCGGCGCCAGCGTCATCACGCCCAACCGTGGCGAACTGGCCCAGGTGGCCGGCGCCTGGAAAGGCGAAGCCGAGCTACGCGCCAAAGCCGAGGCGCTGCGCGCCGGCATCAATGTTGGCGCCGTGCTGCTGACGCGCTCGGAAGACGGCATGACGCTGTTCGACGACCACGGCGTCACGCATGAGCCGGCGCGTGCCCGCGAAGTGTTCGACGTGACCGGCGCGGGCGACACGGTGATCGCGACGTTGGCCGTGCTGATTGGCGCCGGCGCGCCGCTGCCCGACGCCATGCGCCTGGCCAACAAGGCCGGTGGCATCGTCGTCGGCAAGTTCGGCACGGCGACGGTCAGCTACGACGAGCTGGCCGCATGAGCGCTCTGGAAGACAAGCTCATCGACGCCGCCTCGCTGGACGATGCGGCGCTGGCCGCACGGCTGGCCCAGCTGGCCCGCCCCATGGTGTTCACGAACGGCGTGTTCGACGTACTGCACCGCGGTCACGTCGCCTACCTGCATGCGGCCCGTCAACGGGGTGCCAGTCTCGTCGTCGCCGTCAACTCGGACGCGTCAGCGCGCATGCTCGGCAAGGGGCCGGACCGGCCGCTGAACCGCGACGTCGACCGTGCCCTCGTGCTCGCCGGCCTTGCGGCCGTGGACGCCGTGCTCTTCTTCGACGAGCGCACACCCTGCGAACTGCTGGCACGTGTGCGACCACAGCTCTACGTGAAGGGCGGCGACTACGACATGGAGACGCTCGAAGAGACGCGCCTCGTCCGGACCTGGGGCGGCGATGCGCTCGCGATCCCGTTCGTCGACGGCTACTCGACGACGGCCCTCGTCAACCGCATTCGGGCGCCGAATTGATGCGCCCCGCCGCCTTCCTCGACCGCGACGGCGTCATCAACATCGACCATGGCTACGTCTATCGCTGGGAGGACTTCGCCTACGTGCCTGGCGCCGTCGATGCGATGAGCCGGCTGCAGGCGGCGGGCTACGCACTGGTCATCGTGACCAACCAGTCCGGCGTCGCCCGCGGCTACTACGACGAAGCTGCGGTGCGTGCGCTGCACGACCAGTTGCGTGAAGACCTCGCCCGGCAGGGCGTGACGCTGGACGCCATCGAACACTGCCCTCACCTGCCCGCCGCGCAGGTCGCCCGCTACGCGGTGGACTGCGACTGCCGCAAGCCCGCGCCCGGCATGATCCTGCGCAGCGCGCAGGCCCTGGGCATCGACCTCGCCCGTTCGCTGATGTTCGGCGACAAGCCCTCCGACATCGACGCCGGCCGCGCGGCGGGCGTGGGTCGGTGCGTGCGGCTCGCCAAGAACGGCGAGCCAGGCACGGACCTCGTGGACCACCTCGACCTGCCACGGGCGCTGGACGCACTGGGCATCCCGCCACTACCCGGCACCGTGACATGACGCCCCCCACCTTCGCCATCGAGGCCACCAACCTCACGGACGAGCGCGGCACCGGCATCGCTCGCTACACGCGCCAGCTCATCGAGGCACTGTCAGCGCTGCAACTGCCGCCCGGCGAGGAGTTCCAGCTGCTGCAGTTGTGCAAGCGCTCGCGCTGGACGTTGCGCGAGCGCCTGGCCCAGGGTCACCGGCTGTCCAGCCGCTGCTGGTGGGGCCCGGTCTGGCCGCTGCCGCGCCCCGCCTGCGGGCTGCTGCATGTGCCCGACGAACGCCAGCCCCCCTGGCGCGTGCCCCTCGTCGCCACCGTGCACGACCTCTACGCCGCGCTCAACATCAACCAGCCCAGCGAGGCCCGGCGCCAGCGCAAGCTGCGCCACTACGAATACCTGCGCGACCACGGCACGCGGCTGATCTGCGTCAGCGAGAACACACGGCAGGACTTCCTGCGCCTGGTGGGCGGCGACCCGGCGCGGCTCAAGGTCGTCCATCTGGGCGTGTCGCCCGAGTTCAGGCCGCACACGGACGAGGAGCTCCAGTCCGTGCGTGCCCGCCACGGGCTGCAAGGGCCCTACCTGCTATTCGTCGGCTCCACGCCCAACAAGAACCTCGCCCGCACGCTGGAGGCCTTTGCCGCCTGCAACCTGGCCCGGGACTTCACGCTGCTCGTCTGCGGCGAACGCTCGCACG
>NZ_DASWYS010000048.1:0-11489 GCF_036404855.1 Roseateles sp.
GGTGTTCATCGAGGGGAGTACGCGCATCAGCGTGGCGATCGAGTACCTGATCCTGTCGACCTGGTCGCACACGACGCTGTTCGTCGGAGACGCGCCGTCGCCACCGCGCTGGCGGCGCGGAGCGCCCATGCCTCATCGAAGCTGACCTGCGCGAGGGCGCGTGCGCCTTGGACCTGAGCCAGTACGCGGGCCTGCACACCCGCGTCTGTCGGACTGTGAGGCTGTCGACGCAGGACGCGCAGCAGCTCGTCGCCTATGCGGTCGGGTGCATCGGCCAACAGTACGACCGGCGCAACGTGATCGACCTGGCGCGCCATCTCTTCCCGATGCCACCCCTGCCGGTGCGCTGGCGGCGGCGCCTGCTGGCCCTGGGCAGCGGTGATCCCGCTTGCCAGCAAGCGCGAGATCCTGCGCAGACGCCCCCACGGGCTGTACACGCCGCGCGACTTCGACCTCTCTCCCGGCTTCAATGTGGTGAGGCCGCGCCGGCTCGCTGGCTTCGACCACCGCGCTCTGGTCGGGGCTGACGACTCGCAAGCAGTCCTCGATCCCGAGAGCGCCGCGGGTCCAGCGCGGATCAACGCCTGGCGACTGCCGGTACGCGCACCGCCCGCTGCGCGGGAACGCGGCGAATGGCCACTGCATCGAATGGGCAGAGTCGATCGCACCGCATACGGAACCTCCGAACCCTGCGCCGCGTCCGAATCGCCGCCGGCATGCCGGCACAGCAAGCCTGGGCCGGGTTTCACACCCGGTCTCGATGACACCCTAAAGGAGAAGCCATGTCCTTCCTGCAGATGCCTCACCCCACCGCGGCCCGCCGCCTCTTTCTCGGCCATTCCGGCCTTGTCCTTTCCGGTGCAGCGGTCGCGCTGCTGGCCGGCAAGGACGCACTCGCCGCGCAGTCCGGTGGCGGAGCGCCCCAGGACATCCAGATCCTGAACACCGCGCTCGGCGCCGAGCTCGAGGCGATCGCGGCTTACCAGTTGGGCGCGGATAGCAAGCTGCTGCAAAAGCCCGTGCTGGATCTTGCCGTGACCTTCCAGGGCCACCACAAGGAGCATGCCGAGGTGCTGGCCAAGACGGTGGAAAGGCTGGGTGGCAAGCCTGTGCTTGCCAAGCCCAGCTACAACTTCCCGGTCAGCCAGTTGAAGTCGCAGGCCGATGTGCTGCGCTTCGCGGCCAAGCTGGAACAAGGTGCCGTAAGCGCCTACCTGGGCGCCGTGCCGTTGTTTGGCAACCGCGATCTGGCAAAGGCCGCCGCCAGCATCCTGGGCGACGAAGCGATGCACTGGGCCATCCTGCGCAATGCACTGGGCGACACGCCCGTGCCCTCGGCCTTCGTGTCATGAGTATGCGCCGGTCATGGCTTGCCAGCGCACTGGCCCTTGTCATTGCCAGCGCGGCGCAGTCCGCGCCCGATCAACGGCGCGGCGAGCAGGTCTACGCGCGTTGCATGGCCTGCCATGCGCTGGCCTACGACCGGGTGGCGCCTCGTCACTGCAGCCTGCTGGGCCGGCGGGCCGGGAGCGTGCCCGGCTTCGCCTACTCCCAAGCCATGAAGAGTTCACGCATTACCTGGGACGAGAAGACGCTCGACTGGTTCCTGGCGCGGCCGATGAAAGCCGTGCCTGGCACCACGATGACCTACGACGGCGTCCCCGATGCCAAGGACCGTGCCGACCTCATCGCCTATCTGCGGCACGCCAACGACAGCGCGGAGTGCCGCTCCTTGGGGCCCAGTCACCGATGAGTCAAGACGGTTCTCGAAACAACCTCCAACGCCCCGCAATGCCTCACCAACGAAAGGCGCCGAACCATGCAAGAGGAAACGACTGAAGTCCGACACCGACGAGCCGTGGAGAGCACGAGGACGTCCTATCGACCCCCGCCCGGAACTCGTGTCGTCATGATTGTGGGCACGATGGTGGCCATTGCAGCCATTGCCGCGGCGTGCGGTGGTGGCTCCGACGATCCGCCTGCGGTCGATCCGGCGGTGCTGGTCGCGCAGGGCAAGCAGATCTTCCGGTCCGACACCTTTGGAGACGAGATATTCTGGACTGACAAGCTGAAGATGAATGAGGTCATCGGCGCTGTCGTGGATCCGGCAACGGCCTTGTTGGTGGGCCTGAAGGTGGACGCGGATGCGCTTCCGGCCGCCGTGGTGCAGGGCATCCAGTCTGGCAGCATCAGCCTCACGAGCCCGGCAACTACAGTCGCCTTGTTGAAGCTCGACGCGGTCATTGGCGTCAAGGGCACGGTGGAAACCGTCAACGGCCAGGATGTGCTCAAGCGAGTCGGCATCACCTGCGCGCTGTGCCATTCGACGGTCGACAACTCCTTTGCCCCGGGGCATCGGCAAGCGCCTGGATGGCTGGCCCAACCGGGACCTGAACCCCGGCGCCATCATCGCGCTGTCTCCCGCGCTGGATGCCGCCGCGAAGGCGGTCTTCAATTCCTGGGGCAAGGGGAAATTTGACCCGCGCCACAACATCGACGGGATCAGCAAGCCCGTGGTCATCCCGCCGGCTTTCGGCCTCGACGGCATTCACAGCCATTCGCGCTGCGGCAGTTCAAGGCGCTTTATGCGTTGACCGGCGACACGGCGTTCTGCTTTCCGGCCCGATCGGCGACGGGTGAGGCGCCAGCGGACCACGTTTGCGTCAAGAGCGTGTCCAAGCAAATCGGCGATCGCCAGACACAGTTCAAGAAGCGGGCGGGGCCGCTGACGCATCGCAAGCATGACAACTCGCTTATGTTGTCCGGGGGCAGGGCGGGGGCGTGGACGCCGCATGACTTGCGGCGCACTGGCGCCACCATGATGCAGCTGCTAGGCGTGTCACTCGATCTGATCGATCGATGCCAGAACCACGTGATGGCTGGCAGCAGGGTCCGTCGGGCTTATCTGCATCATGACTACGAAGCTGAGAAGCGCGACGCGTGGGAGCGTCTGGGTGTGCGGTTGGATGTATTGTTAGCTGGCGATGAGATGGACGCTCAATTGGCAACGCCAGATTGAGCGGCGAGGGGCTGAGGCCGGCCTTCGGGCATGGGGAAACTATAGAAGGCGATCTTCGGTTGCCCTCGGGAAACCACCAGGCTACATAAGCTGCTTGGCTCATCTGGTGAGCTACTTGCCCCATAAGCTGACACCCACTGCGCGTATCAAGGCTTTGGAATGTTGATTGCACACAGCCAAAACGACGACAAGGACTGGCACGGTTTGATGGCACACCTCGGCAAGGTCGCCACACTGGCCGCCGAGTTCTCGTCCGCATGGGGCGACACGCTCTGGGCCGGCTTGGCCGGCGCCTGGCATGACCTGGGTAAGGCCCGGCCCGGCTTCCAGCGGCACATCCGCCGCAACCCCGACGCCCACATCGAAGGCCGCGCCCCCGGCGCCGAGAAGACCCACTCCGCCGCCGGAGCCCTGCATGCCCGGGCCGAGTTCGAGCGCCTGCTCGATGCCCGCAGCGCCGACGCCCTGGCGCGCGTCCTGCAGTACCTAATCGCCGGCCACCACGCGGGCCTGGCCGACTGGCAGCCCCAGGACGGCCACGGCGGCCTGGCGCCTCGCCTGGCCGATGCCGCCGCCAAGACCGAGTACGACGAAGCGCTGCGAGGCCTGGCCGAAGCCGGCGAAACGCTGCGCCCCTCCCCCGACGCCGCCACACTCATCGCCGCCGCCCGCGCACTGCTGGGCCCGTCCGAGCCCATGGCTCACTCGCTGGCGCTGCGCATGCTGTTCTCGGCCCTGGTGGACGCGGACTTCCTCGACACCGAATCCCATTTCGACGCCGACAAGGCCAACCGCCGCGCCAACTTCCCGCCCATCGCCCGCTATGCCGAACAGTTGCAGGCCCACCTTGCCGGCCTGGCGAGCCGCGTGCAGGCCGGCGGCCAGGCCGGTACACCCGTGATGCGCGCCCGCGCCCAGGTGCAGCAGGCCTGCCTCGCGCAAGCCGCCCAGCCCCCCGGCGTGTTCACCCTTACCGTGCCCACCGGCGGCGGCAAGACGCTGTCATCGCTGGCCTTCGCGCTGGAGCACGCCCGCCGGCACGGCCTGCGGCGTGTCGTCTACGCCATTCCCTACACCAGCATCATCGAACAGACGGCCAGCGTGTTCGCCGGCATCTTCGACGACGGGCAGGTCATCGAGCATCACAGCCAGGCCGAGGGCGCGCCCGGCAGCGACACCACCGCCTCGCGCCTGGCCTGCGAGAACTGGGACGCACCACTCATCGTCACCACCAACGTGCAGCTGTTCGAGTCGCTGTTCGCCGCCAGCACCTCGCGCTGCCGTAAGCTGCACCGGCTGGCCGGCAGCGTCATCGTGCTGGACGAGGCGCAGATGCTGCCACCCGAGTTCCTGCAGCCCATCCTCGACACGCTGAACGTGTTGCTGGCCCGCTATCGCATCAGCCTCGTGCTGTGCACCGCCACCCAGCCGGTGCTGACCAGCCGCAGGGCCTTCGACCCTTGCCAAGCGCTGCGCGGCCTGCCAGCGCCCCGCGCCATCGTCGAGCCCGGCCCGCTGTTCGACGCGCTGCGCCGCACTGAGATCCACTGGCCGGCCGACCTGAACACCGTCACCGAGCTGCCAGCCCTGGCCGAGCGACTGCTGCAGGAACCCCGCGCGCTGGCCATCCTGAGCACCCGCGCCGACGCGATGGAACTGGCCAAGCTGCTGCCGCGCGACAGCACCCGCCACCTCAGCGCCGCCATGTGCGGCGCACATCGTGCCCAGGTCATCGCCGAAGTGCGGGAGCTGCTGAAGGCGCAGGTGCCGCTGCACGTCGTCAGCACACAGCTGATCGAAGCCGGCGTGGACGTGGACTTTCCCGTCGTCTGGCGCGCCCTCGCGGGGCTGGACTCCATCGCCCAGGCTGCCGGCCGCTGCAACCGAGAGGGGCGCCGAGCGCGCGGCGACGTGCATGTCATCGTGCGCCCCATCCCCAAGCCGCTGGCGCTGCTGCGCAACGCGGCCGACACCACACGCAGCCTCCATGCCGAGGGCCTGCCCGACGCGCTCGCGCCGGCCGCCTTCGAACGCTACTTCCAGGCGTTCTATGCCAAGCAGGATCTCGACCAGCACCGCATCGCCGAACTGCTCGACGAGCGCAGCGGCCCCATGGAATTCAGCTTCCGCAGCGCGGCCGACAGGTTCCGCCTCATCGACGACGAGGGCCAGGTCTCGCTGCTCATCCCGTTGAACCGGCTGATGGACGGCCACGACCAGCTCGCGCCGCTGATCGCCAAGCTCGAAGCCGGCGAGGCCGACCGCTGGCTGCTGCGTAGCGTGCAGCGCTATGTGCTCACCATCCGCCAGCATCAGTTGAACGACCTGCTGAGCAGCGGCGCCGTCAAGGGCCTGGCCTGCGGCCTCTATCTGCTTGAAGACGACACCCGCTACGACCGCAGGTTCGGTCTGCTTCCGCGAGGTAACCCTCTGGATGCGATGACCCTGGTGCAGTAGCGTTTCACATACGCGACCCAAGATCGCGACATTCAGGGAGTTACCCATGCCACAGAGCTTCTGCCTGCAAGCCGCAGGCGACTTCGCCTGTTTCACCCGCCCCGAGATGAAGGTGGAGCGGGTCAGCTACGACGTCATCACCCCCTCGGCTGCCCGCGCCATCTTCGAGGCCATCCTGTGGAAGCCCGCCATCCGATGGCGGGTGACGCGCATCGAGGTGCTGAGCCCCATCCGCTGGATGAACCTGCGCCGCAACGAGGTCGGCGCCGTGATCTCGGCCAGCAATGTGCAGCAGGCGATGAATGCCGGCGAGGGTCATCTGGCGCTGTACGTCGAAGACGAACGCCAGCAGCGTGCCGGCCTGTTCCTGCGCGATGTGACCTACCGCCTGCATGCCGAGCTGGACGTGCGCAACGGCGAGCCGCGCCAGAAGTACGAGGAGATGTTCCTGCGCCGCGCCGCCAAGGGCCAGTGGGTCAACCAGCCCTACCTGGGCTGCCGCGAGTTCGCGGCTGACGTGCGCCTGGTGAAACCCGGCACCGCGCAGCCGACACCCATCGCCGAGACCCGCGACCTGGGCTGGATGCTGCACGACCTGGACTTCACCGACCTCGCCTCGCCGCAGCCGCGTTTCTTCCGCGCGCAGATGCAGGCCGGCGTCATCGCCGTGCCCGCCTTCGAGGAGGCCGCCGCATGATCCTGCAAGCCCTCGCCCAGCTCTACGAGCGTCGCAGCCGCGACCCCGATCCGGCGCGCCGGCTGCCTTCGCCCGGCCTTGAAGACAAGGACATTCCCTTCATCGTCGAACTGCGGGCCGACGGCAGCCCCGTGCTGCTGCGCGACACCCGCCGGCCGGATGGCAAGAAGCTGCGTGCCCAGACCTTTCTCGTGCCGCAAGGCGTCAAGAAGACGTCGGGCGTGGCGGCCAATCTGCTGTGGGACACGGCGGAGTACACGCTTGGCGTCAGCGCCAAGGCGGAGGCTCCCCGCCTGCCCGAGCAGACCGCCGCCTTCCTGGCCCGGGTGCAGGCCCTCGCGCCGCACGCCGATGACGATGCAGGCCTCAGCGCCCTGCTGGCCTTCCTGCAGGCGCCCCAGCTCGACGTGCTGCGCACCGCGCCACACTGGGAGGAGATGCTGCAGGGCAATGCGCTAGTGAGCTTCGAGCTGCAAGGCGATGCGGGTGTGCTGATCTGCCAGCGCCCCGCCGTGCAGGCCGCCATCCGCGCGCTGGCTGCGGCTCAGGCGCCAGGGGCGCTGGCCCATTGCCTGGTGGAAGGCGCGCCGCGCCCGGTGGCCCGCCTGCACGGCGCCATCAAGGGCGTGTGGGGCGCACAGACCATGGGTGCCAACATCGTCTCCTTCAACCTCGGCGCCTTCAACTCCTACGGCAAGGAGCAAGGTCTCAACGCGCCGGTGGGCGAGGCCGCCGTGTTCGCGTACACCACGGCGCTGAACGCGCTGCTGGACCGCGACTCGCGCAACCGCATCCAGGTGGGCGATGCGTCCACCGTCTTCTGGGCGGAAGCACCACACCCGTTCGATGGCGAGTTCACGCTGGCCGATCTCTTCGCCGAGGCCGACAACCCCGACAAGAACCGCGATGCCGTGCGCGCGCTGTTCAACACGGTGCGCTCGGGGCAGATGCCGCAGGCCGTTGGCGACACGCGTTTCTTCGTGCTGGGCCTGTCGCCCAACGCGGCGCGCATCAGCATCCGCTTCTGGCTGCCGGCCGTGCCCTTCGCCGACCTGGCTCCGCGACTGGTGCAGCACTTCGATGACATCCGCGTGGCCCGCCGCTACGACGGCGACCCCGAGACGCCGTCGATCTTTCGCCTGCTCACCAGCCTGGCACTGCAAGGCAAGGCCGACAACATCCCGCCGCGCCTGGCCGGCGAGTGGATGCGCGCCATCCTCGAAGGCCGCCCGTTGCCAGCGGGGTTGCTCAACGTCGCCGTGCAGCGCTGCAAGGCCGAACAGGACGTGAGCTATCTGCGCGCCTGTGTGCTCAAGGCATGGCTGAACCGGCGCGCACGCGCCGCATCCGACCCCACCCGTCCACCACAAACATTCAAGGAGGCCCTGGACATGGACAACCCCGCACCCGCCTACCGGCTGGGCCGGCTCTTCGCCACGCTGGAGCGCATCCAGGAGCAGGCGCTGCCCGGCATCAACGCGACCATCCGCGACCGCTACTACGGTGCGGCATCAACCACGCCGGTGACGGTGTTCACCACCTTGCTGCGCCTGAAGAACGCCCACCTCAAGAAGCTCAGCGACAGCTTCAGCAGCTACTTCGAGAAGCTGATCGGCGAGATCCTCGCGCCGCTCACCGGCTTCCCGCGCCAGCTCAGCTTGGCAGAGCAGGGCGAGTTCGCGCTCGGCTACTACCACCAGCGCCAGGCCTTCTTCACCAAGAAGACCGACACCGACACCAGCACCGACCAACCCCAGGGAGAACAACCATGAGCACCCCCATCACCGGCCGCCTCGACTTCGTCCTGCTCTTCGACGTGAAGGACGGCAACCCCAACGGCGACCCCGATGCCGGCAACATGCCCCGCATCGATGCGGAGACTGGCCACGGCCTGATGACCGACGTGGCCCTGAAGCGCAAGCTGCGCAACTTCGTCCAGCTCGTCAAAGGCGCGCAGCCGCCCTACGACGTCTACATCAAGGAAAAGGCGGTGCTGGAGCAGACGCACCGCAAGGCCTATGAAGCCATCGGCGCCTCTGAAGAACTTGGCGGCGACGACGACCCCAAGGCCAAGAAGAAGCGCAAGGGCAGCGCCGACAGCGTGGACAAGGCCCGCGCCTGGATCTGCCAGAACTTCTTCGACGTGCGTACCTTCGGCGCCGTCATGTCCACCGGCGTCAACTGCGGCCAGGTGCGCGGCCCGGTACAGATGACCTTCGCCCGCTCGGCCGACCCCATCGTCGCCAGCGAGCACGCCATCACCCGCATGGCCGTGGCCACCCAGGCCGAGGCAGACAAGCAGGAGGGCGACAACCGCACCATGGGCCGCAAGCACACCGTGCCCTATGCGCTGTACCGCTCGCACGGTTTCGTGTCGGCCTTCCTGGCGAAGCAGACCGGCTTCTCGGCAGAAGACCTGGAGCTGCTGATGCAAGGGCTGGAGCAGATGTTCGAGCACGACCGTTCGGCGGCGCGCGGCGAGATGTCCACGCGCGGGCTGCTGGTCTTCCAGCACGACAGCGAACTGGGCAACGCCCACGCCCACAGCCTGTTCGACCGTGTCGCGATCAAGCTGAAAGACGGCGTCACCGCCCCGCGCAGCTTTGCGGACTACGAGGTGAGCGTGAACGACGCCGACCTGCCGAATGGCGTGAAGCTGCTGCGTCGCATCGGCTGAGGTGCCAAGGGATGGACGCCGACGACCCCATCCCTCTTTCCGCCCTGCAGCACTGGGCCTACTGCCCGCGCCAGTGCGGGCTGATCCACATCGAGCAGGTGTTCGATGACAACCTGCACACGCTGCGCGGCAATGCGCTGCATGCACAGGTGGACCAGCCCGGCCTGCAGACCGAGCGCGGCCGGCGCGTGGAGCGGGCGCTGCCCCTATGGCACGACGGGCTGGGCCTGATCGGCAAGGCGGATGCGGTGGAGTTCCTGCCCGACGGCACGCCCTACCCGGTGGAATACAAGCAGGGCTCGCGCAACAAGGCGGCAGGCATCGCCGCCTGTGACGACCTGCAGCTCGCAGCGCAGGCGCTGTGCCTGCAGGAGATGACCGGGCGGGCCGTGCAGGAAGGCGCGATCTTCTACGCCAGCAGCAAGCGCCGGCGCGTGGTGCCCATCACCGACGCGCTGCGCGCCGAGGTCGTCGCCACGCGCCACGCCGTTGCGGCGCAGATCGCGTCGGGCCGGCTGCCCGCGCCGCTGGCAGGAGATCTGGCGCAGCAGCGTTGCAAGCCCTGCTCGCTGCTGGACCGCTGCCAGCCCGCGGCTGCGCAATCGCCGGCGCTGGCCCAGGCCCGGCAGCACTTGTTCGAGCCCGACGCCGATCTTTGAGGTGGCCATGCATCTGCTGAACACGCTGTACCTCACCACGCCCGATACCTATCTGCGGCTGGAGAACCAGACGCTGGCCATCGAGCAGGATCAGACGCTGAAGTTGCGCGTGCCGCTGCAGCACCTGGCGGCCGTGGTCTGCTTCGGGCACATCCAGTTGTCCACGCCGCTGATGCATCAGCTGGCCCAGCAGGGCATCGCGCTGGTGCTGCTCGACGCAAACGGGCGGTTCCAGGCCCGGCTGGAAGGCCCGACCGCCGGCAACGTGCTGCTGCGGCAAGCGCAGCACCGGGCCATAGCCCAGATGGACCGCACGCTGCCGCTGGCGCGCAGCTTCGTCGCCGGCAAGATTCGCAATGCCCGCAGTCTGCTGCTGCGCGGCGCGCGCGAGGCACGCACCGAGGCAGACGCAGCGAGCCTGACCCGGCAGGCCCAGAACCTCGCGGCCAGCCTGCGCGCGTTGCCAGACAGCGCCACGCTGGATGCCATTCGCGGCATCGAAGGCGAAGCGGCACGGCAGCACTTCGCCGGACTGAGCCTGCTGGTGCGCCTCGATGCGCGCGAGCACTTCAGCATGCAGGGCGGCCGCAGCCGCCGCCCGCCACGTGATCGCTTGAACGCGCTGCTGTCCTTCCTCTATAGCCTATGGATGAACGACTGCCGCAGCGCGCTGGAAGCGGCAGGACTGGACCCGCAGATCGGCTTCTTGCACGCCCTTCGGCCGGGCCGTGCTGCTCTGGCGCTGGACTTGATGGAAGAGTTCCGCCCCCAGGCCGAACGCCTGGCGTTGACGCTCATCAATCGACAGCAGCTTCGTGCCGACGACTTCCTTGAGCGTGAGGGCGGCGCCTTCAGCATGCACACCGATGCACGCAAAGGAGTTCTGGTGGCGTTTCAGGAGCGCAAGCAGGAACTGCTTCAGCATCCGTTGCTGTCGCAGCCTGTGGCGCAGGGACTGATTCCCCTGATCCAGGCCCGGTTGCTGGCGCGCGCCGTGCGTGAGGAGATCAACGCTGATGGCCAGACATGCACCTATGTGCCCTTCCTGATCAAATGAGGGCGCCATGCTGGTGATCGTCTGCTATGACGTCAACACGGAGACGAAGGAAGGCCGACGTCGTCTGCGCAGGGTCGCTAAGCTCTGTGAAGCCAGCGGCCAGCGTGTGCAGAAGTCGGTTTTCGAATGCCAGATCGATTTGGCGCAGATGGAAACGCTTGAGCGCAGGCTTCTAGCCGAAATCAACGACAAGCAGGACTGTCTGCGCATTTATCGGCTGCCCGAGACACGCGGCGCCGAGGTGAGGGAGTACGGCCAGTTCAAGGCCGTCGACTTTGAAGGTCCACTCGTGCTTTGATCGAAACTTGGTCAGGCTCCCAGCCGCGAACCTGAAGCACCCGAGGCTTTGGCCTGGAGTTCGCGCGCACCGCAAATCGATGATCCAACAGCTGTTTCCAGCTTTCCCCGAGAGTTTCAATCGACATCTGGATCGCAGGATTGGCAGGTTCGCGCAAGTGCGGACAATTGCACTGCCCCGTCAGGTAGTTGCAATGACGGCACACCGCCCGTCATCAACGACGGGCGCGGATTGAAACCGCGGCCTGATCGTCAAGGCCTGCGGCCCGGACGACACCGCCCGTCATCAACGACGGGCGCGGATTGAAACTGCTTTCCCACGGCCAGAAAAGCAAAACGGCGACACACCGCCCGTCATCAACGACGGGCGCGGATTGAAACGGCGGCGGGCCGTAGGGCGTGATGGGGGTGGGTGACACCGCCCGTCATCAACGACGGGCGCGGATTGAAACAGTGGCGGCTGGCCTGGCGGCGTTGTGTGCGAAACACCGCCCGTCATCAACGACGGGCGCGGATTGAAACCAGCTCGAGGGCTGATAACCGCAGCCCCCCGTACACACCGCCCGTCATCAACGACGGGCGCGGATTGAAACGGGTACCACTGGATGCCAAGCGCCGCCGCCTCC